>JBFKAE010000005.1:0-47514 GCA_041621755.1 Sphingomonadaceae bacterium | reverse complement strand
TGTCGGCGTGGCGGCGCCACGTCGGCGCGGACTTGACGCTGCGGATCGCCCGCTATTGCGCCACAGGACATGGCGAACCCGGCACAGACATGTTTGCTCCATGGCGGCGTTGCTCAATTGCCCGATAGCGCCGCTATCGGGGGCGCATTCGCGCCTTGCCATGAACCAAACCTGTCTGCGTCACGGGTGTGCATTTAATGGGTCCTGACCCTAAGCGAAATAGTCGGCGAGGATGCGTCCGTAAATCCGGCTGAGCGTGCGAATATCCTCGACGCTGGCGGTTTCGTCGATCTTGTGCATTGATGCGCCGGGCAGGCCGAATTCGACGACCGGGCAGACGCTGCGGATAAAGCGTGCGTCGGACGTGCCGCCGCTGGTGGATAATTTCGGCGTGATGCCGGTTTCCGATGCGATGGCGTTGCCGATCAGCGTGGAAAACGTGCCCGGTTCGGTGAGGAACGCCTCGCCCGATATTTTCGCGGTTACCTCTGCGCCCGGTGTTTCCTTGCGCGCGATCTCTTCGATCCAGCTGACAAGTTCAGCGCCTTTGTGCTGGTCGTTGAAGCGGATGTTAAGCCGGGCTTCCGCGACAGGCGGAATGACATTATGCGCCGGGTTGCCAACGTAAAGATCGGTGACTTCAAGGTTCGAGGGATCAAACCAGTCATTGCCATTATCGAGCGCACGCGCCTGCAGGCTTCCAAGAATGCGAACAAGGTGCGGAATCGGGTTATCGGCCATGTGCGGATAGGCGACATGCCCCTGCGCACCCTTGACCTTGATCCAGACATTGACCGACCCACGACGACCGATCTTGACCATATCGCCGAGTTTTTCCCGGCTGGTTGGTTCGCCGACGAGGCAATGATCAGGCCTGTGTCCAGTCCCCGCCATCCAGTCGAGCAGCATTTGGGTGCCATAGGTCGCCGGACCCTCTTCATCGCCGGTGATGACGAGGCTGATCTTGCCCTTGGGGGCGCCGTGCGCGGCAGCGGCGGCGACAAAGGCGGCGATCGCGCCCTTCATGTCCGATGCGCCACGTCCGACGAGATGCCCGTTCTGGATAGACGCCGCAAAGGGTTCGGACGACCATGCCTCGTGATCGCCAATGGGGACGACATCAGTATGCCCGGCAAAGGCGAAATGCGGCCCATCGCCGTCGCCGATCTCGGCATAAAGATTATGCACAGGCCCATCGGGCGCTTCACCCCAGACATGCCGGGAAACCGTGAAGCCGACCTCTTCAAGTGCAGCGCTCAGCACAGCCTGCGCGCCTTCGTCGGCCGGTGTCACGCTCGGGCAGTGAATCAGCGCCTGTGTGAGCGCGATCGGGTCAACGGTCTTGGTCATGTCTGTCTTTATAGAAGGCGCGCAAAGCGAGGGAAGCTTATTCGCGCAGCAGTTCGTTGATGCTGGTCTTGCTACGCGTTTGCGCGTCGACGCGCTTGACGATGACCGCGCAATACAGGCCGGGGCCGCCCTTCGGGTCGGGCAGGCTGCCCGGAACAACGACGGCATAGGCCGGAACCCGGCCACGCATGACCTCGCCGCTCGCGCGGTCGACGATCTTTGTCGATGCGCCAAGGTAGACGCCCATTGAAAGCACCGCGCCTTCTTCGACGATGACGCCTTCGGCAACCTCGCTGCGCGCTCCGATAAAGGCATTGTCCTCGATAATGACGGGGCCAGCCTGCAATGGTTCAAGCACGCCGCCAATGCCTGCGCCGCCGGAAATATGGACGTTCTTGCCGATCTGTGCGCAGCTTCCGACCGTCGCCCATGTGTCGACCATCGTACCTTCATCGACGAAGGCGCCGATATTGACGAAACTGGGCATCAATACGGTGTTGCGGCCGATATATGCGCCCTGACGCACGACGCTGCCTGGAACCGCGCGAAATCCGGCGGCGCGAAAGCGGCTTTCGTCCCAGTTTTCGAATTTCGACGGCACCTTGTCGAACCAGTTGGCTCCCGACGGGCCGCCGTCCATGATACGGTTGTCATTCAGGCGAAACGACAACAGCACGGCCTTTTTAAGCCATTGATTGACGACCCATTGGCCATCAGATTTTTCGGCGACGCGATAGGTTCCGGCATCAAGACCGGCAAGCGCGGCATCGACCGCGTCGCGGACGTCGCCCGACGTCTTGACGTCAATTTCGCCGCGGGTTTCCCATGCGTTGTCGATGATAGTCTGCAAATCGCTCATGCTGCGTGCCTTTTCAAGTTCAGAGTGTTCAACCAGTCGCCGATATCGGCGGTGGAAATGTCGATTGCCGTTGCGTCGGCCTGATATGCGCCGCTTTCCGCACCATTATTGACCCAGAGCGTCGTCATGCCGAGCGCCTTGGCGGGAATAAGGTTGCGTGCCATGTCTTCGGCAAATAGTGCCCGTTTCGGATTGATGCCAAAGCGCTCGCACATGGCATGATAGGATGAGGGTTCGGGCTTTGGCCGGTAATTCATGGCGTGGATATCGTGAATGGCTTCAAAAACGCCATCCAGCCCGAGTGCGGCCAGTACCTTTTGCGCATAGACCGTGTCAGCATTGGTGAAGACCAGTTTGCGTCCCGGCAGCGCGTCGATTCGGTCGACAAGGGCCGTATCGATTGAAAGCACGCTCATGTCGACATCGTGGACGAAATCGAGAAATGTCGCAGGTGCAACGCCGTGGCCATCCATCAAGCCGCGCAATGTCGTGCCGTGGTCGTGGAAAAATCGCTTTTGCACACGCCGCGCTTCGGTCGTATCGCAGCCAAGCAATTGCGCGATAAACTGCTCCATACGCTTGTCGATCTGCGCGAACAGGTTTGCGCGCGGAGGATAAAGCGTATTGTCGAGATCGAAAATCCACGTCTCGATATGGGCAAGGTCGATGGTCATATGCGCCGCGTCATAGCGGGCAAGCGCGCGTCTGCAAAGTGCGCGGCTGTCTTGGCAACGAAATATAGAGACAAAGGACGTAGAATATTAGACATTGACCTATGTAATATGTTCTTTACTGCCCGCGTGGAAGCGGAAGGATGAACCATGAAAGAACGCCGACCATTCCGGCCCGGGCGTATGATAATGGCGGTTCCATTGGCGTTGTGCGTGGTCATGCTGGGAGCCTGTGGCGGCAGTGGCAGTGGCGGCGGTACTCCGCCTTCCACACCCTCTGGCAACCCGCCACCTGCGCAAAATTATGACACGGCCGAATATCAACAGTCGAATGCGGCGACCTTTATCAAAGCGATCGAGGCTTACAAGGATGGCGCCGTTGGACAAGGCGTCAAGATCGCGGTCATCGACAGCGGCGTCGACATGCAAAGTGTGGAATTCGCAGGCCGGATTGACCCGGCGAGCCGCGATGTCGCGAGCACGCGAAGCTATGATGACGAGGATGGTCATGGGACTTCGGTGAGCGCGGTTGCGCTTGCGGCCAAGAACGACAAGGACATGCACGGGATCGCGTTCGGATCAACCCTGATCGCGCTGCGCACAGATACGCCGGGAAGCTGCGCGCAACCCGATGGCTGTACGCACAGCGACAATAATATTGCGGCTGCTATCGATATTGCGGTCGCGGCCGGTGCGCGGGTTATCAATATGTCTCTTGGTGGGTCGGGCGCGAATTTTCGACTGCGCAATGCCATTGCGAACGCCACCGCCGCGGGTGTGATCGTCGTCATTTCGGCGGGCAATGACGCCGATATCAACCCCGATCCGCTGGCGCAGATCGCCAATGTGTCGAGCGTTGCGCACGGGCGCGTTCTGATCGCTGGCGGCGTTGATCGCAATGGCCAGATCTCGGTCTATGCGGATGGCAAAGGCAGCAATCGTGCCGGGAATAGCGCGCAGCATTATATCGCGACGCTCGGTACGTCGGTGATCAGCTTCGATCATACCGGGCAGGGTTATTATTACAGTGGAACATCTTATGCCGCGCCCGGCGTGTCGGGGGCGGTGGCGCTGCTTGCTTCGGCGTTTCCCAATCTGTCGACCGATCAAATCATCGAGATCCTGTTCAATTCGGCGATTGACGTGGGTGCGCCGGGCATTGACACGACATTTGGCCGCGGGCTTCTCGATCTGACCAAGGCATTTTCGCCGCAAGGGGCGCTGTCGATTGCGGGTGGTACGCCGATTTCGGCAGAGCCTGGGTCGGTGGCGGTTGTCGGCGGCGCGCTGGGCGATGCGGCAGGGCTTGGGGCGGCGCTTGGCGGGGTGATTATTCTTGATGGCTATGACCGGGCGTTCGCGGTCGATCTCGCCAGCAGAATCGCACGCGCTGCACCGCGCCCGAGGCTGGCCAGTGCGCTTGCTGCAAATGCACATGAGGTCAATGATGCACTCGGGCCGGGCGGCTATGCGCTTTCAATATCCGCACCGACATCGCGGCGACCCTGGGTCGGGCTTGCGCTCACCGGGCTTGATGCCGAGGTGGGCGCGGATGCGCATGTGACGCGTGGCTTTGCGACAGGCAAGGTCGGGGCGCGTGCCGCATTTGGCGTTGCCGCAGGCTATGGCGCGGACGATCTTCTTTCCCGGATGCGCGGTGATGCGCGTGGTCATGCCTTTATCGTCAGCGGCGACACCAGCCGCGATGATGGCATGTCACTTTACGGTGCGAAATCTGCAGCCGTTCAGCAGCAGCTTGGCAATTGGACGGTCGGCATGGCGGCGGGCACGGGGCGTGCGGCGGCGCTGCGGCCCGATATTCGTCAAGAGACGCCCGGCGTTTCACTGTTCACGGCAAGCCTGTCACGCCGCTTTGGCCCTGCCAATGTAACGCTGGGTTACAGCCATCTCGACGAGGCGGGGACGATCCTTGGCGCGGAAGGGTCGGATGCGCTCGGCGCGCGCCGGGCGGCGAGCGATTTTTTCGGGTTCGATACGTCGCTCAGGCTCGACGGCGGTTGGACATTTGGTGCGGCTGCGCGCGGCGGGCTGACAAAACTTGACCTTGGCAGCGGGCTTATCGACGATGCCGCGCGGCTACGCAGCTTTGGCTTTTCTGCCGACATAGAAAAGCATGGCGTGTTTTCGCGGACGGATCGGCTGGCGCTGCGCGTGTCGCAGCCGTTGCGCGTTGAAGGTGGTAACGTCGCGCTCAACGTGCCGGTTGGCTATGATTATGCGAGCCAGGCGACGACATGGGCGCGGCGCGTCACGACGCTCAGCCCGAGTGGACGCGAGATCGCGGTCGAGGCCGCGTGGTCGCTCAACCTTTCGCTCGGGCGCATCGATACAAATATCTTCTGGCGACGTGATCCCGGCCATATTGCCTCGCTGCCCGACGATATCGGGACGGCGCTTCGTTTGACAAAGCGCTTTTAACGCCTCCGCCCGAACAGACTTGACGGAACCCTGACTTCAGGTGTTTCCGCCGAGGCGACGCCTGACCGACAATGCGTGCGCAGGCAGGCCCTCTGCATCGGCAAGTGCCGCTGCCGATGGCCCAATGGCCCGGAGACCCTCTTGCGAACAGTCGAGGAACGTCGTCCGCTTCATGAAGTCGGCGACCGAAAGCCCCGATGAAAAGCGCGCCCGGCGTCCGGTTGGCAGCACGTGATTGGGGCCGCCAAGATAGTCGCCAATCGCCTCGGGCGTGCGATAGCCCATGAACACGGACCCGGCATGGCGGACCTGTGCAAACAGCGCTTCTGGTTTGGCGACACAAAGCGCCAGATGTTCGGGTGCGAGCGCGTCGATAAGCGGCAGGGTTTCCGTGAGCGAGGCCACCGTGACAATCGCGCCAAAGCGGGACCAGCTTTCACGTGCGACAGCGTCATCTCGTAGCGCTTGCAGCGTCCGCTCGACAGCAGCCTCCGTCGCGTCGGCCAGCGCGGCGCTGTCGGTAATGAGAATAGACTGTGCCGTTGGGTCATGTTCGGCCTGGGCAAGCAGGTCGGCGGCAATCCAGTCCGGGTTTGCCTTGTCGTCGGCGATGATCAATATTTCCGATGGCCCTGCGACCATGTCGATGCCGACGCGACCATAAAGCTGGCGCTTGGCTTCGGCGACATAGGCGTTGCCCGGGCCAGTAATCTTGTCGACGGCAGGGATGGTTTGCGTGCCGAACGCAAGCGCGGCAATCGCCTGTGCGCCGCCGACCTTGAAGATGGTTTCAACGCCTGCAAGCTCGGCGGCGTACAGCACCAGCGGATTGACCTCTCCGTGCGGGGTCGGCGTTGTCATGATCAGCCGCTTGACGCCAGCAACATTGGCCGGGATCGCGTTCATCAGCACTGAAGACGGATAGGACGCCCGTCCGCCCGGGACATAAATTCCCGCAGCATCGACCGGCGACCAGCGCCAACCCATGCGCACGCCAGACGCATCGACCGCGTCATGATCGCCTGGCAATTGCGCTTCATGAAAGGCGCGAATGCGATTGGCGGCCAGCTCAAGTGCGGCGCGCAGCTCGGGCGCGATGCTGCCCTTTGCCGCTGCGATCTCGGCAGGCGTGAACGCCACCGTTTCAGCATCGAGCGTCACAGCATCGAATGTCTGGCTGAGCGCAAAGACCGCTGTGTCGCCACGCGCACGCACGTCGGCGATAATCTCCGATACGGTTTGAGACACATCGCCTGCCGTATCGCGGCCCGCTTCGACAAGCGCCGCAAAGGCATCCGCAAAACCCGGTTCGGCGCTATTCAGCCGCAATGGCATCGCCAGCGACCTCCCGGAAACGCTCGATCCATTTGGCAAGGCTTGCAGCCTTGGTCTTGAACGCGGCGCGCCCGACGATCAGACGGCTCGTCACCTGTTCGATGATTTCAACCTCGACAAGGCCATTGTCCTTCAAGGTCTTGCCACTTGAAACCAGATCGACAATGCGCGTCGAGAGGCCAAGCCGGGGCGCGAGTTCCATAGCGCCGTTCAGCTTGACGCATTCGGCCTGAACACCACGTGCAGCGAAATGCGCGCTCGTTAGATTGGGATATTTGGTGGCGACTCGGACATGGCTCCACTGCCGGGGATCGTCATTGACGGCGACATCGGCAGGCTCGGCGACCGAGAGGCGACATTTGCCAATGCCAAGATCGACCGGGGCGTATATCTCGCTAAAGGCAAATTCGCGCAGTACGTCATTTCCGGCGATGCCGATATCGGCCGCACCATGCGCAACAAAAGTTGGCACATCAAAGGCGCGGACGCGAATGATCGACAGGCCGGGAATATTGGTCGCGAACTGCAACGCCCGGTTCGATTCGTCATAAAACCCGGCTTCCGGTTCAATGCCGGCGCGCGCCAGCAGCGGCAAAGCCTCGTCGAGGATGCGCCCTTTGGGTATCGCAAAGACCAGTTCATCTGTCATGGTGGTTGCCTGTAAAGAAACGAAGCGTTACTCGCAACGGCGGAACGTTCTTTGGAGAAACATATGACCGATTGGTTTCGGATGACTGAAAATGCGACACGGCTGTGGAGCATGTCGATCGAGACCTGGGGCGCATCGGCTTTTGTCATCGCGCGCAGAAGTGCGATGCTCGGGAACGCGCTGGTTGATCCGAAAGGCGCGGATTTAAAAGAATTCGGTCGTATGTTTCCTGAAAAAATCGATGCCTTTTCCAAAGGTATGCGCGATGCGGCGTCTGCTGAAGACCCGGTCGAAGCTTGCAAGCGTGCGCTCGAGCCAATTCACCGGCGTGCAACATCGAATGCGCGGCGTCTCGCCGAATAACCAGACCGAACATGAACAGGCCGGTGGTGCGCGATGCTTGAAATCCTTGCGTTCTGACCCCATTTCGGCCAAGTGCAGCCGCATATCAGGCATGCGCGCCCCAAGGAGATTGAATGGCCAAGGAAGAACTACTGGAAATGCGCGGGCAGATTACCGAGCTGCTGCCCAACGCCATGTTCCGCGTGAAACTGGAAAATGATCACGAAATTCTGGGTCATACCGCAGGCAAGATGCGCAAGAATCGCATTCGCGTGCTCGTCGGTGACGAGGTGCTCGTCGAACTCACTCCTTATGATCTGACCAAGGGCCGGATCACCTACCGCTTCAAATAATCGCCCGTGCCGACGCTGGTCCTCGCGTCTTCGAGTCCGCGTCGCAAAATGCTGCTCGAACAGATCGGCTATTGCCCGGCACGGATAGACGCGCCTGAAATTGACGAAACGCCCGCAAAAGGCGAATCACCCCGGGCCTATGCCGTGCGCATGGCGATCGAAAAAGCCGGTGCTGTCACGCGCAATGCAGACGACGTCGTTCTTGCCGGCGATACGACGGTCGCTGCCGGGCGATATATCCTGCCACTTGCGGAGAGCGCTGATGTCGTGCGCGCGTGCCTCACGCGGCTGTCGGGCAGGCGTCACCGTGTGTTGAGCGCCATTGCGGTGATCGATGCGGCGGGCATGCTGCGCCAGCGTTGCGCGACCAGCATCGTCACCTTCAAACGGCTGAGCACGTCGGAAATCGATGCCTATGTGACCAGCGGCGAAGGTCTTGGTAAGGCCGGAGGCTACGCGATTCAGGGTCGCGCCGCCGGATTTGTTCGCTTTCTGTCGGGCAGTTATTCGGGTGTTGTCGGCCTGCCGCTTTTTGAAACCTGCGCCTTGCTTGAAGCTGCGGGCCTTGCCCCTGCCGCACATGGCTGAATGGCTGATTGAAGCCGGATTGGGCGAAACGCGCGCATTGTGCGTGGAAGGCGATACGATCGTCGCGGCGCGCATCGAGCGGACAAGCGAGGCTCTGCGCGTTGGCGATGTCTATGGTGCACGTCTCACCAAACGCCTGCCGCCTGCACGTGGTATCGTTGATCTTGGCGGGATCGAAGCGCGGCTGGAACCGCTGCCCGCGCAGTCCGTCGAAGGGGCGCTGCTTTGCGTCGAAGTCGTACGCTTGCCACTGCCTGAACGCGGACGCCCCCGGCTCGCCAAGGTCCGCGCGGTCGAGGGTGATGCTGTAAAACAGGGCCTTGTCAGCCGTGGTCCCACCCTTGCCGAGGAACTCGCAACGTCAGGCATGGCGATGCGTCAGGTCGATGTCCGCGATAACCGGCTGGAAGATGCGGGGTGGGGAGACCTTCTCGATCAGGCGCAAAGTGGTCTCGTACCGTTCAAGGATGGCATGCTCGCAATTGCGCTGACGCCTGCGATGACGCTGGTTGATGTCGATGGTGACCACCCCCCTGACCGCCTTGCCGTGTCGGGTGCGCAGGCTGCTGCCGAGGCGATTTGCCGGTTCGACATTGGCGGTTCGATCGGGATCGACCTGCCAACGCCGCGCGCACGGGATGTGCGGGCCGCAGCAGCGAACGCGGTCGATGCTGTATTGCCGCAACCATTTGAACGGACCGCGGTCAACGGCTTTGGGTTTTTGCAAATCGTCCGTCCGCGCCGCAGGCCTTCTTTTCTTGAATATGTGCAGGGATACCCGACTGAAACGGCTGCGCTCTTGCTCTTGCGGCAGGCCGAGCGCGCCACGGGCCACGGCCAACGCCGACTGATCGCGTCGGCTGCGGTCATTGACTGGTTACTGGCGCGGCCTGCGTTAACCGATGACCTGCGACGGCGCATTGGCCGAGATATCGACTTGACCGTCGACCCCACCTTCGCTCTATCTGATATCCATGTCGATACCGCGTTCCACTGACCGTTGCCCGATCTGTGGCGGGGCCGTTCCTGCCAAGCAGGCGCCGTTCTGTTCGCAATTGTGCCGTGACCGCGACCTTCTGGCATGGTTTGACGAACGCTATCGCGTTCCGGCTGCACCCGAAGAATCGCCATCCTTTAACGATGAGGGTGACGAGTAAGCTGGACAAGGCGGTAGACGCACTTTAAGACGCCGCTTCCGCCAGCGCGTTCGCGCATGGTAGCCTGAAGGCGCCCGGGTAGCTCAGTTGGTAGAGCAGACGACTGAAAATCGTCGTGTCGGTGGTTCGATTCCGCCCCCGGGCACCACTTTTTCAAAGCATTCCGGTTTCGACCGGCACCGTCACCTCTCTCACCGACCATCCTGTCATTGGCATTGGCAGGATATATCGGGATGTAATCTCCGCGACCCCTTTTTGACTGGTGGATTGGCGGATGATGAATTGACGGATTGATCATCTGTTGGATGGGTTGGGGGGTCGCGGAGATTACATCCCGATATATCCGTCATCGCAATGGCGTCATGCGGCGTGGGGTGAATTTGATGCTGACCTCTGGCGTGATTATTACCTGACACATTTGCGGGGGCAGAGGGGCCAGCACGCATAAAGGGCAGGCCTCTGGGTCTGTTGGAGGGCTTGTCTTTTTCGCCCGCAAAGCTCGATCATCATCACACTTACCGTGTTCATCCACGCATCACGATCAATATGGCTGCAAGTTCCTCGAAGAAAGCCCCTGGCTTTGTGATGGGCAACCCTGAGGTGTTGATCAGGGCAGATAAAGTAAATTCACGACTTGTCCTTGGTGTTGACATTGGCTGATCAGGATCAGGTCGTGCTTTTGATCGATCCCGTACAGGTGTCCGTCGGCGGATCGCAATCTGAATTCGCTCAGGCTTTTGAACGATTGCAAAAAATTCGCCCTGTGCTTTGTCTGGGCGTCAGGGAAGATTATTATATGGAGGATCAGCACAGTCTCTGCGCCAAGAATTGCTTGGGCGGGGTTTTTCTGAACGCCATCTGGAGGGGTGTACGGAGTGGCGGGACGGGCGAGGTCACGATGACGGAGGCGAGCCTGTCCGTCACGGACAACCTTGCGCGACTTAAACGAGCGTGTGTGGGTTGGCACAGCAACGAGAAGTTGGCCTTCGTCGGCATTGGAAATTTCTGTCGCAATCAGATCCCTGCGGACGACGAAATCTTCACGGATGCGGATGTCGTTCCATACAAATCGCTGAATGAAGTCTGCAAATTTCTGGAAAAGACGGACAGGAGGGCGGGTGCCTCGTGAAAGTTTTGTACAAGTGATCAGGTTCAGACATAGGTAGCATACGCAATATGCATTGGCCGCCGCGCGCTACTGGATGGGCACATTGACCGGCGCTATTTTGGGTGATGAGAAGCAAGAACGGGTAATAGGCGGCCTATAGCCCTGAGTGCGCCTTGACCAGATCTCCACATGGATATCAAGTGGTCTCGATACAGAGATTGCGTGAGGGATATATGGTGGACGATTTCCGCTTCGACAGGCTTTACATCAATGGGGCCTGGGTCGCGCCGCTGGACGGGGGCATCAGGGGAAGCATTGATCCTGCGACCGGGAAAAGCTGGGGTGAAGTGGCTTTTGGGGGCACTGCCGACATCGATCGCGCTGTTGCAGCGGCGCGTGAAGCCTTTGAGGGGTCGTGGCGCAAGATGCCGCCGTGGGAGCGCGCCGCGCTTTTACGTAAATTTGCCGATCTTTACGCTACGCAGGTCGAGGCGCTGGCGCAGGTTGAATCGCGTGACAATGGCCGCGCTATTCGCGAATCCCGGGGCGATATAGGCTTTCATTCCCAATATTATCATTGGTTTGCATCGCTTGCCGACAAGCTTTCCGGTCGCACCATCCCGATGGATGACAGCGTTCATGCCTTTACCTCGCGCTTGCCCGTTGGTGTGGTCGGCACGATCACGCCGTGGAACGTGCCGTTGATGGCCGCAGCGTGGAAACTTGGCCCGGCGCTTGCCGCAGGATGCACGGTTGTGCTGAAGCCTGCGGAACAGACGCCAGCTTCTTCGCTCGCGCTGGCGCACCTGTTTGAAGAGGCCGGATTCCCGCCCGGTGTCGTCAATGTCGTGCCGGGAGACGGGCCGACCGCAGGCGCGCATCTTGTTGCGCATCCGGGCGTCGACAAGATTGCCTTTACAGGCGAAGGCGCAACCGCAAAAACCATATTGAAAACCGGCGCCGATACGCTGAAGCGTTTCAGCTTCGAACTTGGCGGCAAGGCTCCGCACATCATTTTTGCAGATGCCGATGTCGAACAGGCGTTGAATGCGGCAACCGGATCTGCGTGGGCGCTGTGCGGACAAAGCTGCGCGCTCGGTTCGCGTGTTCTGGTCGAACGTCCGATATACGAACGGGTCGTGGACGCATTTCGCAAGCGCGCAGGCGATGTGCGTGTCGGTATGCCGCTTGACCCGGCAACCCATATGGGTCCGCAGGCACACGAACAACAGCTCGACAAGACCCTGTCTTATATCGGTATTGGTCACGAAGAAGGCGCGGAGCTTGTCACCGGCGGTTCGCGGATAACGGACAGGGATTTTGCCGGCGGTTATTTCGTCGAACCGACCGTCTTTGCCAACGTCACGCCTGCCATGCGTATCGCGCAGGAAGAGATCTTCGGACCTGTCGCTGCAATCATGCCGTTTGATGGCGAAGACGAAGCCGTTGCGATCGCCAATGGCACGCCATATGGGCTGACAGCCGGTCTGTGGACAGGCGATGTTGGTCGTGCGCATCGTGTTGCCGCGCGGATCGAGGCCGGCATGGTCTGGGTCAATACCTATCGCTACATTCGCTGGTCCACCCCTTATGGCGGCGTCAAGGCCAGTGGATGGGGCCGCGAAAACGGTGTCGAAGCGCTCGATTCCTATCTTGAAACCAAAACCACCGTGGTTTCCACCACAGGTCAATTTCCCAACCCGTTTGCAAGCTGAGGAGAGACGATATGCGTCTGAAAAACAAACTGGCAATCATCACAGCAGCGGCATCGGGCATGGGTCGCGCCGGTGTGGAGCGCTTCGTGCGCGAAGGCGCGCGCGTTGCCGCAATCGATATCAGTTCTGAAGCGCTCAACGATCTGGTGGCCGAATTCGGGGCTGACAATGTAATCCCTGTGGTTGCCGACCTTTCCACCGCAGAAGGTGCGCGAAAGAGCATTGACGAGGCCGTCGCGGCCTTGGGCGGCGCGGACATTCTCTGGGCGCACGCCGGTATGCCCGGTCCCGCCTCGGTCGAAAATCTCGACCTTGCTGCCTATCAAAAAGCCATCGACCTCAATGTGACCTCGGCGACAGTGGGCGCCGGACAAGTGGCTGCGCATATGCGCGCGCGCGGTGGTGGCGCGATCCTGTTCACCTCTTCCATCTCGGGCCTTGTCGGTTCGATGATGAGCCCGGTTTATTCGGCGGCGAAATGGGCCGTTGTCGGCCTCACAAAGTCGCTGGCGCTGGCTTTTGCGGGTGACAATATCCGGGTCAACGTGGTTTGCCCCGGCCTTGCCGATACGCCGATGAAAATTGGCTTTACCGGGCGCAGTGGCGATCCAGCAGAAGCCGCCGCCAATGAAGCCAAGGTCGTCGCTGGCGTGCCCATGGGCCGGTTGGTGCAGCCCGGCGAAGTCGCCGACGCGGCCTTGTGGCTGGTTTCCGATGAGGCGAGTTTTGTGACCGGCGTGGCGCTGCCTGTCGATGGTGGTTACACCGCCCGCTGACGAAAGGTAAACCATGACTGTGCGGCAGGCGGCCAATGCGCTTTTGATGCTGGAGTATTTCGCTGATCGGCTGAAACCGGCGACTGCTGCGGATATCGCCGAAGCTCTCGGCTGGCCACGATCGAGCACGTTCAAAATGATCGGCACGCTTGCAAGCCTTGGCTACCTGTACGAGCCACATGCGCGCAGCGGCTATTACCCAAGTCCGCGCTGGTTCGATCTTGCCGAAAAAGTCGCGCGCGCAAACCCTTTGCCGACCGAATTGCACAGGCTCGTTCTCGACATCGCGCGTGCAACCGGCGAAACGACGCTGATCGGCGCGCCCGCAGGCGAATTTGCAATTTTTCTCGATGTGCAGGAATCGTCGCAACCCGTGCGCTATTTCACCAGCATAGGCGACCGCGTGCCTGTATATGCAAGCTCGACAGGTCGGTCCTTGCTCGCTCAAATGCCCGCGGAGGAGCGCGCGCGCCTTTATCAGAAGATCGGCTTTCAGCGCTATTCCGCCACCACGCCCATGACGCGCGAAGCTGTCGAGGACGAACTCGCAGCCGCCAAAGCGCGGGGCTTTCATCAAAGCAATGCCGAATATACGCCGGATCTTGCAGGCGTCGCCCTGCCATCGCCCTATCAGGGACGACGTCTGTCGATTGCGGTCGTCGGGCCGGTATCGCGCTGTCTCGAACGGCGCGCGGCCACTGCAAACATCATGAAAGACCATCTGCACAAATTGGGCATTGCGACTGACTGATCGCAGTCGTGAGGGGAGGAAGATTGAAATGAGCCTGTCACCACGAACCATACTGGACACAACCCCCATGCATTGGCGACAAATCGCCGTTGTGGCCCTGTGTATCGTGCTCAATGCCCTTGATGGGTTCGATGTGCTCGCCATCAGCTTTGCCGCGCCGGGCATTGCGCGTGAATGGGGCATAGACCGCGCGATGCTCGGGATCGTGTTGTCTATGGAATTGCTCGGCATGGCGGCAGGGTCTGTGCTGATTGGCAATCTTGCAGACAGGATTGGCCGTCGTCCGACGATTCTTGGCTGTCTTGCTGTGATGGCGACCGGCATGCTGCTGTCAGCAGCCGCGACGAGCATAGTCCTGCTTTCGATCACCCGTCTTCTAACCGGGCTCGGTATTGGCGGCATGCTTTCCTCGACGAGTGCGATTGTCGCGGAATTTTCCAACGAGCGTCGCCGTAGCCTCAATGTCTCGCTCAATATTGCCGGCTATTCCACCGGCGCGATCCTGGGCGGTCTCGTCGCCTCTGCACTGCTTGAGGGCAGTGGCGACTGGCGCAGCGTATTTTTCTTTGGTGGCGGCGTAACACTCGCCATGCTGCCTGTTGCGTGGTTTTTACTGCCGGAATCGATCGACTCGCTGCTTGCCCGTCGGCCTGCAGGCGCACTTGATCGCATCAACGCCACGCTCGTAAAGCTCGGTCACGATGTGATGGGCGCTATGCCCGAAGTCACTGGCATTATCGAGAAAACCTCGATTACATCGCTCTTTTCGCGCGGCTTGGCGGGGGTCACGACGCTGCTGACAATCGCTTATTTCGCGCAGATCATGCTGTTCTATTATGTACAGAAATGGATACCCAAAATCGTTGTCGATATGGGTTATAATGATTCCGAGGCTGGTCGCGTACTCGTCGCGGCGAATGTAGGCAATTTGCTCAGCGCCGTTCTGATTGGCCTTGTCGCGCAGAAGTTCAAGTTGAGACCACTCGTCATCGGGGCGATGATCGCCGGGTTCTTTGCCATCGGCCTCTTCGGAACGGGCTTTACAAACCTGACGCAGCTTTCGCTGTCCGCAGCGCTTGCAGCCTTTTTCATCAATGCCGGTGTGGTCGGCATGTACCCGGTGCTGGCGACGACCTTCCCAGCGCATCTGCGTGCGAGCGGTATTGGTTTTGTGATTGGCATAGGCCGCGGCGGCTCGGCCATTGGCCCGGTCATTGCTGGCGCGCTGTTTGCAAGTGGCAGCGGCCTTTTTGTCGTCTCGCTCGTCATGGGTATGGGCGGATTGATCGCTGCGACGATGTTGTTCCTGTTGCCCCGTGCCGAGGCCAGACTTGCGCTTCAGCGGGCCTGATGTGGTGTGGACTTGATATGGGAGGGCACAGCAGGCACCAGCCCGCGCTCAACGGCGATGCGAACGGCATCACGCCGCTTGGTCACGTCGATTTTACGAAACACTGATTTAAGGCGATATTTGACGGTGTCGGGCGACATGCCGATCAGGCGCGCGATTTCCTTGTTCGAATGCCCCTGACTGAGATGATAAAGCACTTCAGCTTCGGACTCGCTGAATAGCCCGAGCACGGTCACGGTGTTTTTATAGGCTGCAAGCGATTTTGAAAGCGTCTTCAGGAACTGATCGCGAAACCGATCGATCGCCGTATCGGCCAGCGCATCGTCGAGACAGGGCTGCACGAATTGCCGCGCATCGATGAAGGGTCTGATAATGTCCTGAAACATTGTCATGCCGACCGCCTCGTCAAAATAGCTGCGTGCCTTGTCGCGCTCGCCCTGACAGCGCATGGCAAAGGCCGTCATGATGTTGATATCGATCAGCACGCGCCCCGCGCCGCGCTGGTTGGCCCAATTTCGCAGCCGCGCAAGCTCGGCAAGAGTGCTTTCATACGCCCCGGACAAAAGCTGCAATTTAACCCGGCATAGGGCCGAAGCGACCGCAACTGGGCGATAGAGCGGCGACTCCTCGTCCATCGTATCGGCAAGTGTATCGAGATCGATCGCCGCTGCCGCTTTTTGTGCATTTTCGATGGAAAAGCCCTGAGATATGTGCAGTTCGACATCGCAAATATCTGCAAGCAATTCGAGCTGCCGCAACCGTCTGCGCGATGCGAGTCGTCTGGCGCGCGCCGTCACGCTCCAGGCATCTTCAAATGCGCCCTCGCTGGCAAGGATTTTGGCTTGTGTGCAATATGCGGCGGCATAGACATCGACCCAGCCGTCGGACTGTTCCATATGCGGCAAGGCCCAGTCGAGCAGGCCGCGCGCTTCATCGATATTGTCCTGCTCATAGAGAAGCTCTGCCTGAAAGGCCGCACAATTGGCCGCAAGATCGGAATGCTCGCCAAAGCTGGCGACAATATTCTGCCGGGCGGCGTCCAATATATCCCAGGCCTCTTTTGAGCGCCCTTGCCCCCGCTTGATCCGGGCTTCAAGAAAGCGCGTAAAAAGATCGCTGTAGAGCGAACCGAGCGCCTGATAATGTTCGCGCGCTGCCAAGGTCGGCTGCAGGGCGCGTTCCAGCCAGCCGCCTTCGAAATATTTGGCGCCAAGCGTTTCGGTAATATTCGCCAGAACCAGATGATCGTTGGTCGGCAGTTTTCTGAGCAAGGCTTCGCGCGCCAGCAGATCATCAAGCGTTATTGACTGGTTTTCATAATCCGCCAGCGTGTCGGCAACGACGCGAATTTCGGTCTTGAGGTCCGCGGAAAGTCCGGCGGTTTTAGTGCCTTGCGTAAATTGGTCGAAAAGCATCCGTGCGGTACCCAGCTCACCCATTTTGATCTGCAAATAGACCTGGGCAAGCGCAAGACGGGGCCGCGATTTGATCAGCGTCTCTGACAGATGCGCAAGACCGCGCTCGACGATGATCTGTTGTCCCTGGGGAATGAGACGCCAGCCACCGGCACGTTCGAGAATGGCGGCAAGCGCCTCTTCATCTTTTGCCAGAATCATATGATTGACGGCGTTGGCGAACTGCCCCTGACGCGCGAACCATTCCGCAAGCTTGCGTTGCAGTGAGACATAGAGAGTCTGGTCGGAACGTTCGAAACGATCGCGCAGATATTCCGCGAACAACTGATGATAACGATATTCGCGCATGTCCGACGAGACCGAGGTCAGGAACACGCCCTGACGTTCCAGTTGTTCGAGGATCAGCCATCCATCCGTCCGGTCGCACAACAGGTTGACCAGCTCGCCGTTCAGCCGGTCGAGAAGCGCGGTACGAACGACGATCTCGCGCAGATCGTCGGGCAAAGCGATGAGCACCTGTTCGGAAAGATAGCGCGCAAGATCGATACTCGAACCGCTGAACCGGTCGATCACGTGCCGTTGCTCAACCCCGCGCTTCAAGGACAGCGATGTCAATTGCAAGGCGATGGGCCAACCCTCTGTGCGGTCGAGTATTTTGCCGATATCGTCCGCCGCCAGTTCCTGATTGCAGCGTGCGAACAGCGATACGGCTTCGGCAGACGAAAATTTCAGATCATCGACCGTGATCTCCAGAAATTGCTCCTCGGCAGCAAGAACCGATTGGCCAAGTGCGGGATAGTCGCGCGAAGCAACAACAAAGTGACAGTTTGAAGGGGCAATCCGGATGAAGGATTGCAGGAAATCGATCACAGGCTCGCTTGTCGCGTGATGCAGGTCATCGATGATCAGGATGGTCGGAGTCGTGTCGCGGGCAAGGGCGTTGACCAGCGCTGACATGGCCGAACGGGGCGGCAGATCGCCCGAGAGCATCTCGTGCATGCCGTCACTGTCTTCGGAATGCAGGGCAAAGGACAGATATTGGATCAACCGCTTGATATCATAGTCTTCGCGGTCAAGCGTCAGCCAGGCGGTCCTGATATTCTCCCGGGCAAGATTGTCGCGCCATTGCGCCAGCAAGCTGGTCTTGCCGTAACCTGCAGGGGCATGGATCAGCGTCAGCCGATGAGAAAGCGCACGATTCAGCCGTTCCAGCAACGGAACTCTGCGAATTTGATCTCCCATCCACACGGGCGGGTCAAATTTGGCCGCGATCACATCGTTCATTCGGTACAATCTCTCCTTGGTTGAGGATTGCCTGCAATATCAGCCGTCGAGGTTAGGCAAGGATTGGCCTCGTGACAACTCTTCGCCGGATTCTCACCGTCCTCTTACCCAAATTGACACGCAACCTTACCCGTTCCAGACGGATCGCACCCGTTTTACGCGTTGCGCGGCAGCCTCGCTCACTTTCTACTTGGCACGGTCAGATTATCCATATGGGGAAGCGTGTGCGTATAGGTGTTGATGTAGGCGGGACAAATACCGATGCCGTCCTCGTTGATGGCAGCGTGGTCATTGCCTCGACCAAACATCCTACAACGGCGGATGTGAGTAGCGGCGTTGCCGCGGCAATCAAGGCGATCCTTGCCGAAGCCAAGGTTGCGGCGAAGTCCATTACATCGGTCATGATCGGGACAACGCACTTCACCAATGCGCTTGTCGAGCGCAAGCATCTCGACACGGTCGGGATCATCCGTTTAGCCAGTCCCTCTGGCGAGGCCTTGCCCCCGCTCACGGCCTGGCCCAAGGACCTCAGGCAGCTTATCGGCGAGATCATGTTCCTGCTGCCCGGCGGCTATGAGGTGGATGGGCGGGAGATTTCGCCTTTTGATGAGGGGCTTGTGCGCGATGCTGCGCGCGCCTTGCGCGAACGCAATATTCGCTCGATCGCCATCAGCAGCGCTTTTGCGCCCATTAACGCCGACATGGAAATGCGCGCGGAGCGTATATGCCGTGAAGAGCATCCCGATGCCGTGATCAGCCTCTCCCATGCGATCGGGCGGCTGGGCCTGATCGAACGCGAGAACGGGGCTATTTTGAACGCGGCGCTGTCTACGCTTGCCAAGCATGTGATGTCGTCCTTTGAACAGGCTCTGGCGGCGCTCGGTCTTGAGGCTCCGCTTTATATTTCGCAAAATGACGGCACGCTGATTTCGTCGGATTATGCCGCACGCTATCCAGTGCTGACGATGGGATCCGGTCCGACGAACAGCATGCGCGGGGCGGCCTTTCTGACAGGTGTCAAGGACGCTATCGTTCTCGATGTCGGCGGCACGACGTGCGATATCGGTGTGCTCGCCAACGGGTTCCCAAGAGAGTCTTCGATCGCGGTGGATATTGGCGGCGTTCGCACCAATTTCCGTATGCCGGACATATTGGCGATCGGGCTTGGCGGCGGTACGCGTGTGCATCTTGATCCGAAACATTACGACGCCGCGATAATTCGTGATGAAGATCTCGAGGTCGGGCCGGATTCCGTCGGGTATCGCATCAGCAGCGATGCGTTCATCTTTGGCGGCGAGACGTTGACTGCCAGTGATATCGCTGTCGCTTCCGGACACGCACAATTCGGCGATGCATCCACTCTGCCTGCATTCAGCCAGTCTGTTCTCGAAACAATCTGGGGCCGGTTTCAGTCCATGCTGGAAGACGCCGTGGATCGCATGAAAACCTCGCGCGGCGCCACCACGATCATTGCTGTTGGGGGCGGGCACTTCCTGATCGAGGACAGCTTGAAAGGTGCCGCGCGGGTCGTGCGCCCGCTCCACGCCGAAGTCGCCAATGCGGTGGGCGCAGCGATTGCGCAAATTGGTGCGCAGGTCGATCAGATTGTCGATTATGACGTGACGCCCCGCGACCATGCTATTGAGCACTTGCGCCAGACGGTTGCCGAGCGTGTTATCGCGGCAGGTGGCGTGCCCGAAACCGTCGAGATTGTAGAGATAGAAGAAATATTCATGAGCTACCTGCCTGGCCGTTCGGCACAGTTGAGAATAAGGGGCGTCGGTGATCTTGCACATGCAGGGGCGCACGATCATGCCGACGACATCAGGGGGCAGGCCCGTCATGCACATTGACCGTATGATGCTTGTCGACCTTGCGGCGGGCGCTGCATTTCTGGGTTCAGGTGGTGGCGGCGACCCCTATTACAGCCTGTTGCTGGCAGAGGCCGCGCTCGAACGTAGCGGCAAAATCGAGCTTGTGTCACTCGACACGCTTGCAGACGATGCCCTGATCGCCCCTTGTGGCTGGATCGGCGCGCCGACCGTTTCGGTGGAAAAACTGCCGAGCGGCAAGGAAGCCGTCGCCGGACTGCGGCGGCTTGAAGCGATTATGGACCGCAAGATCGACGCCGTCCTGCCCATCGAAATCGGCGGCGGGAACGGCCTTGCACCTTTCATGGCGGCAGCCGATTTGGGCGTGCCGGTCGTCGATTGCGATGGCATGGGACGGGCGTTTCCTGAATCGCAAATGGCGATCTTCAATATCCGCGGTCTCTGTGCCTCTCCGTCGGTGTTAACTGCGGCCTGCGGTGCACTCAGCGTTATCGAGACGGACGATAATCACACGCATGAACGCATGGCGCGGGGGCTGTCCGTGGCGCTTGGCGGCATTGCGCATATGGTCGAATATCCGCTGAGTGGCGCACAGGCGAAAGCCAATGCAATTTCGGGCAGCGTGTCGACGGCGATTGCCATTGGCGCGGCGATCAGGAAGGCGCGTACCAAAGGCGATGACTCTTTCGAGGCCTTGTACACTGCGCTTCGCCAGTCGGGGCTTTATTCTCAATGCGGCAGCCTTTTTGAAGGAAAGATCGCTGATCTGGAGCGCGAAACGCGCGACGGTTTTTCCATCGGCCGGGTCAGCATTGATGCTTTCGGCGGCGCAGACCGTATGGAGATCGAATTTCAGAACGAAAATCTGATCGCGCGGAAAAACGGAAATATCCTTGCGATGGTACCCGACATCATCACGATCATGGACCGCGAAACGGCCGATACCATTACGACCGAGCGTCTCAAATATGGTCAGCGCGTGAAAATCGTGGCCGCCGCGGCGCCCGCAATGCTGCGTGATGCCAAGGCGCTCAGCTTCGTTGGACCGGACGCGTTCGGCTTCGCCACAGATTTCATTCCAGTAGAAATCCTGAACGCTTGGGAGAGCGCATGACCGAAGGCAAAGCCAGCGATACATATGCAAGCGCGCCCGTGCCTGAACATCTGACGGTTCCCGGCTGGCGTGTCGCGCTCATCATCGCCAGCTTTACCTTTGCCCTGCCGGGTTTTCTGAATGGCGCGCACACAGGCATGGCGCTTGGCTTTCACTTGGCGGTGTTGGCGGCGCTTGCTGCGGGCCTTATCCTGTGTGCGGGGGCTTGCCTGACGGCCATCATCAGCGTGCGAACCCGGCTCACCACCTATGTTCTGGTACAGCGTTCCTTTGGCATCAAGGGCGCTGCGCTCGTCAATATCGTCATCGCCATTGTCCATTTTTGCTGGTTCGGCGTGAATGTGTCGTTCTTTGGCGATGCGATGGTCGCCGCCGCAGAGCAGGGCTATGGCATTCCCGGTAATTTCGGGCTGTTCGTGATCCTTGGCAGCATATTGATCACGATTTCGACCATCTATGGCTTTCGCACACTCGACCGGCTGGCGATGGTCGCGGTGCCACTGGTCGGCGTTATTCTGGCGTTGGTGTGCATCAAGGTGTTGGGCGGCGACGCCATCGATCTTGCGCCAGTGGAGAGGCCGCCCGTTCCCATGAGCTTTGGCATTGCGCTATCGGCGCTCGTCGGCGGCAATATGCTGACCGTTGCTGCCATGCCCGACCTCTCGCGCTTTATACGCACAGAGCGTGGCGCAGTGACCGGGATGATGCTCTGCTTCCCCTTTGCCGCGCCTATGCTGATGATCATGGCGGCGCTGATTGCGCTGGCGACCGGGAAAACCGACATCATGCAAATCGTTGTCGATATGGGCCTCGGCGTTCCGGCGTTGCTGATGCTGTTGCTCTCGGTCTGGACCATCAACGCGCTCAATCTTTATTCGGCCGGGCTTTCAATGGGGGCGACGTTCCCGCGCGTGCCCCAGTGGATGTTCACCGTTGCAGGCGGCGCGGTTGGCTGTCTGTTCGCTCTGCTCGGAATCATCAATGCGTTCATTCCGTTTCTTGTCACGCTGGGCCTCATCATCCCGCCGATCGCCGCCATCTATGTTCTTGACGGCTTCATGAAACCCTATCCAGCCGCTGCCATCGCGCCACCGGCCTTTCGGTGGGAGGCCATTATCGTCTGGCTTGGTTCGCTTGCCATTACGCTGCCCGCCTGGGCCGCCGATCTCAGTCTGACAACCGTGCCCGCGCTTGATGCGACGATACTGGCGGCGTTCGGATATATGCTCGTGATGCGCGTCAGGTTGCAAAATGATCTCGCTTGACGAGATCAGCGCCATGGACGGGCATGCGCAGTCCGACCTGGTGAGTTCCAACGCAGTACCGGGCGTCGCTTTGCTTGATGCTGCGATTGCCCGGATTGAATCCCTGAACCCGCTGGTGAATGCCGTCTCCCACACCGCCTTTGCGCATGCCCGCAAAGCCATCGCCAAGCGTGATCCAAATGCACCAATGGCGGCTGTGCCCTATTTGCTCAAAGCGTCAATGGAATATCCCGGTTTCCCGCATGTCTCGGGGTCCCGCATAAAAAAGGATGTGCAGGGCGCACGAAAATATCCGTTTGCAGAGCGGCTCGACAAAGCAGGCCTCGTTCCCTGCGGCATGTCGACCATGCCGGAATTCGGATTGATCGGCACCGGCGAAGCGCTGCTCTATGGCCCGACGCGCAATCCGTGGAATCTCGGCCACAGCAGCGGCGGTTCCAGCAGCGGCTCCGCCGTTGCCGTCGCAACCGGCATGGTGCCATTTGCAACCGGCAGCGATGGCGGCGGATCAATCCGCATTCCGGCATCGCATTGCGGGATCATCGGCTTCAAGCCAAGTCGTAACTGGAACCTGCGCGCCCGCGCGGTCGCCTTGATGGACGACGTGCTCGCTTCGGACGGGCTTTATGGCCGTTCAATGCGCGATACGATATGGGCAGCACATTTCCTGCGCAGCCAACCGGCTGGCAAGATCGGACTGGAACGTCCCTTGCGCATTGCTGTCAGCTTGCGTGGGCTTGATGACCTGCCGCCCGATCCTGACATTGCCGACATGGTGACAAGGGCAAGCGCGATGTGCGCAGCACTCGGCCATCAAATGACACTGTGCGATCTGCCGCTCGACCTCGCTTCACTCGGACGTGCCTTCGATATCCTCTGGAGCTATGGCGCTGGCGAAGTCGTTGACACCTATCACGCCAAAATGGGTGATGCCGCCGATGCGCTGCTCGAACCCTGGACGCTTGGCCTTGCGCGACGTCGCGAAGCCATAACGCCTGACGAGCTGGCAGGCGCATGCGCTGCGATCGGGCGTATCGACGCGATGCTGCAGCGCTTCTGGGCGCAATATGACATTGTACTCAGCCCGGTTGCGAGCAGTACGGCCCCGCCGCTTGGCGTACTGGCGCCAGACAGGGATTTCGACGCGCTTTTTGCCGACCATTTTCGTCATGTGAACTACACGCAATTGCAGAATATGGCTGGGTTCCCGGCGATCTCGCTACCGCTGATGAACGCTGCCAACGGCATGCCTGCAGGCGCGATGTTCTGGGGCAAATATGGCGGCGATGATCTGTTGCTGTCGCTCGGCGCGCAGCTCGAAGACGCTTATCCGTGGGCCGACAGAAGGCCGGAATGCAAAGGAAAACGCGATGAAAACATATAGTCTGGGTGTGTCATTTGCCATGCTGGCCCTGGCTCTCGCGCCTGCCCCTCTCAAGGCTGCGGAAAGCGCGAAGGACGCCGCGGTAGCCACCGAATATGTCCTGCCTCAAACCGAAACATGGAAGATGACATCAAAAGACGGACAAGAATTCCGCATCTATGTCTCGCGTCCCGAAGGTGAAGCACCCAAAGAGGGCTATCCCGTACTTTATGTGCTCGACGGCAACGCGTTGTTCACGGGTTTTGCCGAAGCGCGCCGCGTGCAAAGCGTTTATGACAATGAGAAAATCGGCAAGATGATCATCGTTGGCATCGGGCATCCCGGCGACAAAATTTATGACGGGCGTCGCATTTATGACTTTACCGCCGACGTCCAGATGCCTGCGCTCAAGGCACAGTTCAAGGATTATCGCTCGGGCGGGCGCGACCTGTTCCTGTCCTTTCTGCTGAACGAGGTGCAGCCTGATATTGCCCGGCGATACAAGACGCATCCCTATCGCCAATCTCTCTATGGTCATTCGCTCGGCGGGCTGTTTTCGCTTTATGTGCTCTACACCCGGCCCGAAGCCTTTCATACGATCATCGCCGCCAGCCCGGCGATATGGTGGGACGATCAGAGAGTGCTGGAGGAAGAGCGCGCTTTTGTGCGGCGTCTCGAAAAAGGCCCAAAGCCGGCCCGTATCAGCCGCCTGTTGCTGATCGCCGGGGAAGAAGAGGCAGAAGGGCCAATCACGCTCGACACGATCCTGCTTGGAAAGCGCATGGAAGCGCTGTCGAAATATGGCGTCCGCAGCCAATATGAGGTGTTCGAGGAAGAAACGCATATCAGCGTTCCTGCTCGCGCCGTTACGCCGACGCTGCGCCATGCCATGCAATGGCCCTGACTTGCCGTTCCCGTTCTCGATTTGGTTTTGGAGGATATGATGAAAATATGGCTTATGCTTGCTGCGCTGCTTGCACCCGTGATTGTCTGTGTCGAGCCTGCTGCGGCGGATGATGGCAAAGCATGGCCTCATGCGACATTCGAAATTTTCAGAATGGCACCGGGCAAGCACGAAGCATTCATCCGCAAGCTGGCGCAGTGGGACGAGGTTTCGGCGGCAGGTGGCCAGCCGACAACGCAAATGTTCATCCACGAAGAAGGCGATGACTGGGACATATTGCTGTTCAAGCCAGCTCCCAAAACGCCGATAACGCCAGCGCAGCAGGCGGCGATGGAGGCCAAGGCCAAGGCGCTCCATCTGAAGACCGGCCCGGCTTTCTTTCTCGAAATCCGACAAAATATCGCATCGCACACGGAAACCAAAACACAGGGGCCGCTGACGGCCGCGCAGTGGCTCGCACGGCTTGATGCTTGGCGTAAGAGCAATCCTGAAGCCGCCAAAGGACAATGACGGACCGTTCCGTCTTCACCGCTCAATAGAAAAATTTATTGCTAGGAGGTACGCAGATGTCCGGTTCCATACCCAAAGGTTCAGATCAATCGATCCTGCTTTCCATGTTCCGATGGCTGGGCGTGGTGGCTGCGCTTATCTGGCTGTTGCAGGCCGTCACCGGCATCCTGCTCACTTATTATTTCGAGATCAACGACACGTTGCTTTCGCCAGTTGAAACGCCAAAGGACTTCGTGGCGATCGAAGAACGTATGGAGAGTTTCGAGGCTGCAGGCGGTGAAGCCAAGGTCAACTGGATGTGGACGACGGCGGGGCTGAAAGACCGCTTTTTCGTCAGCTATACGACAAATGATGGCGACACGCGCAGCGCTCGTATCGCCGGTGACGGGTCCGTTTTGCTCGATACAGAGGAGAATGAACGCACCTTTCTTGAATGGGTGCGCGAAATTCATCTGTCACTCGCTTCAGGTAAGACGGGTGAATGGATCTTGGCAATCACCAGCATCATTCTTTTGGGCAATATCGTCTGGGGCCTCTATCGGCTGTGGCCACGCAAGGAACGCTGGCGCGACGTTCTCAACCCCCGGCGTAATGCAGACAGCAAAGATCGTCTGAAATCCTGGTACAGGGCGCTTGGCCTCGTCGGCGCGGTTCCCGCCTTCATTGTCGTCAGCGCCGCTGTGGTGATTTTTTTCGAGCACGATATTGAAGACGCGATCGGTGCACCGCTTATTTTCATGCCTGCGGTTGCGCCCGAAGGCGAAGGCGCAGGGTTTGCTGCGGCGGCCAAGGCCGCTGAAGCGGCGATTCCGGGCAGTCGCTTTGTCGGGACATCAATGCCGACAAAGGACGACGCGACTTACCGCGCCTGGGTCAACGATCCCGGCGAATATTTTCGCGAGGACGGCTATGGTGGCAGCCTCGTTTTCGTAAACGCGAACGATGCCAGCATACGCGGCGTCTGGCCGCTCAAGACGGCAAGCCCGGCCTATAAATTCATGGCGCTGCCTTACCCGGTTCACACCGGCGAGATTGCCGGTCCTCTGGGACGCGTTCTGGTGATGCTGATCGGCTTCTGGTTGCTGTCGATGGTGGCCATCGGGTTGGTGCTTTTCAATCGCCGGCGTAAAGGCGATGTCCGCGCTTAAAACCCGTCAAGGCCACCAAAAACCGGCTCACCCTTGAACAGGGTGAGCACAACCTTGGCCTTGGAAATCTCCGTGGGCGCAAGCGTAAAGATATTCTGGTCAAGCACGATGAGGTCGGCGCTTTTGCCGACTTTGATGGAACCGGTCACATCTTCGAGACCATTGGCATAGGCCACGTTGATCGTATGCGCGCGCACGGCGTTTTCCAGCGAGATGACCTCGTCAGGCAATAGCGGCTCACCGGACATGTCTTTAAAGTCGATACGGGTGACAGCCGTCTGCAGGCCCAATATGGGATTGGCCGTGGCAACCGGCCAGTCCGCGCCATAGGCGATCAGCGCGCCATTCTGCTTCACGCTTTTGGTCGGATAGATATAGGTCGAACGCACCGGCCCGATCACCTGCTTGGTCAGATCCATATAGGGATAATTGGCGGCCCAGGTCGGCTGGAAAACCGCGATGACCCCCAGCTCCCCGAACCTGCGCTGGTCGGCCGGATCGATCACATTCATGTGCGATATCATCGGTCGGTTCGTCCGGCTGTTCGTGGCGCGTGAAGCCGCGAAGGCGTCAAGCGCAACGCGCGTCGCGCGATCACCGATCGCATGGACGTGGGCATGGATATCCTGTGCATCAAGCTGCGTCACGGCGGCGCTCAGGACATCGGGCTCGATCTGCAACGGCCCACGTTCATGGCTGTGTTCATAAGGTTCGATCATCGCTGCAGTCATTTGCGGGATCACGCCGTCGAGATAGAATTTGACGTAACTGGCATCGAAACCCCATTCGCGCGCTTGGTTTGTAGCGGTCAACAGGGTCGGGATTTGCTCGAGCTTACGGCTATTGTCCCATTTGAACGCAAGGGTGACATGGGTGCTGAGTGCACCGCGATCCTTCACAGCCTTATAGGCATCAAGTGTGACACTGCTGCCATCTTCTGCAAGGTCGATACCCGCGTCATGCCAGCTTGTAATGCCAAGGCTGTTGAAATGCTTTGCCGCATAGATGATGGCCTGCTGCACATCGGCAGCGCTTGGCGCAGGGATCAGGTTTTCAACAAGATCCCGCGCGGATTCTTGCAAGGCGCCGATCGGTTCGCCAGTTTTCGCATCGCGATTGATAAGGCCATTGACAGGATCGGGCGTATCCTTGCTGATCCCTGCCTTTTCCAGTGCCTTTGAATTTGTCCAATAACTGTGTCCGCCGACAGACTTGAAGATCAAGGCGCGTTCCGTCGACACCGCATCGAGCCATTTCTTGTGCGGTACGCCATTTGGCGGGAAAAGTGAATCTTCCCAGCCGACCCCATATATGGTGCCATCGCCGGGCGAAGACTCGACGCATTTGGCGATGATCCGTTGATAATCTTCGATGGTGTCGCCATCGTACAAGGGGCATCGCGAATAGGCTGTACCTCCGAAAACCGGGTGGTTATGCGCATCGCCAAAGGCGGGCATAAGCAGGCGGCCATCGAGATTAACCGTGCGGCTATTTTCACCGCGCAATTTTTCTATATCGGCAGATGAGCCTATCGCTATCACTTTGCCGCCGCGAATGGCGATGGCCTCTGCCCACGGCTGGTCGGTTTCGACAGTATATACATGCGCATTCGTGAAAATAAGATCGGCCGGGACGCGATCATACGCTTGCCTCGCACAGCCAGCAGTGCTCGCCAGCAACAACGATAAAGCCGTTAATTTCGCACGATGCATTTTCATGCCCGGTATACCTTCCCAAAAAAATAACGGGGTGCCTTTCGGGCACCCCGTATATCAAATGACTACATCAGAATTTACGTGTTATCGTAGCGACCATCGTTCGATCTTTTGCTGCAGTACACAGACCATGCGTCGGCGCGAGTACTGAACACAGGTCGTAATAGCGCTTGTTGAAAATATTGCTCGAATTGACCGAAACAACCCAGGCCCCCTTGGTGGCCGATACCATGGCATCGACAAGTGTGACCGATGGGGTCAGGAAGCTTTGGCTGGAATCGATCTTGTTGCCAATATAGCGGGCACCGATACCTGCCCGGAGGCTCCAGTCGTCCGCCATAACAAACGTCTTGCTGCCCCAGACCGAAGCGACATGCCGGGGCTGACTGGACAAACGATCACCTGCCGACAGGAAGTTGCTGGAGGTTAGCACCGTGGCATCGATGAAGCTGTAGGAGGCTGTGAAGTCATAGTCATTGGGCTTGCGAATGACAGCCTCGATTTCATATCCCTTCGACCCGACCGAACCGCCCTGGATGAAGTTCTGGATATTGCCCGGATCCTGCGAGATATAGTTCGATTCTTCGATGTCGTAATAGGCAAATGACAACAGCGCGCCGCGCATCGGCTCCCACTTCAAACCGCCTTCATACTGCCGTGCGACGCGCGGCTGGAAGGGATTGCCAAAGAAGTCGCCGCCCGGAACTGGCAGGAAGGATTCCGCATAGTTGAAATAGGGTGAGAACCCATAGCCGGCTTCGGCGATTATGCCGCCGCGGAAAGACCATGCCGTCTGGCTCAGCTCCTTGACGCCGTTACGCGTCGAAGTTGCTTTGTCCCGGCGTAGACCCAGCACAACATGCACCCGGTCGGCATAGCTCATCTGGTCCTGAATATAATAGCCGAGCTGCGTGCTCTTATAGTCGAGGAAGTTGAAGGCTCCGAAATCGAATGGCGCGCCATATTGCGGGTTATAAATGTTGATCGGCGGCGGCGATCCGAAAGGCAAGGCAGGCGGGAAAATGATATTGTCGAAGGAAAAGCCTTCGTCCTTGTTCTGTTTGAACCAGGTATAATCGACGCCAACCAGAATTTTGTGCGAGATCGGGCCCGTGTCGAAATCGACCGTGATATTGTTGTCGGTATTGACGACCTTGCTCTTTTCATAATTCACGTAAAATTCGCGCTTGAGCATCGTTTCCTGAGCGTCTGCCCAGGGATTGGCGGTGTAGTTGGAATATACCTCCTGGTAATTCGTATCCATGTGGCTGTAGCGCGTGGCGCTGCGGAAGGCGATGGCGTCGTTAAACCGATGCGAAAGCTGCATGGATACGGACGTATATTTTGTGTCCATACCGTTGAAGCCCGGTTCGCCCTGATAAAAATTGAACTTGATACGTTCGGCCTCGCTGCTGGCCAGCAAGGATTTGTAGAGCGGCACATAGCCCAAAGAACCCTGCATATCTTCCTGATAAAGGCCGATCAGCGTGACTTCGGTATCTGCCGTCGGTTGCCATTTGATCGACGGATTGATCAGTATGCGATCATCGGGTGTGCCCCATTGGGTTTTGCCATCGCGCAGCAACCCGACGAAGCGGACTGCAACGTCTTCCGAAAGTGGCCCGGTGACATCGATCTGACCCTGAAGGCGGTCGTCTGTGCCGCCGCCGACGCCGATCTCGCCGCCAAATTCGAATTTCGGCGTTTTGCTGGCGCCGTTCAGCACGCCGCCGGGACCGCCTGCGCCATAAAGCACGGAGGACGGGCCACGCAAAACTTCGGCACGCTCAAGCGTGAAGGGTTCAAGGCGGGCACCATAGATAAAGTCCGGCATCCGTTTCAGCCCGTCAAGATACTGGGCTGCATCAAACCCGCGCGCACGCACAAAATCGCCACGGGAATCGACGCTGTTGTTCGACGCCACGCCGGCCGTGTAACGGAATATATCCTGCAGATCGACGGCGGTGCGGTCGCGGAACTCCTGTTCGGTGATGACACTGATCGCCTGAGGTGTCTCGATGAGCAGCGTATCGGTCTTGGTCGCGGCAACCGCACGTTCTGCGGTTACGATAATATCATTTGTCTCAACAGTCTCGTTGCCGGTCTGAGCAAGGGCGAGCCCTGGCATCGTGATGGCACAGCATGTGGACATCAAAGCCAGCCGCATGGTGCGGTTAAGGCCAACCCCTTTTTTATGAAAGTGCATTTTCATGTTGTTCCCTTCCACCTTTAGCAATCGGTCTGCGGCTCGCATTGTCGATACGTCATGGCTCGTCTGACCGCGTACCTATTCAACAATAGTCTTGGCCAGAAGCGTTCTCATTTTCAGGGTAATCAGGAGCAAAGACGGGTAAGCCATGCCTGATCGTGGGTATGCGATGGGGTGTTGTTGCCTCAAAGCCTCAGTTTCAGGCGCGTTTTGGTATAGTGAAGGGGGCAATTTTGTCTCTGTCATACTTACCCGATTGTCATTGTCTTTACCCGTGACATGGATTGATTCAGCATCTGCCCGGTCGCAATCTCTCCTGATGAAACGCCCGGTCAATGTTTCCCTTCCCATTATAAGACGCGAAGCGCTTTTGCTGGGTGCGGCTGGCGTCGGCCTTATGGGCTGCGCGGGCGCCGCTGCGGGCCTGAAGCAGGCGGGTATGCCGGGGATCAGTGCCGTGCGCATAGGCGAAGGCACAAATATCGCCGTCTTCCCCTCTCCCGATGGAAAGCATCTGGCTTTTGATCTTCTCGGCCTGCTTTGGATTATGCCGGCGTCCGGCGGCGCAGCGCGATGCATCACCGACAGTTTTGCCGATATTGCCTATCCCTGCTGGTCGCCCGATGGCGCGCATATCGCCTTCCAATCCTATCGATCGGGCAATTTCCACATATGGAGAATCGCCGTCAGTGGCGGAGTGGCGGAGCAACTGACGCATGGCTTTTACGATCAGCGGGAGCCGTGTTTTTCGCCCGATGGCCGTTTCATGCTGTTCTCATCCGATAAAAGCGGGCGCTACGCAATCCATCAACTCGACCTCGGTTCAGGCAAGACTATCCAGCGCAGTTTTGGGAATGGCCAGGATAGCGAGCCTTGCTATGCCCCTGATGGTCAAGGCTTCGTCTATATTGCCGATGGCAGGCGGCTGCTGCGCGATGCGGGCAAGGGCGAAGCAAAGGAAATCGCTTCGGTCCCCAAAGCGCCGGACTGGACACGCCCATCGGGTCTTTACGGACCAAGCTTCTCCCCCGATGGCGCGCTCGCTTATGTTACAGTCGTTGATGGCACAGCCCGACTGAACATCGATCACAGGCCGGTCGTTTCAGGTGAGGACATATTCCCGTTTCGTCCCGGCTGGTTGCCCGACGGTTCGCTGATCTATGCATCGAATGGCAAGATCAGACGGCTCGATAATTCAGGGGCAGCGCATGAGATTCCGTTTACGGCGAATGCCGCCGTGACAGAAGCGCCGCCGAAAAAATCAGCGCGGGATTTTGACAGCGTCGTTCCGCGTCCGGCACTCGGCATCACCTCGCCGCAATTGTCGCCAGACGGCAAGACAATCGCGTTTGGCGCGTTGAATGACATATATGTGCTTGATATCGGCGACCCCACACCGCGTCGCATCACCAATGATCGCGCGCAAAAATGCCACCCGTCATGGTCGCCTGATGGCTATATTCTCGCCTATTGTAGCGACAAAGGCGGCACGTTTGACATCTGGCTGCACGACCTCGCGACGGGCAAGGATCGCCAGCTCACCAACCTGCCGATGTCGGCGACCCTGTTTCCGTGCTGGAGCCGGGATGGCGAGCGCATCGCCTTTCTCGACAATATGGGCGCGCTTCATAGTGTCGAGGTGACCACTGGCGAAATCAGGCAAGTCTATGATGCCTTATGGCAGCCGGGACGCCCCAGCTTCAGTCCCGACGGGCGCGCAATTGCCATGGCGGCGTTCAAGCCCGTATCGGCGCGCTTTCGTGAAGGATTGTCGGAAATCCTGATCGTTGATCTTGCGAGCGGTAAGGGGCGTTACACACCTATACGTACCAACAAATCAATCGCCACGCGCGGCGATGATGGCCCGGTCTGGTCGCCAGATGGACAGTATTTTGCCTATGTGTTCGCCAGCACCTTGTGGGTGCAGTCCATCGCGGCAGATGGCAGTTTTGTCAGAGATGCGCGCCAGATCAGCACGGAAGCGACGGATGCGCCAAGCTGGAGCGGAGATTCGCAAAAGCTGCTTTATCTTGGCAACGGCAAGCTGCGTATTGTGTCTGTTGATGGCGGCGCCGCAGAGACGATTCCCATGCGGCTGAACTGGGCGCGAGCCAGAACATCCGGCACGTCCGTCGTCAAGGGCGCGCGCATCTGGGACGCGCTCGCTCCCCGCTATCAACAAGGCGACCTTGTGCTGGAAGGAAACCGGATCGCCGGAATAGCCCCCGTCGGCAGTGTTTCGAGTGCAGGCCGCAAGATTATCGACGCCAGTGGCCTTGTCGTCATGCCCGGCCTGATCGATATGCACACGCACAGGCAGGTGCAGGGCGCAGGATACGGCACGCGCATGGGGCGCGCCCTGCTTTCTATGGGTATCACGGCGACACGCTCTCCGGGCGGTGCGGCCTATCATGCGGCAGAAGATCGCGAAGCCATCGATGCAGGGTTGCGCCTTGCGCCACGCGAATTCAATTGCGGCGAAGCGCTGGACGGCAGCCGCATCTATTATAATTTCATGCGCCCGGTGACGGAACCGGGACAAATGGCGCTTGAATTGTCGCGCGCCAAGGCTCTCGCCTATGACATGATAAAGACCTATGTGCGCATGGATCATCACACGCAGGCAGAGGTGATTGACGCTGCCCATGCACTGGGACTGCCGGTCAGTTCGCATTACCATTATCCAGCCTTGCGTCAGGGCGCGGACTGCACCGAACATCTCGGCGCAACCAGCCGCTTTGGGTTTTCGCGAACCATCACGTTGCTCGGAGCCGCCTATCAGGATGTGAGCGCATTGTTTGCTGCCGCAAAAGCCGGGCGTACGCCGACTCTGTTTGCGGCAAATGCGCTGTTGCCCGACTATCCCGATCTCGTCGATGACGCGCGTATCCGGACGCTGTTACCGCAGTGGGATTATGCGCGCTTCATCGGCATGGCCAAAATGATATCGGAAAGCGATCGCAGGCCTTTGCTTGCAGCGCTTGAGCGCAATGTCGAGCAGATCAAGGACATGATGTCGGCCGGCTGGCACGTACATACCGGCACGGATGCGCCCATCGATACGGTGGGCATCAGCTATCATCTCAACCTGCGTGCGATGGTGCGCTTTGGCATTCCCATCCATGAAGCGCTGCTCACCGCAACACGTCATGCGGGTGATTTCCTCGGTGTGCCACTTGGCACAATCGCCAAGGGTCAGCTTGCCGATCTTATCCTGGTCGAGGGTGATCCGCTCGCCAAGATAGACGACGTTGCGCGTGTTCGCCGCGTCATCCGCGATGGTCGGGCTTATCGGCAGGCTGATCTTGTACGTCCCTTCGTGGAGGTGCAGGCGCAGATTGAACCATCACATATTCACAGCATGGCCGAGAATGCGGGCGATGCTTTTTTCTGGCACAAGGCCGCCTATGTCGAAGCCAGCCGTATCGCCTGTTGTGTGCAGCATCCGCTTGCAAGCGCATGACACACTTCAACATCTAGATTTAAAGAGCAATTTTATGGATATGAATGCACTCGACCCCGACATCCGTCGTTTCGTGATGGAAATGCGCGAGGAATGGAGCAAGTATCCACCCTTTGATAGCCTGTCCTTTCCCGAGCAGCGCGCGGTCGCGGAAAAAGCGCGCGCCAAATGGACGCGCGGCGGACCGGAAATGGCGCGCACGCAGGAATATGTGCTCGATCCCGGTGCAGGTGAATTGAACCTGCGCGTGTATTATCCGACAGAAATCGACACGCAGATGCCCGCGCTCGTCTATATTCACGGTGGCGGGTTTACCCTGTTCAGCAACAATACGCATGATCGGCTGATGCGTGAATATGCTGCGCGCGGCGGCTTTGTCGTGATCGGTGTTGACTATCCACTCGCGCCGGAAACCAAATATCCGGTGGCGCTTGACCGTATTGAGGCGCTGATGCTGTGGCTGAAGACGAATGCCGGGCAATGGGGCATCGATCCCACGCGCATCGCGATGGGCGGCGATTCAGCCGGTGGCAATCTTTCCTTTGCGACATCCATGCGGCTGCGCGATCGTGGCGAGCTTGGCATCGTCAAGGCAATCCTGTCCAATTACGGCGGGTTTTGTTCGCGGATATCTGATGAATCCGAAGCGCGTTTCGGTGGGCCGGGCTCGATCATGGACCGTGCCGAGGCGCGGCAATACTGGAAGAACTATTTGCGCGACGAACGCGATGAAGAGGACCCTTATGCTTGTCCGGTGCTTGCCGATGTCAGCGGCTTTCCGCCGGTCTTGCTCATCATCCCCGATCAGGACATTGTCGCGGAACACAGCGTGACGATGCACAGGAAGTTGCTTGATGCCGGTGTCGAGGTGGAATGCGAGATCTATGAAGGCGCAATCCACAGCTTCCTTGAAGCCATGTCCATCTCTGCCCTGGCGCGAGACGGCATTGCCAAAGGCGCGGACTTTATTGCCAGAAAACTGGCATAACCAAACGCTTACCTGCGAATGTGCGCGTTTCTGTGCCCATAGAACAGATAAATGAGCACACCGCTGGCGATATAGGTGCCCAGCAGGACGGCGGGGACCCACTCGCCATGTGATGCCTTGCGCGCAATGTCTGCAAACACCGGTCCGGCCATAAGCAGGCATGATGCGAGCGCCAGCATGGGGACGGTGCCGATCCAGACTCCGCGGATCCAGACGCCGCCGAGCGGCACCTTGAACGGGCGTTCGAGTTCGGGGTGGGTGGTGCGTAACTTCATCACCGCAATCGCCACCACCGAGAACACGCAGATCGTACCGAGGCTGACCAGATCGGCCAGCAAGGTAATCGGCAGCAGGGCTGCGGCAATCGCGGAAATTGCGGCGACCACAAGGGTCCCGAATGCGGGCGTGCGGAAACGGCTATGCAATCGGCCAAAATGCGGGGGCAGCAGTCCATCATTCGCCATTGCATGGCAGACACGTGACTGCGCATAGGTGTTGACCAGCAATACCGATGCGAGGCCGGTGAGTGCGCCCGTCTTGATGATAATCGCCATCACCGGCATGCCGACGGCGCTGACGGCAACGGCGATGGGGTCGGGCACATCAAGATCGGTGAAGGGCACCAGCCCGGTTATGACGAGAGCGACCGCGCCATAAAGGATGCTGCTTGCGATCAGGGCGCCCATAATGCCGATCGGCACGTCGCGCTGGGGCTTGCGCGCTTCGGATGCCGCGGTCGCGACGGCTTCGAAGCCGAGATAGGCGAAAAACAGGATGGATGCGGCGCGGAAAATACCGGCCGTACCGTAGCGAAATCCGCCTTCGTTTTCGGGGATGAAAGGCGTCCAGTTATTGGCATCGACCTGCCCGACGCCAACCGCTATGAACCCGATCAGGACGCCGACCTTGATAATGACAAGCATGGTGTTGATGACGGCAGATGTCCGGATACCGCGCACCAGCACCATCGCAACGGCGGCAAGCGCCGCCACCGCAACAAGATTGATCCCGCCGTCTGCAATAAGATCGAGGCCATGCGGGCCGATCTCCGCGCGCAGCCACGAGCTGGAATAAGCGGCAGGGATGGCAAGCCCGAAATCGCCGAGCAGGCTGGTCAGATAGCCGGAAAAGCCGACGGCCAGCGCAGCACCCGCGAGACCGAATTCGAGCAGCAGCATCCAGCCCAGCCCCCAGGCGAACGCCTCGCCGAGTACGGAATAGGCATAGGTATAGGACGCACCCGACGCTGGTAGCACAGACGCCATTTCGGCATAACAAAGGCATATGAACCCGCAGGCGAGCGCTGCGATGAGGAAAGACAGGATGACGGCCGGTCCGGCGTAATGGGCTGCCGCTGCGCCGGTCATGACATAGACGCCTGCGCCGACAATACAGCCAATGCCGATGAATATGAGTTGCACCGGCCCCAACGTGCGATGCATGCCGGTTCCCTCGGCATCCTGGCGTACCGATTCAATCGATTTGCGCATCATCCAGGAACGAACCGGCTTATCCATCAGAACCCCCTCAATCGTGCTTCATGTTCAAGGCCTGCGGCCAATGTCGTGCAGAATGTCGTCCCGGTCGGCATCAAGTGCAGGCGGCGGCGTGTCTGCCAGCCTGTTCGCCGTATCCACCCTGAAGGGTGAACCGGCGTAGAAAAGTTCGCCTTCAGCCGGGTGACGCAACGTCTGGAAAAAGCCGCTTTCGACAAGGTGCGGTTCGGTCGGCAGGTCTTCGAGCCGGTTGACAGGCGCGCACGGAATATCCTCTGCGCGTAACGCCTCCAGCCAGTCTTGCGAAGTGCGTTCAGGTGCGGCCTGTTCGATGATCTCGTAGAGTGAATCAATTGCTGCCGAGCGCTTCTCACCATTATGGATGATTTCGGAATCGGCCATGTCATCTCTGCCGATAATGCGGAAAAAACGCCGCCACTGCGCGCCGGTATAGGGCATGATCGCAACATATCCGTCACGGGTTTTATAGGGCTTTCGTCCTGCTGCGTTTAGCCGCGCATAGCCCCGGTCGGGCATGGGCGGTATAAAGCTCTGGCCGCTCAATTGCTCCACCAGCAGAAAGGACGCCATCGCTTCAAACATTGGCGTTTCGATATGGCAGCCTTTGCCGGAAAGCCCGCGTGCCGCAAGGCCCGATGCGACCGCAAAGGCAAGATGCAATCCGGCGACCTTGTCGCACAGCACCGAGCGCACAAAGCGCGGCTCGCCAGCGTCATTTGCATTGAGCGCCGCAAGGCCCGATGCGGCCTGAATACAGTCGTCATAGGCCGGTTCATCGCCATAAAGGCCGCGCCCGAAACCACGCGCCGAACAATAAACAATGTCGTCTTTCAAAGCCTTGATGGCGTCATAGTCAATGCCAAGCTTCCGTGCGCTTTTTTCGCGCATATTGTGCACAAAGACATCGGCTGTGGTGACGAGATCCCGCAAAATGGCGAGGTCATCGGGCTGGGCAAGGTCAAGCGCGATCGAGCGCTTGTTGCGATTGAGGTTGAGAAAACCCGCGCCATCGCCACCGTCCCGGCCGGGACGGGCAGAGCGAAAAACATCGCCGCCAAGCGGTTCGACCTTGATAACATCGGCACCCATGTCGGCGATCATTTGCGTCGCATAGGGACCAAGTACGACGGTGCCAAGGTCGATGACGCGAACCCCTTTCAGCAGATCGTACATGGCTCTTCCTCAGTCCTTGTCGTCAAGGTCTTGCACCCTGCCCGGATTGAACCGCCGCATCCATGCCGCAAGGTCCGGGTTGTGCATATTTTGCAGGATCGTGTTTAGCGTTTCGGGCGCTTCGTCCTGTCCCAGTTTAAAGCGGCCCCGGATATGCTTCACATGGGCGCGAAACCCCACGATCAGCGGCAACATTTTGTGATAGCGCGCGCCCAGTTCGCTTGCCGACCAGGGGCGGGCAGAATTTGCCTCGACCTTGTCGATCAGCAGCCGCAGCGCCTCTTCGGTCAGTTCCGGTTCGACGGAAATCTCGGTGCTGATCTCGGCCTGCGCATAATTCCATGTCGGCCCCCACTGACGGTTGCCGGCTTGTTGAGGTGAAATATAACCGTCCGGGCCGCTGAACAATATGGTGGCGCGCTTGTCCGCTGCGAGTGCCGCACCCAATGGGTTGCGCAACGCGAAATGGCCGATCAGCTCGGTCATCCTGTTTTCTGCATCGAATATGCCGATCAGCGGCAATTGGCTTGCCGCGCCGCCCGAGGCCGGCACCACCCATGCCAGCGGGTAGCTTTCGACAAGATGACGAATATCGCCGTCGCCATACTCTTCAAATGGCGTGGGGGGAGGAGAAGCTGGCATAGTCCCGGTCATGTCAATTTACCCATATTGCACATTAAGCCCCGTCTTTGGACTATACACAAACGCCAATTTCGAGAATTTATAGGGTCCAATGATACGCAACTGGCAAATAGGTCTCAGCGAACGCATCGACAGCACCAAGGCTGGCCCGCTTTATATGCAGATCATTCAGGCGGTGATCCGCGACATACAAAGCGGTCGCCTTGCCTCGGGCGTCTATCTGCCGAGCAGCCGCGAGCTTGCAAAGCGGCTTGGCGTCAATCGCAAAACCGTGGTTCTTGCCTATGAAGACCTGATCGCGCAGGGCTGGCTGACAAGCGCCGGAACGCGCGGCACCAGAGTTGCGGCCAATCTTCCCGAAGCAGGTCCGGGCGCGGAACCGCCCCATGATGGTGCGAACAGCGCAACAGAGATTGGCTATGCGCTGGTCCCGCCGCCCAAATACCCGTTGGCCTTGTCTTCCGGCCCGGGCCTTAAAATTGATGAAGGCACGCCCGATGGCCGTCTGTTTCCGCCAGAGCTGCTGGTGCGGGCGTTTCGGGCAGCAACGCACAATGCGTCGCGCAACAATCGCCTGCAATATCGTGATCCGAGGGGATCGGAGGCGTTGCGTGCGGCAATCGCCAATATGCTGAAGATGCAGCGCGGCCTTGCCGTCACACCAGAAAATATCTGCATCACACGCGGCAGCCAGAACGGTATTTTCCTTGCCGGTATGGCGTTGTTGCGCCCGGGCGACGCCGTCATCGTCGAGGACTTGACCTACGAGCCTGCAAAGGCGGCCTTCAAGGCCTTGGGCGCGCGCATCGTCCCTGTGGGCCTTGATGAAGACGGCATGAATATGGACGATGTTGAACGTGTTTGTCGCAAGCATCAGGTCCGGGCCGTGTTCGTGACCCCGCATCATCAGTTCCCGACAACGGTGGCGTTGCGGCCCGACAGGCGTCTGCGCCTGATAGAGCTTGCGCGGGCGTACGGCTTTGCGATGATCGAGGATGATTACGACCATGAATTTCATTTCCAGTCGCAGCCGCTGCTGCCGATTGCCGCTTATGCGCTGGAACAGACGCTCTATGTCGGCTCGCTGTCCAAGCTTTTGCTGCCTGCGCTGCGTATCGGCTATGTCGCCGCGCCGGTTGTGACGATCAAGGCGCTTGCGCATATGGTGTCTCTTAGCGACGGCATGGGCAACAGCCTGATGGAAAACACGGCGGCCCTGCTCATCGAAAATGGCGAATTGCGCCGCCATGCCCGCAAGGCGCGGCAAATCTATGCGATGCGCCGCACGTCATTCGCGCAGAGGCTCGACGAGGAACTGGGCGACAGGGCCTATTATCGTATGCCCGATGGCGGGCTGGCATTCTGGGTGCGGTTCAGGGGCGATCTTGACCGCATAGAGGAAAAGGCGCGTGCGGCCGGATTGCGCTTCGCGGCGTCCCGCTCCTTCATGAGCCGCGCAAGCGCTCCGCGCGGCCTGCGCATCGGCTTTGCCAGTCTTGATGAGCGCGAGGCGGAAACGGCTGTCACGGCGCTTGGAAAAGCGACATGCCTCTGACACTGGACCCGGTGAATTTATAAAAACTGGATGTTTATTGATCCAACATAATCGTCAGGCTGCACAGAGCGAGAGACAGTCCGAATGCACAGTAGATGATTTTCGAATTTTGCAAGGCGGGGTTATGAGCATGACATCAACAGCACCAGACCAGCAGCGCCCCGTGCGCCGATGGTTCGTCGGGCTGCATCGCTGGCTGGGCATTGGTGCGGCGGTCTTCTGGCTGGTGCAGGCGGTGACCGGCATTTTCATGAGCTTTCATTTCGAGATCGATGATGCCTTGCTTTCAAGGAACCATGTGCCGACCGACCCTGCGGCGATCGAAAAGCGTGTCGAGGCCTTCGCTGCTTCGGGAGAAAAATCAAAAATCTATTATATCTGGACGACCGCGGGGCTTGATGACCGTTACGTGGTGTATTTCGCTGATGGCGAGGGCAAAGGCAGACGGGCCTATATCAATGGCGATGGCACGGTGCTGCGCGACGCGGCGGAGGATGACTATCGTTTTCTCAAGCTGATGCGCGAAATCCATATCGATCTGATGGCGGGCGATACCGGCCACTGGATCATGGCCGTGACGGGCACATTGCTTGTGACCAACCTTATATTCGGGATCGTCGTTGCATGGCCGCGCCGGGGCTGGTGGCGTATCGCTATCAAGCCGACCAACAAAGGCGGGCCTGCCGCGCGCACCTATTCCTGGCACCGCGCCATTGGACTATGGGCCGCCGTTCCGGCTATCATCATCGCTGCCACGGGGACGTTGACACTGTTCGAACATGAGGTACGCGATCTTGTCGGTGCGCCGGAAATCGAACTTCCACCAAACCCTGCGCAGGGCAAGCCAGTGGGGCTGGCGACCGCGATCGCATCCGCCGTCAGCGCCATTCCGGGCAGCCGCTTCGTCGGAACCACCCTGCCATCGCTGCAAGACGCCAGCTATTATACGTGGGTGCGTGCGCCGGGTGAGCTGTATCGCGGCGGCTATGGCGGCAGTCTTGTGATCGTCAATGGCAATGACGGCAGCGTGCGTGGCGCCTATCCGATTACCGAGGCAAGCGCCGCCCAGCAATTCGTCAGCTCTTTCTATCCGCTGCACACTGGCGAGAGCCTTGGGACATTCGGACGGGTGCTGAGCCTTGCCATTGCCTTTTGGCTGACAACGATGATCAGTCTTGGTCTGCTGCTCTGGCTGCGTCGTCGTCCAAAGAAGAGAAGCCCCCGATCATGATGACCACGGCCCTTATCCCGCTTTTGCTCTCCGCGGCCCTGCCTGCTGCGCCGCATTCGCATACCCACGCGCATGACGAGATCAATGAGGTTCATGGCCCGGTGCTTTTCGAAGTCACCTATACGGGCGAAGTCCTGTCGAATGTCGATGGCGGTGTCGGGAAAGCCACGCGCTATCTCGACAATCTTGACATCGTCATGGAGGCGGACCTCGATGCGCTTGTCGGCTGGCAGGGCGCAGAGCTGCATGTTTACGGCCTCTATAATAATGGCAAATCGATCAGCGACCATGTTAGCGACAGCTTCGCGGTCAGCAATATCGAGACCGGCACGCAGGCCTTGCGCCTTTACGAGGCGTGGATCGAACAGAAATTTGCGTCCGGCCTGTCATTGAAGCTTGGTCTTTATGACCTCAATTCCGAATTCGATGCGCTCGAATCCTCGGGCCTTTTTGTCGGCAGCGCGCATGGCATTGGCGCGGATATCAGCCAGTCGGGGCTGAACGGCCCTTCGATCTTCCCGTCGACGTCGCTCGCGCTGCGGTTTGAAAAAAGCTTTGAATCGGGTGCGAAAATCCGTGCGGCCATATTGGATGGCGTGCCCGGCGACCCCGACCACCCGAAGCGCACGGCGATATCGCTTGGTTCGGGCGATGGTGCGCTCGCCATTGCGGAAGTCGAAGTGCCGCTTGCGGGCGGCGAGGGGCGTCTGCTCGCGGGTCATTGGCGCTATACCGGCAGGTTCGATGATTTTGACGGCGGGCAGAGGCGCGACAATGCCGGGCTTTATCTGCGCGGCGAAACGCTGCTCATGCAAAAGAACGACCGCCGCCTTGACGGCTTTGTGAGACTGGGCATCGCGAACGGCAAGCTCAACATGTACGACGCGTTCACCAGCGCGGGGGTGAAGCTGACCGGGCTTTTCGCCGCCGACAGATCGGACGAGGCGGGCTTTGCGGTCGCCAGCGCGTGGACCTCGGACGATTATCGCCGCACGACGGGTTCGGGCAAAAGCGAGACCGTGTTTGAATTGACCTACAAGCGCGCGGTGCTCCCCTTCCTGACCCTGCAGCCAAGCATGCAATATGTGCGTTCGCCGTCGGCCGATCCCGCTATCGAGGATGCTCTGGTCATGGGACTGCGCGCGGAAATCAGTTTTCGCCTGTAGCCGCCTATTGCGTCCTGTTCCGCCGGTTTTGATCGTGGCGTCGGCGCGCGCACCGGCCTATGCCGCGCGTCCGTCATCAAGGCCCATGCAATAGACGTCGATCAGGTCAGGGCCGGTGTGCACCCCTTCGACCATGACGCGCTGGCCAAGCATGCGCTGCGCCGCTTGCGCGTCCACAATGTCGAGCGTCCAGACGCCGCCATCATCCGTTTCGAGTGAAAAACCCTGCTGCGCCGTGCGCAAAATGCCGGTCTCTATATGCCATGTCCATCTGGGCATCGCCTTTGTCTCCCCGCAAAGTCGATGGCGGTCCGCCCCCGCATATCGACATCACACCTGATCCCTGGTGATCGGGGAGTTAGTAAACCGAACGCATCCGGCCCCTACGACCTTTAGACCCGAGAGCCCTGGACATACGTCGCAGGCTCCCCGACCATAAGGGTCAAGGTTGTGCAGGCTACTACGTGCAGCCCAACCGATGCGTTACAGGGTTACCAAGCCCCGGAAGCCGTGCGTGGTGGCTTCGGGATTCTTTATGGCGTGAAGCGGGTTAGGTGGCAATGGGGTGTATAGGGCGGGGGAGATTGACCTCCAAGACCATGCAGAAGTTGCTTCCACATCAAACCCGCTGGACACGCGCCTCGGTAATCGTTCATTCGTGCACCTCATTAGCACTTCAATATAGGTTGTAGGAAAATGAAGAGCCAGTTGCGGAGTTTGGTGGCAGAGGCACTCTACAGCACCAGCGCTTACGTACTCCCTGCAGTTTGTGAGCGATACGACATGGAGCCTGGCGAGAGGCAAGAGGCCATGTCCAGCAAACGCAATTATGTCATGCGACGTCTAGAGAAGCTATCCGATGGGGCCGTACTGGATATCGCTAAACAGGTTGTTAAGGATTTTCCGGACGACAAATTGCAGGCTGCAATCGAACAACTTGCAGGTGGTGGCCTCGTTACAGACGTAACTCGTCACCGCCTAGCTAAGGCGCTCAATACCGTTGATCTCGGCGGCTCTCGCGATCTGCTTGAAATCCTTCGCAAGCATTTCCCTGCGATTGATCGAGATGAATCTATCCATGGCCCGTTCGAGAAGCTCTCCAATGACATTTACCGTCACGCCATTCGCAATGAAGATTGGCCCAATGATGAGGTTCTGGAGCGCGTTGGGTTTCTGACCTGCTCGCAATCGAGAATGTTTCGTTTCCTCGAAGGCATCGTTCACCCTATTATCCGTGAAGCGGAAGAGCAGACCCAAATCGCGGAAAAGCTAAACCCGATCTTGGCCCATGATGGCTTTGTCCTCAAACCAGCCAGTCGCGTATCGGGCACCGCTATTTTCAGAATAGAGGAAATATCAGTATCCGGTGTGCACCCCGCTGAACAACTAATTTCAGAAACCCTAATTTCGTTTGATGAAAGCGGCGTACACTATGCATGGCAGAAGGCATTAGAACGCCGCCGTGATGATCCTGAAGGCGCAATTACGGCAGCGAAGACCCTACTAGAGACCGTATGCAAGCATATCATCGATGAGTCTGGCGACACCTATGGGCAAGACGACCTGCCCAAACTGTACTCAACCGTTGCCGAGTTCCTCAATCTTGCTCCGAGCCAGCACAGCGAGACAGTGTTTAAAGCCATCCTTGGCAACTGCCAATCTGTCGTGGGTAACTTAGCCGGAATCCGAAACAAGCTGGGGGATTCTCATGGACAAGGTAAACGCCATATAAGACCTAAGCCTCGCCACGCGGAACTTGCCGTGAACCTCGCTGGTACGATGGCCATGTTTCTTGTGTCAACGTGGCAAGAGCGAACATTGATCAACGAGCAGGGTGTTAATTAAACCCAATTACAGACCAATTTCCCATTCATCGTGCTGATCCGGGAGTTTGGCAAACCGCGCCACATTGATCTCCCCTTCGCGTTTGCGGGTCTGGGCGATGTCGTAGCTGTTCTGCATGCGCATCAGCGTATCCATAGAAACACCGAACGCCTTTTCCATGCGCAGGGCCATCTCCGGCGAAAGATGCGCGTGCTCGTTGAGCAGGGTCGACAGCGTCGCACGAGTCACGCCCAGCACCCTGGCTGCCGCTGTCACTGTCAGTTCGAGCGGTTCGATAATCTCGTGCTTGATGAACCCGCCGGGGTGGGCGGGGTTTGCCATTCTGATGCCGGTGCCAACGTTCATCATAACCTCCTAGTGGTAATCCTCGTAGTCGAGATCGATAATCTCGATCTCATCTGCATCGACCCGAAACGTTATCCGCCAGTTTCGCGTAACGAAAAGGCTCCATGTTCCCTTGCGGTCACCGGTCAAGCGATGAGCTTTCCAACTTGGGATCGAGTGAAGTTCGTCCTCGTGCGCCATATCCTGAAGGAAAGAAACCATGCGTCCGATCTTGCCAACGACGGCGGGTTGCAGGCCGCTACTGTCGTCACGCTCGATAAACCGTTTCAACCCTTTATGGAGAACGTTTCTGATTCTCATGGTTGCTTGTACCGAAGAAATCGTTCGGTGTCAAGTTACGCCATACACACTGCAAGTGCATTTTTGCGAAAATATCAGCAACAACACTCCATGATGGAGTTTTCTGAGCTCATATGATTTCTTGAAAAACTGGAGCGGGCGAAGGGATTCGAACCCTCGACCCCAACCTTGGCAAGATTTCAAAAGGCCTACAAGAGCCTTTCTGATACTACGCCATGGCCCTACAAAGCCCTAGGTTTATTGACTTTTTTCTACCTCCCGGCAAGTTTGTTTACGCCACGATACCACTTCACGGTGGGATACCGGTGGGATACTGGGAGCGCGAATTGCCATGGCCAAAGGAAGCCAACTTTCACTTACCAAGCGGACGGTGGATGCTGCCCACCCGGCTGACAAGCGCTATTACATCTGGGACAAAGACCTGAAAGGGTTCGGGCTGAGGATCGAGCCGTCGGGCATCAAGACCTTCGTCACCAAGTATCGGGTCAATGGGGGCGGCCGCAATGCTCCGCACCGGATTCAGACGGTTGGCCGTCTCGGGGCTTTGACGCCGGAAGAGGCTCGTCGAAAGGCCAAGGCCATCCTGGGCAGCGTGGCCGCAGGATCTGACCCGCAAGGCGATCTCGCCGCTCGGCGCCGTGAAATGACCATGGCCGCGCTGATTGACTTCTATGAAACCCATGGCTGCGTGGTTCAGCGCGGCAAGCGTATCGGCGAGCCGATGAAGGCGCTGACCAAGCAGTACACGCTGGCTCGTCTACGCCACCATGTCGTTCCCCTTCTCGGCAACCGCCGCGCCAGGGACGTCACAAGTGGCGACATCGAAAGGTTCGCTGCCGACGTGGCGGCAGGCAAGACCGCCAAGAATGAGAAGGTTGGCCCGCGCAAGCGCATCATCGTCAAAGGCGGCTCGGGAGCTTCGCGGAAAGTCGTGCGCGATCTCTCGGCGGTGTTCAGCTTTGCGAGGCGCAGCGAGATCGTCGAGCGCAATCCGGTTGAAAACGCTGCGGTGCGCAAGACCGACGGTCAGAAGACCCGCTTCCTGACCTTGGAAGAAGTGAGCCGACTGGGAAGCGCACTCGATGAACTGGAACGGGATGGAACCAACATCAAGGCGATCAACATCGCCAGGCTTTGGGCGCTGACCGGCTGCCGCCGCAACGAGATTGCCGGCCTCAAGTGGGACGAGGTCGATTTCGAGAACGGTATGCTGATCCTTGAGGACAGCAAGACCGGCCAATCCATGCGCCCTTTGGGAACAGCGGCGCTGACCTTGTTGCAGCAGATCGAGCGAACGGAGGATTCCGAGTTCGTGTTCCCGGCCGACAGTGGCGAGGGTCATTTCCAGGGCACCAAGACGCCCTGGGCGCGGGCGATCAGGAAGGCAGAGCTGCCAGGTGTCACGCCGCACACGCTGCGCCACACGATCGGTTCCACCGCGATTTCGACAGGCGAGGCCATGGCCCTGACCGGGGCGATCCTCGGTCACTCCAATCCACGCTCGACCGCGATCTACGCGCACATCCAGCACGAACCTTCCCGCAAGGCGGCCAATCGGGTCAGCAAGAAGATTGCAGCAGCTCTGTTGCCAAAGGCCGTTCCGACAGGACCGCTGACGGTCGAAGACCAAAAGCTCCTTCAGGCCCTCAAGTCCCGGCTCGCCAAGGCCGACACCAGTGCCCGCAAGCTGCGCGAAGCGATTGCTGCGCTGATCGAACAAGGCACTCCGGTACAGGAAGCCACCGATGCGGCCTAGACAGAAGGTAACGAATATGTTACCAATGGTGGTGCAATGTGATTGTTGAGGAGTATGTTCGCGAGGATGGCTCTTGCCCGTTCCGGGGCTGGTTCGATGATCTCGATGTCCAGGCTGCGGCCAAGGTGGCAACTGCCATCGTCCGTATGGAGCTCGGCAACCTGGCAAACGTCAAATGGATCGGCGGCGGGCTTGGCGAGTACCGGATCGACTGGGGGCCGGGATACCGGCTCTACGTCGCGCAGGATGGGGATCAGCTGGTCATCCTCTTCGTGGGCGGAACCAAGAAACGGCAACAGTCCGATATCAGGCAGGCGAGCGCATTGCTCGACGAATATAGAGGCCGGAAGGCCAAGGCGAAGAAGGCAAGGAGTTAGATAGGGTGGCACTGACACGCAATTTCAAGGAGACAGTGAAGGGACGCGCCGCGCGCGATCCTGCTTTCGCCAAGGCCATGCTTGATGAAGCCGCAACTGCCTTCCTCAATGGCGAAGCCAATGTCGCCCGCCTGATCCTGCGTGACCTGGTCAATGCCTCTGTCGGGTTTGAAGATCTGGCGACCGAGACCAACCGCCCGAGCAAGAGCCTGCACCGCATGCTATCGGAGAAGGGCAATCCGAGCATGGACAGTCTCGCAGCGATCTTCGGCGCAATCGGTAAGCGACTTGGGGTTCAAATTTCGACCGCTGTTTTTGACGCGGTCGCCTAGCATAATGTTGGGGTCGAGGGCTCAAATCCGTTCGCCCGCTCCCGTTTTTCACAATTTGTATGATCGGTTAGCCGTTTCCGCCGTGGGATTCGGCGGTTATATCGCTTTGGCTTTGCGGAGTGTCAGCACACTGTAAGCGGATCCAGGTGTTTTATATGTGAGGCAAATGGAGAGTGAGCAGCACTCCGCCCTTGATGGCTTGCGCGGCGTTAAGCCCAATCAGAGGGCCTAGCTGTTCGCCTAGGCTCGCCATATCCTCGGGACTGAATTTCCCGATCGCACACATACCCAATAGGAGAACGTGGACAGGCTTGCAGTCGGAGCATTGCAGAGTTCCTACGCGCTGCCGGAAGCCACCGTTTGCTATGTGGGCTTGTGTCATTATCAGATGGCAGCGTTCCGACCAGTTCATCTCGTCGCTACCTACCACCGTAAACCTTTCAAAACATCGACGTTTTGTGATTTCTGTGGGCGATGCGGAAGCTATTGAGAAATGTCTCCCATTCGCGCTATAACGCCTTGACAAGGCAGATCGGAGAAATGCCCGAGGATAGGAGGAGGTGTTGTTGTGCTCAATCGACCGGCATTGTCCGCCGATCCTGCTGTCCGGGCAACGCATGA
>JBFKAE010000004.1:0-56425 GCA_041621755.1 Sphingomonadaceae bacterium | reverse complement strand
CGGACCAGCCCGGCAATGTCGACAAAGCCAAGCTGGGTTTCGATGATTTTGGCCGATTTGCCGATTTTGGCAATTTTATAAAGGCGTGGATCTGGCACAGGAACCTGACCGACATTGGGCTCAATCGTACAAAACGGAAAATTCGCCGCCGCTGCCGCTGCCGTTTCGGTGAGCGCATTGAACAGCGTCGATTTGCCGACATTGGGCAGGCCGACAATACCGCATTTGAAACCCATGTTACTTGTCCTTGTCCTGCATCCGCAGCGCGACTTCGCTCATGAAGCGCGCGTCATTGTCCTGTGTCAGCCAGTGCACTTCATTGCCGACAGCGTTCAGAAGATCGGCGAGCGGGTCCATTTCAGCCTTGGCGAAATTGCCGAGCACATAGCCCGTGACACGCGGTTTCGCGCCGGGATGGCCGATGCCAAGCCGCACACGGCGAAAATCCTCGCCAATATGCGCGATCGTCGACCGTATGCCATTATGCCCTGCCGCACCGCCGCCGGTCTTCACCTTGACCTTCAACGGCGCGAGATCGAGCTCGTCGTAAAAGACCGTCACATCCTGCGGGCCAAGCTTGTAGAAGCGCATGGCTTCGCCAATGCTGCGACCACTTTCGTTCATGAAGGTTTGCGGCTTTAGCAGTAGTACGCGTTCTGTCCCGATCCGACCGTCGGCGATCAGCCCCTGAAACTTCTTCGTCCAGGGCGAAAAGCTGTGCATTTCAGAGATCGTATCGACTGCCATGAAGCCGATATTGTGACGGTGGAGCGCATATTCGCCCCCCGGATTTCCAAGGCCGACGAACAGGTGCATGGGTGGTTCAGCAAGCGGCTGCGGCGGGCGCCCGAAGATCAATCTCTTCAGGCAGCCCGACCAGCGTGCCAGCAGGGTGTTAACCCTCGCTGCTTTCCTCCTCGGCGTCCGCTTCGGCTTCGGCGGATTCTTCTTCGCCTTCGGCTTCAGCGTCATCGGCCGCTTCATCCTCGCTTGAACGTAGCGCAGATGGCGCAACCAGCGTTGCAACGGTGAAGTCGCGATCCTCAACGGTCAGCTTTGCGCCTTCGGGCAGAGCGATCGCCGAAATGTGGATCGATTCGCCGACATCAAGTCCAGCAAGCGATGCAACCAGCTCATCAGGGATGGCGTCGGCAGCGCAGTTCAGTTCGACTTCGTGGCGGACGATGTTGACGACACCACCGCGGCGGATGCCGGGTGATTCTTCCTCGTCGGTGAAGCGCACAGGAATATCGAGCGTGACGCGCGCATTCTTTGAAAGGCGCAGGAAGTCGACATGGATCGGGCGGTCATTGACCGGGTGGAACTGCACGTCACGGGGCAGCGTGCGTTCGGTCTTGCCACCGACTTCAAGCTCGACGATCGAGTTCATGAAGTGGCCTGTGCTCAGCATCTTGACGAGGGTCTTTGCCTCGACATGGATACCAAGCGGTTCCTTGTGGTTGCCGTAAATAACGGCGGGTACGCGGCCTTCGCGACGGATAGCACGGGAGGCTCCCTTGCCTGCCCGGTCGCGCGCTTCAGCCGCAAGCTTCAGCGCATCACTCATTTTATATCTCCAGTTTCAATATTCCCGCGCCCGCCTCCAGGGATGACCAGACGTTTGGGAAGTCGCGCGCTATACGCGCAGAGTGGCGGATTGGCAAGGGGCGAGCAGGGGAGGGGTGCGAAGTCGAGGGGCGCACGATAGTTCCGCCTGCCTTTGCCTAGTTCAGTCGTGCAGCCTCGATCCCTTTGACTTTCAATTTTGCCTGCAGGCTCTGATCGCCTGCAAGATGCCCCGTGCCAACCGCGATGAACACTGTGCCGGGCGTCGAAATCAACCGCTTTTCAACCCAGTCCGCCCAATTTGCGTTGCGGTCGGAAAGCAAGCGCTTGGCCAGCATAGGAGAACTGTTAATGTCGTCGTCGAGCGCTGCCGCGACCTTTTCAACGTCACCTGACGCCCAGTCCTTCACCGTGCTTCCGATCAGCGCTTCGATCTTTTCCATATCATCAAGCGAGGCTTCGAGCAGCTTGCGCTGTTCATCTTCGGGCAGTGTATCGAAAAAGCCGAGCTGTTCGCGTACGGTTTCAAGCCCTTCGATCCGTTTGCGCGAAGCCGTGGCGCGGGCCTTCAAGTTCGCTTCGACCCCGCTGTCAATGCCATAGCCGAGCTTGACAATCCGCGCCGTCGACAGCGTCATTGTCGCAAGCCATGTTTCCATTGCATCGAGCGCCGCAACCGGCACGCCGGCATCCTTGATGGCGCTTGCGAGCTCTTCTTTTTTATCGGGCGATACGCGGGCGCTCAAAGGTGGCAGGTTCGGCGAAAAGCCCAGTTCCCTGATGACCGGTTGCGTCACCCGTGCATCGTCTGTGCCCATCACCTCGAACACCACGGTATCGGCTGCTTCGAACGCTTTGTCGACGGTAGCGGACTGCCACTGAAAGTCATCGGGCAGCATATGCACTGTTCCGAACAGATAGATCGTCGTGTCGTCGTCGGCGACTTTCCAAAGCGCCGGGCCAGTACGCGCGGCAGTTTGCGTTTCACTCAATGCCTCTTCCGGCGCAGCAGCGCCCGACGTTTCGCCGCTGCAGCCAATGAGCAGCGCCAGTGCCGCAGTGGCATTCAGGATTTTGGTCATTATTGGCCTTTCATGCCGATGTTCTTGCTGCTGTGGCATAGCGTTCCTTAAGCAGGCGTTTATAAAGCTTGCCGGTATCGTGTCGCGGCAATTCAGCTTCAAAATCGACCGAACGCGGGCATTTGACATGGCTGAGGCGCGCGCGGGCAAAGGCGATGAGTTCGGCTTCAAGGTCTGGCCCCGCGTCCGCCATGTCGCGCGGCTGGACGATGGCTTTCACCTCTTCGCCAAAATCTTCGTTGGGGACGCCGATAACCGCAACGTCGGCGACTTTCGGGTGCATGATCAGCACGTCTTCGGTTTCCTGCGGGTAGACGTTCACGCCGCCAGTGATGATCATATAGGCCTCGCGGTCGGTGAGGAACAGATAGCCATCCTCGTCGACATAGCCAATGTCGCCAAATGTCGACCCGTGCTCGGGGTGCTGGACGCTCTTCGTCTTCTCGGGGTCGTTATGATATTCGAATGTACCACCGCCCGCGAAATAGACGCGGCCTTCCTTGCCCGGAGGCAGTACTTCGTCATTTTCGCCGAGGATACGGATTTCGCCAAGCAATGCCTTGCCGACAGTGCCTGGACGCTTCAACCAGCCTTTCGGGCTGATCGTGCAAAGCCCCGTGCCTTCAGTCGAGGCATAATATTCGAATATCACCTCGCCCCACCAATCGATCATGGCGCGCTTGACTTCGATCGGGCAGGGCGCGGCGGCGTGGACCGCCATCTTGATCGACGACACGTCATAGCGCATGCGCACATCCTCGGGCAGTTTCAGCATACGCACGAACATCGTCGGCACGAGCTGGCTATGCGTCGCCTTGTAGCGCTCGACATAGCTGAGATAGCGCTCGGGATCGAAGGTTCGCATGATAATGACCGTCCCACCCCAGCGGTGTACTGCCATCGAATAGCGCAGCGGCGCCGCGTGATAGAGCGGCGCTGGCGATAGGTACATCATCTCTGGCTCGAATTGATAAAGCGCCTTGGTCAGCATCATCAGCGGACTGATCTCGTCAAGCGGTCCATCGGAGAGCGCACCCGTCACGCCCTTTGGTCGTCCGGTGGTACCCGATGAATAGAGCATGTCGCGCCCCGGGCTCTCGTCGGCGATTCGTTCTGCTGGCATTTCGGCGATGGTACGCTCGAAACTCTCATAACCGGGAATATCGCCGCCAAGTGCAAAGTGCGCTTTTGGTCCTTCAAGCTTTTCGGCCACCGCGGCAAGATTTGCCCCGGCAATGAGCATTTTTGCACCCGAATCGCTGACGATATATTGCGCTTCACCGGGTGTCAGCTTGGTCGACATTGCGGTAAATACGATGCCGGACCGCTGCAGCCCCCAACAGACAGGCAGAAATTCGATACAATTTTCCAGCAACAGTGCCACGCTGTCGCCGCGTTTCAGACCATGCGAACGGATCAGCTGAGCGACGCGATTGGACAGCGCCTCCATTTCGCCATAGCTCATGGTTTCGCCGGTTTTCGCCATGATTATGGCGACTTTGTCGGGCGTATTTTCAGCGTGAACATATGGATGCAAGGCGAGGCTCCCGCAGTGAAAAGCAATATTGCCACGCCTATCGTGCGACGTGTTGCATCCGACCTCAAGTCCCAAGATTCACAATCCACTATCCCACGGTTCCATATCCTCTCCACCTTCGTCATTCTCACGCTCAACGCGCCCTATGCTTGCCGACATCCCAAAAAACGGCGCACCCTGCTGGATCCCCGCATGCGCGAGGATGACAATAAAGACGACTCTCGGGATGTAAGGGAACTTTGCTCGCCTCCACCCACCTGTCATTCCCGCGCAGGCGGGAATCCATTCGCCCCCTCAACGAGTCACCTGTGTCCGGAAACCGCAATAAAGTCGCAAACTGTCGCTTTGCGTGACTAGGTGCTTGCCCGTGCGCGCGCTGGACGTTAGACCCGCGCGCATATTTGCGCACCTGCGAAGGCGGATTTCCGTGGCCCTAAGTTTTCAGGACATTATCTTGACGCTCCAGCACCACTGGGCGGAGCAGGGCTGTGTCATTCTGCAACCCTATGACATGGAGATGGGCGCAGGCACGTTTCACCCGGCAACGACGCTGCGCGCGCTCGGCCCAGATGCCTGGAAAGCCGCTTATGTGCAGCCTTCGCGCCGTCCGACCGATGGCCGTTATGGCGAAAACCCGAACCGCTTGCAGCATTATTACCAGTTTCAGGTGATCCTGAAACCAAGCCCGGCGGACCTGCAGGACCTCTACCTCGACAGCCTCGCCAAAATCGGCATCGACGCGGCAAAGCACGACATCCGCTTTGTCGAGGATGACTGGGAAAGCCCGACGCTCGGCGCATGGGGGCTTGGTTGGGAGGTCTGGTGCGACGGCATGGAGGTAACGCAGTTCACTTATTTCCAGCAGGTCGGCGGTTTCGATTGCAAGCCAGTCGCGGGCGAACTCACCTACGGCCTCGAACGCCTCGCCATGTATATTCAGGGCAAGGACAGCGTCTACGACCTCGACTTTAACGGGCAGGGCGTGACCTATGGCGATATTTTCCTCGCCAACGAACAACAGCAAAGCGCTTATAATTTCGAACACGCCAATACTGACGCGCTGTTCGAAGGTTTCAAACGCGCACAGGCCGAATGCGAGGCGCTTTTGACCGCCGAACTGCCGCTGCCCGCTTATGATCAGGCAATCAAGGCCAGCCACATGTTCAACCTGCTCGACGCGCGCGGCGTCATCTCGGTCGCCGAACGCCAGGCCTATATTGGCCGCATCCGCGACCTCGCCAAAGGCGCCTGCGCCGCGCACATGAAAAAGAATGGCTGGCTGGAGGACGCTGCATAGTGGCCGACTTCCTGCTTGAACTCCGCAGCGAGGAAATCCCCGCGCGCATGCAACGTCAGGCCGCGCGCGATCTCGAACGCCTGTTCCTCGCCGAACTCAAAACCGCTGGCCTTGCCCCGGGCGCGACCGAAACCTTCGTGACCCCGCGCCGTCTCGCGCTTATCGTCCGCGACCTGCCGACGGCAACAGCGGCAACGTCCGAAGAGCTGAAGGGCCCGCGCACCTCCGCGCCGCAGCAGGCGCTCGAAGGCTTCCTGCGCAAGACCGGCCTGACGCGCGAGCAACTCAGCGACCGCGACGGCGTCTGGTTCGCGGTCTTCGAAAAGCCCGGCATGCAGACCGCAGACGTGCTCGCCGCTGCAATCGAAACCGTGATCCGCAATTTCCCGTGGCTCAAGGCCATGCGCTGGGGTGTGAACAGCGTTCACATGGAAGCGCTGCGCTGGGTCCGTCCGCTGCAGGGCATCGTCGCTTTGTTCGACGGCGCGGTGGTGCCGGTCGAAATCGCTGGCGTCAAATCCGGCAATGTCACGCGCGGGCATCGCTTCATGTCACGCGGTGACATCCAGATTTCCGGCCCCGACGCCTATGTCGATGCACTGCGCAAAGCCCACGTCTTCGCCCGGTCCGAAGATCGCGCCGCAATCATCGGCGAGGCTGCACGCAAAGTCGCGAAGGCCGCAGGCTATACGCTCATCGAAGACGCGCAGCTTCTCGAAGAAAATGCCGGCCTCACCGAATGGCCGGTGCCGCTTCTGGGAAATTTCGACCCGGCTTTCCTCGATGTCCCGGCAGAGGTCGTGCAGCTGGCGATGAAAAGCCACCAGAAATATTTCGCCGTTGCCAACACAGACGGCAGCCTCGCCCCCGCCTTCATCTGCACGGCGAATATCGAGGCTGAGGATGGCGGCAAGGCGATTGTCGCAGGCAACCAGAAAGTCCTCGCCGCCCGCCTCTCCGACGCGCGCTTCTTCTGGGATCAGGACAAGAAAACCCCGCTCGAACAGCACGTCGAAAAACTCAAAGACATCGTCTTCCACGAAAAGCTGGGCACCGTCGCCGACAAGGTCGACCGCGTCGCCAAACTCGCCCGCTGGCTCGCTGAACAAGGCATAGTCCCCAACGCCGACCCCGACCTTACCGAACAGGCCGCGCGCCTCTGCAAGGCCGACCTTGTCACCGGCATGGTCTACGAATTCCCCGAACTGCAAGGCGTCATGGGCGGGCATTATGCGCGCGCACAGGGACTGCCCGACGAAGTCGCCAACGCCATCCGCGACCATTATAAGCCGGTAGGCCAAGGCGACGACGTGCCGACAGATCCGGTGACGGTGGCGGTGAGTCTGGCGGATAAGCTGGATACGCTTTTATCGTTTTTCGATATTGGCGAATTGCCCACAGGCTCAAAAGATCCGTTTGCATTGCGCCGTGCGGCTCTCAGTTCAATTCGACTGGTTCTTGAAAACCAGTTGAAAGCACACACGGACGCACCGATTGAATTTTGGCTGGGACAGGGTGACCCCACGTCACCTCTTTCTGAAAGTGATATAGAACGTCGCAGCTTGCTAACCGTTGTTCTGGATTTTTTGTTGGAACGTCTCGCGGTTCAGCAACGCGAGAGTGGCATTCGACATGACTTCGTGCAGGCTTCTCGGCGATGGGATACCCGGGATGATGGTAGATTGGACAGGGTTGTAGCCCGTGCTTCGTCACTTTCGACATTTCTTGCCACCGACGACGGCGCGAACCTGCTTGCCGGGTACAAGCGCGCGGCGAACATTCTGAAGGCCGAGGCGAAAAAGGGCGCGCTGCCGACGGCCGATGGCGACCAGCCGTCTTATGATCCCGATCCTGCGGAAGCCGTGCTGATCGCAGCGCTCGACGATGCCGCGCCGAAGGCTGCTGTTGCTGTCGCGGCGGAGGATTTTGAAGGGGCGATGTCGGCGCTTGCGGAGCTTCGCGCGCCGATCGATGCCTTTTTCGATAGCGTGACGGTCAATGACGATGACCCTATTAAACGCGCTTTCCGGCTGGGGCTGCTCGCGCGGGTGCGCAGTGCCGTGCACAGCGTTGCGGATTTTTCAAGGATTGAGGGCTAGACGGACAGCGAATTTTCCGACCTCGACAATGGTTAGGCTAAGGACGAAGTTGAATGACGCAGTGGGTATACAGATTTGGCGGCGGCGTTTCGGACGGCGGCAAAGGCGACAAGAATCTGCTCGGCGGCAAAGGCGCGAACCTTGCCGAAATGGCCTCGATCGGTCTGCCGGTGCCGCCAGGCCTCACCATTTCAACCGCCATGTGCGGCGTCTATTATGACGAGGGTGAAAAATTCCCCGATGCGTTGAAAGTTCAGCTCGCAGAGGGTCTGAAGCATATCGAGGACGTCACCGGCAAGCGCTTTGGCGACGTTGCCGACCCGCTGCTGGTCTCGGTCCGCTCGGGCGCGCGGGTGTCGATGCCGGGCATGATGGATACCGTGCTCAACCTTGGTCTGAACGACGAAACCGTCGAAGGGCTGGCGAAAATATCGGGCGACCCGCGCTTTGCTTGGGACAGTTATCGCCGTTTCGTCCAGATGTATTCGGACGTTGTGCTTGGCCTTGATCATTATATTTTTGAAGACGCGCTTGAAATCGCCAAGGAAGATAAGGGCGTTTCGCTCGATACGCAGCTTGAAGCCTCGGACCTGCAAAAACTCGTCGGCGTCTATAAGGCACAGGTCGAAGCCGAACTTGGCAAGGCTTTCCCGCAGGACCCGATGGAACAGCTTTGGGGTGCGGTCGCGGCCGTCTTTGGCTCGTGGCAGTCCGAACGCGCCAAGGTCTATCGGCGCCTCAACGACATTCCGTCCGAATGGGGGACTGCCGTCAACGTACAGGCGATGGTGTTCGGCAATATGGGCGACACCTCGGCAACAGGCGTCGCCTTCACGCGCGACCCGGCCATCGGTACACGCGCTTATTATGGCGAATTCCTGATCAATGCGCAGGGCGAAGACGTTGTTGCCGGTATCCGCACGCCGCAGTACCTCACCAAGGCCGCGCGCGAGAAGGCGGGGGCCAAGGCGGTTTCCATGGAAGAGGCCATGCCCGAGGTTTTCGCGGAACTTGCCCGGGTGTTTGATCTGCTCGAAAATCATTATCGTGACATGCAGGACATTGAATTTACCGTTGAACGCGGCAAGCTCTGGATGTTGCAGACGCGCAGCGGCAAACGCACGGCAAATGCGGCGCTCAAGATCGCCGTTGATATGGCCGAAGAGGGTTTGATATCTGAAGAAGAAGCCGTAGGCCGCGTCGAACCCGGCGCGCTTGACCAATTGCTGCACCCGACGCTTGACCCCTCGGCAGTGCGCGATGTGGTGACGACCGGATTGCCCGCGTCACCCGGTGCCGCCTCGGGGATCATCGCCTTTGATTCCGACGAGACAGAACGCCTGTCTGCGCTTGGCGAAGATGTCATTCTCGTCCGCGTCGAAACCAGCCCCGAAGACATTCACGGCATGCATGCGGCGCGTGGTATTTTGACGGCGCGCGGTGGTATGACCAGCCACGCGGCGGTCGTTGCGCGCGGCATGGGGCGTCCTTGCGTATCGGGTGCAGGCGCGATCAGCATCGATATGGAATCGCGCGTTATGCGCGTGTCGGGCCGCGAATTTGCCGAAGGCGATACCATCACCATCGATGGCGGCACAGGCGAGGTCATGGCGGGCCGGGTTGCCACGATCCAGCCTGAACTTGCCGGTGACTTTGGCAAGCTTATGGTCTGGGCCGACAAGGTGCGGCGCATGAAGGTGCGCACCAACGCCGAAACCCCCGCAGATTGCGAAGTTGCACGGCAGTTCGGCGCCGAAGGCATCGGGCTTTGCCGGACCGAACATATGTTCTTTGACGCGCGTCGTATCACCGCGGTCCGCCAGATGATTTTGGCCGAAAACGAAAAGGGCCGACGCGTCGCACTCGAAAAACTGCTGCCTGAACAGCGCAGCGACTTTGCCGAAATCTTCCGCATCATGGCGGGCCTTCCGGTGACGATCCGTCTGCTCGATCCGCCACTCCATGAATTCCTGCCGCATCGGGAGGAAGATTTCCTCGAAGTCGCACAGGCTTCGGGCGTCTCGGTCGATGTGTTGAAGCGCCGCGTGTCGGAACTGCACGAATTCAACCCTATGCTCGGCCATCGCGGTTGTCGTCTGGGCATCACCTACCCTGAAATCTACGAGATGCAGGCGCGGGCGATTTTCGAGGCGGCTTGCGACGTTGCGAAGGAAACCGGCGAGGCCGTCGTGCCTGAAATCATGGTGCCGCTCGTCATGTCCGTGCGTGAACTTGACCTGATGAAGGCCGTCATCGATGCGACCGCCAAAACCGTGTTTGAAGAGCGCGGTGCCAGCCTCGATTATCTCGTGGGTACGATGATCGAACTGCCGCGCGCGGCGCTTATGGCAGGCGAGATCGCCAATACGGCTGAATTTTTCTCATTCGGAACCAATGATTTAACGCAAACAACGCTCGGCATCAGCCGCGACGATGCCGGGAAGTTCCTGTCCGCCTATGTCGATAAGGGCGTACTTCCAAAAGATCCGTTCGTCAGCCTCGATATTGATGGCGTCGGACAACTCGTCAGCCTTGCCGCTGAACGCGGGCGCACGACAAAGCCCGGCATCAAGCTTGGTATTTGCGGCGAACATGGTGGTGATCCGACTTCGATCCACTTTTGCGAAGAGCAGCGTCTCGATTATGTGAGCTGTTCACCCTATCGCGTGCCGATCGCCCGGCTCGCCGCGGCGCAGGCAGCACTAAAGGCGCGCTAGCATGCGCCAAATGTGATGGGTTCGCCGCCGTCGCGCGACAGGGTCATCAGCTTGTCTGCCGGATAGTCGAACGTCCAGTCCTCGCGCGTCACCTTGTCGGCCTTCTGGCATACGGCGCGGCGGTGCGTATCGCCACTTGCCCCATCGGGCGGCAGGATGTTGCAGCGCATTCGGTCCGCCGTCAGCAGCTCGTCATGCCAAAAGCGCCACCAGTCCGACGAGCATTTATCCGCACTCGTCGCCCACCTGCCAGCGTATTGTGGTCCAGGTATCGTTGGCGTCTGGGGTTCTGCTGGCTCTACGGCGACCGCTTCGATTTGCGGCGTTTCTTCAACCGGCTCGGCAGGGGAATCGCAGCCTGCGGCGAGTAGCGCAAGGGCAATCCATCGCGTGCGCATCAATTGCCGCCAAGCTTGCCAAAACGTGCTTCATATTCGGTCATGCGCCCTGCTGCGATCAGCTTGGCCTGCTCGATCATTTTATCTTTCTCGATACGACCGCGAAATGTATCAAGTTTGGCATCAACCAGCTTGGTTTCGTCGGGCGTCCAATCGGCAATCTGCGCGAAATAATAGATGCCGATCTCCCGCAGTGCTGCGGCAAGTCGCGGTCCAACGCCCTTTAGCAATGTCAGATCATCGGTTGGGCCATTGGGAGCATCCATGAATGTCGGCAGTTTGCGGCCGGGCTCCCACGGCATTGCGCTGGTCGGCGCGACGGGTGCCGGTTCCGCAGGTTTGGTTGCAGTGCTCGGCTCCGGGTTAAGGCTCGCCTTTCGCGCAGCCTTCTCCTTCGTCAGCCGGTCGACCTCGTCAGCGAGTGGTTTGATCTGGTCGCGCGCTGAAGCGAGGTTGCGTTTGAGTTCGGAAATTTCTGTGCGGGCAGCATCGAGCGCTGCCTTTGTTGTAGCACGGTCTTTCTCAAGCGCTTTCAGCTTCGCAGAAGCGCCAAATATGCGCCAGCCAATCGCGATGCCAACGAGCAATCCGGGAATGATGTAATAATAGGGTGTAAAGTCGAGTTCCATAATATCCCCGATCGTCGGCCACGGGGCCGACTGATAGCGTGCTCGTTCGCGAATCCAATGTGACTATTTAGCCTGATGTGCGGTGAAGCCTCAAGCCTTGCTACCCGCCACGCACGTTGGTGGTCCATTCGAACCGCCAACGCGACTTACTTGACGAACGTATCGGCAATCGAACAGGCTGCGGGGCCAAGCACCACGACAAACAGAACAGGAAGAATAAACATGATCAGTGGGATGGTCATGATTGCCGGAAGCCGTGCGGCTTTTTCTTCGGCGCGCATCATGCGGTCATTGCGGAATTCGGCTGAAAGCACACGCAAGCTTGATGCGAGTGGGGTGCCGTATTTTTCAGTCTGGATCATCGTCGTCACAACACCGCGCAAGGCTTCAAGGCTTACGCGATTGGCGAGATTTTCGAACGCTTGCCTGCGGTCGGTGAGGAAGCCCAGTTCGATTGAGGTCAGCGTAAATTCATCACCAAGTTCAGGGTAGCCCGCGCCAAGTTCTTTCGCGACGCGATTGAATGCAGCGTCCACCGTCAGGCCGGCTTCAGCACAGATGACCAACAGGTCCAATGCGTCAGGAAGGCCCTTGCGGATCGCGTCCGAGCGTTTGGCGATCATGTTCGTTACGATCACGTCTGGTCCCTTGTATCCGACCAGAAGGGCGCCGCAGGTAATCATCGCCTGTTTCAGTGACGAGTAATGTGGGAACATGTCCAGCACATAGATCGCAATGACTGCACCACCGCCCATGATTATTGGCAGGGCGAGCCGTCCGAACAGCATCAGCACGACGGCATCCTTCGATCGGATACCGGCTTGTGCCAGCTTTTTTTCGGCCTCCTTGGCCTGCTCGTCCTGCATGACGCTCATCTTTTTAAGGATGTTGCGCATGAAGTCGGTGGCTTCAGCCTTCGCGGCGACACTTGTGCGTTTCCGTGATGCCGTGATGCCGGCTTTTAATTGTTCGCGACGGTCCTGCAGCGCTTTGACGCGCCCGCGCATCGGATCGCGCACGGTTGTCGCGGTCCAGATAGCGACGAGCATTGCGAAGGACGCAACGGCTGCAGCCAGTGTTGCCAGATCAGTGGCTGTAAGGCCCAATAAGAGTGCATCTTGTTCCATCAGATTTCAAAGCTCACCATTTTGGCCATAATCAAGGCGCCGATTGACATCCAGATTGCTCCGCCTATGCCCGCAATCATCAATCGCGTATCGGTAAAGAAGGGCATCAGGTAGCTCGGGTTAACCGACCAGATCAGCCCAAACACGATGAAGGGCAGCGATCCAACGATATATGCTGAGGCTTTGGATTCCGACGACATCGCCCGGATCTTCAGCTTCATCTGGGCGCGCTTTCTCAAGACCTCACCAAGGTTGTTCAGAGTCTCAGCAAGGTTGCCACCCGTTTCACGCTGAATTGATAAGGTAATGACAAAGAACTGAAATTCGGGCGTGCCAAGCCGGTCGGCGGTTTCCTGAAGAGCCTGCTCCATCGTGCGGCCAATGCGGATCTTGTCGGCGACCTGCCTGAACTCATAGCCGACAGGTTCAACAATTTCCTGACCAACAACACCAATCGATTCCGAAACCGGAAGACCCGACCGTAAACCGCGCACAAGCAGGTCGATGGCATCAGGAAAGTTGGTCGTGAATTTGGAAACCCGCTGGGAGATCAACACACTTACAGTGACATGTGGTATCGCAAGGCCAAGGAACAGACCAGCGAACGCCGCAAGCACGAGCGGCGTGCCAGCAACACCAAGTGCGATCGTTGCAAGGAGGAAAATGGCGACGCAGGCAACGCCATATTGTCCGAATGTCCACGACTTTCCTGTCCTTGCCAGCCGAAGCTTAAGAACGGCGCGGTTTGGCATGAAGCCGCTGAACATACTATCGAGTTTGGTGTCGCGCGACGCGAGTATGCGTTTCATCTGCACCTGCGCCAGCAATTCCCCTGATCCGCCATGACGAGCGCGCACTTGCGTCAGGCGCTTTGCCGCGCGTGCGTTGCTACTATCCCCATTCAGCAGAATAAGCAGCAAAAGCGTCAGAAAAACACCACCAAAGCTTATTGCAAAGACAAGAGTTTGGTTCATGATACACACTCCATCAATGCACGACCAAGGCCGAAATACTCGGCGCGCTCATGGCAAGCAGGTCTGAGGCCGGAGCTGACATATTCGCCCTTCAGGCCTCCGTTCTCGTCCTCGCCATGATATTTGTAAAGAAACAGGTCCTGCATGGTGATGACGTCACCTTCCATGCCGACAATTTCTGAAATGTGCGTGATGCGGCGACCGCCATCACGCATGCGGCTGATTTGTACAATCAGATTGACCGCATCGCTGATCTGTTGACGAATGGCGGTCTGTGACAGGTTGAGACCGGCCATGTTGATCATGTTTTCAAGCCGCGTCAGTGCTTCGCGGGGGCGGTTCGCGTGAAGCGTACCAAGCGAACCATCATGACCGGTATTCATGGCGGCGAGCAAGTCGAACGCTTCGGCGCCGCGAACTTCGCCAAGAATGATGCGGTCGGGTCGCATGCGCAGCGCATTTTTAACAAGGTCGCGCATGTCCACTTGCCCATTGCCCTCAAGGTTGGCCGGGCGCGTCTCCAGTCGGACAACATGTGGCTGTTGGAGTTGAAGTTCGGCTGCGTCCTCGATGGTGACAACGCGCTCGCCCGGGTCGATATTGCGTGATATCGCGTTCAACATCGTCGTTTTGCCCGAACCGGTGCCGCCCGATATCAGAATGTTGAGCTTGCAACGTCCGGCGATGTTGAGGAACTTGCACATTTGCGGGCTCATGGAGCCGCCGTCGAGCATTTTTTCGAGGGTCAGCTTGATTTTCGAGAACTTGCGGATCGATATCGCCGTACCGTCAATCGCCAATGGAGGGATGACGACATTGACGCGACTGCCATCCATGAGGCGTGCGTCGCATATTGGCGAGGTTTCATCGACGCGCCGCCCGATCGCCGAAACGATGCGCTGCGCGATGTTCAGCAGATGCGCGTCGTCGCGAAACTTGACATCTGTCAATGTGATCTTGCCCTTGCGCTCCGCATAAACGGTGCCGGGGCCGTTGACCATGACTTCACTGACGTCATCGTCGGCGAGCAACGGTTCGAGCGGGCCAAGACCGAGCATGTCGTTGAGCAAAAGCGTGACGAGATCGCGTTGTTCCTTCTGGTTCAGGCTGAATTTTTCCTGGACCAGGATTTCTGAAACAACATCGGATATCTGTTCTGCCAATTCGCCGCGTGAAAGATCGGCAATGACGCTGGCGTCGATGCGCTCCATCAAAAGCGGATGAACACGATCTTTTGCCTTGATGACACTGGCTGCACTGGCACTTGAAGCGCGTGCGGCACGGTCGACGGCGTCATTTTGCGGTTCAGGACTAAGGCCACCAACGGCATTGATAAGCTCGTTGAGCAGAACTGTAACAGTATCGCGAATCTGACCTTCGTCGACCGGGATATCCTCTGATGCGGCAAGTTTCTGGACCATCTCGTCCAGTTGTACTGCAAGCTCGCCCCTACGACGCTGCTTTGTCTTGTCAAATGGGAACAGCTCGGGAAGTCTAGGCGACAAGAGGGCGTGCAACTCCCAAACACAGTTTTCCGTGCTGCGCCGCGGGAGAGTTTCGGCCTGTTTCGATAATCCGAAGTTTCCGGCGTCGCTGACAAGCGGGCGCCCGGAAGTTGCCGGCGAGGGGGTGCCACCGAAGCCGTTCGGTGTGGCCGCCAAGGCCAGCCCGCTTCTTTTTCCAAACCCCTGCCGTGTCATGACATGCCCCTGATTACTTCGCATTTAATCTGACGAAACGTTCCTGCACTATTTTTTGCCCGATGCTTTCGCCGCACCCTTGGCGGGAAGCAGAGCGCGCATTTTGCTCATCAGTGATTTTGTTTCCGCCTCGTCAGAATCGGCACTGTCGCCCGCCAGCTCGGCAATCAAAGACTTGAACGCGCTTCCGATCCGGCCGCCCTTGGCGATGGTCGCCAGAGCCTTGCCTTGCTTGGCGGCACTGACTGCCTGCTTGGCGTCAAGCGGAACGATAACGTCGATTTTGCGTTCGATCGATGCTTCGAAATCTTTCCGTGAGACTTCCGGGGGCGGGTTCACCGCCACGCGGTTGGCCACAACCGTGATTTTCGCTTGCGGTGCGTTCGCCTTTAAAAAGCCCATCAGGCGAATGGTGTCACGTGTACTGGCAAGCGTCTGCTCGGTCACGACGACAACATGATTGACATCGCCGATGAGGTGCGGGTTCTGAACGGCCACCATGCGCGGCAGATCAACAACAACCACTTCAAACGCATTCCGCATTTCTTCCTGCAGCTGATAGAGTGCGGCGCCATCGGATAATAGTGGCTGATTGATCGGCGCTTCGGCCGACAAAACCGACAGTTTTTCGCCAACGCGCACCATAGCGCGTTCGATAAACAATCCGTCGATGCGGCTGGGGTTTTCAAGTGCGTCGGTCAGGCCACGACCAGGCTCCATATCGAACGCCAAGGCGCCGGTTCCAAACTGGATGTCAAGATCAAGGAGTGCTGTTGACCGTCCTTCCAGGTCGGCGAACTGCCATGCGATCGAACTTGCAATTGTCGAAGCCCCGACGCCGCCACGGACGCCCACGACGGCAAGCGCGCTTCTTGGCCTGTCGGTGGAAGGGATATCGTGATGCTTTGGCCCCTGCAGAATCATCTGTGCCTGCATGAAGGTTTCACGCAGCGCATCGGCGGATACTGGCTTCATGAGGTAATCTTGAATGCCGCTCGACAGCAGGTCGCGATAGAGCTTGACGTCATTGATCGTGCCCACAGCAATAACGATTGTGCCGGGTTCGCAGACTTCCGCGAGCGCATTAATATCGTTCAGCGGATCGCCAGCTTCGGAAAGATCGACGAGCAACACATGTGGACTTGATGAGACCGACAATGTCTGCACGGCGTTGCGAAGGCCGCCTTTATTGACCTTTTCAGCCGACCAGCCGAGTTCGACGGCCACAGGCCGGATGGCTTCGACGGTTTCATCGTCACAGACGAAGGCAGTAAATGGCTCTCGCGAACCAACTCCGCCTGCTTTACTTGGATTCCATGGCGCGTTCATATCACCCATTCCCTTTATTTGCTGGCCGAACCGACGCTGCTCTTGACCTTGTCAGAGGCCTCGCCAACTTTTTGCCGGTAGGTTTCGATTGCTTTTGCCGTGGATTCCGCATCGACACCGGGATGCGTCTTGCCCGATACGAGATCGTTTGCATCGACGATCATTGCGGCAAGGTTGGTCATTGTCGCGCAGCCGTAATTCGACATTGACGATGCTTCGAATTCGGGGTTCGATTGACGTCGCCAATCTGGACATTCAGGCACCGCCGCCGTAGCGCGCATTACAATGACGCGCGCGACGCCATTTTGTACCGCGCCACTGACGACCGGGACATTTTCGCTGAGCAGCAAGCCGTAATTTGCGAGCACGCGCGCAACTGTGCCACGCCGCTTGTCCGCGCCGACATTCGGGTCGTCGATGCTGATCCGGTCGCCATAATTGATGTTGATGCTGTCCAGCCATTCCGTAAGCGACTGGCGCTGTGCCGGCGAGATATCGCCAGACGCGGAATAGGGCAGGTTAAACGCCATCATGGTTTGCGAGACGACGGGCACTTTTGCCGACGCCATTTGCGGGTTTGGCATGCTGCCAGCGCCACAGGCGGACAGCGTCAAGGCCGCAGCGACCGGAAGGAGTACGGCACTGAGGCCGCGTGTACGAATATTCGCCATTGTCATGTTTCCCTTCAAAGCCGCTAGTCGTTCGAAAAGCCGGGGGTTGCGCCGCCTACGGTTGTTGGCGCGGGCGCTGCAATTGCATTGGCCGTTTGCTCTGGCTTGCCGCTACCTTTGAACGTCCGTCCAAGCAGCCAGCGTTCGGCATCGCTTGGCGCGGCAAGTCCGTCTGTCGGCAGCGCAATACGCGTATTGACCGGCTTCACAAGATACGGCGTGATGACGATCAGAAGTTCGGTTTCATCGCGCTGGAACTTGTCGGACTTGAATAGTGCGCCAATGATCGGAAGATCGCCGAGCAACGGTGTCTTTTCCGCCGTTGTACCGAGCCGGTTGCGCATCAGACCCGCGATCATGAAGCTTTGGCCGGAACCGAGTTCAACCGATGTTTCGGCCCGGCGTGTGCTGAGTGCCGGGATCGAGATATTGTCGAGGCGGATGGCACCGGCTTCCGACAATTCGGAAACTTCAGGGCGCACACGCATGCTGATACGATTGCCATCGAGCACGGTCGGGGTAAAGGCGATGCCGACACCATATTGTTTGAATTCGACAGATATGCCGCCATCGCCGTCGCTGACCGCGATGGGGAATTCGCCGCCTGCCAGAAAGCTTGCGGTTTCGCCGGACAATGCTGTGAGATTTGGCTCTGCCAAGGAGGAGACCAGCCCATCCTGTTCAAGCGCATCGAGCACGGATGTTATATTGACGCCGAGCAGATTGCCGCCAAAAAATGCGCTGGTGCCGCTGCCACTGACGATCAGCTGGCCGTTGGTATTGTTGACAACTTCACGACCGCGCGCCAGGCCAAAAAGAAAGCCGTTATTGGAGTTCAGGCCTTCAATATTGAACCCAAGCTCCTTGATCAGGCTGCGGCTGACTTCGGCAAATTTGACGTGCAAATTGACCTGTGCAGGCGTCGCGGTTTTCAGCTTGTTCACAATGGTCTGGTTTTCGCCCATGAAAGACTGGACCAGCCGTGTTGCTTCGCCGACTTCCTGCGGATTTGCGACTGTGCCGGTCAGCAAGGTCATGCCGTTCATCGACGTGACACCGATTGCAGCGCCGGGCATGGCCATACGCAACATTTCGCGGATCTGGTCGATATTCTGCGCAACACGGACGTTTGCCGAATAGATGATCCGACCGGCGCCATCTGTCGCATAGAGCGAGGTTTCGCCGCCGCCCACACCAAAGACGTAAAGCAGTCTGTTGGACCGTACCTGAACATCAGCGACCTTCTGGTTCGCGACGAACACATCGGTCATGGGACGCGGCAGCGTGATCAGTGTACCTTTGCCAACGCCGACGTTCAGGCCACTTTCGGCGTTCTGAATGGTCGTGCTTTGGGCTGTTGCCAGCGTGACCGGCGCAGCGATAGCCGTTGCTGCGGTTGCGGCGAAGGCGCCGCAGCGAAATATTGCCTTGAGCTTCATGTTATTGTGCCCCTCCCGAAAATTCGCCAGCGGCGACATCGGTTGATTTATTGCCACGATAGACACGGACCGATGCTTCGGCACGGCGACCACGCGCAGTTGATGGGCGCGGGTCCGTCGTGGAGGCGAAGCGAGAGACTTCGCCACCGGTTGTGAACGTCGGGTTGCGATCATTTGGTTCGATCATGCTTGCGAGTTGCATGACGCGGTCGGCGTCAGAACTCTGGTCGTCACCGACTTCGATTTCACCTGCAGCAATGGCGCGTTCGAGCTCGGCCGCATTTTCCGCAAGCGGACGCAGACTGAGCGAAATTGTACCAAGTGTTTGCGCAACCGAAATTTTCTCGACGAATTTGGGCGAGACCTCGAAGGTCACCGTGCGGCCGGATTTTGGCGATTCCTGGCCATCATCGGTGCGCTGATCAATGGCCAGAACACGGACATTGCGCATAATCGTTTCGGCCACGCGGAGTTTGTCGCTTACAATGCCTGATTCTGAATCGCCAGCAAAACCAACGCCGTGGGTCAGGATCATATCAACCCGGTCGCCAGGAAAGACGAAACCTGCAACACCGCTGGTGTTCGAGATCGAAACCGTAATGGCGCGCATGCCGGGTGTCAGGGCCGCAGCGAGGAACCCGCGTTCGCCCGGGCCAACGATATTGCCCTTTGTAACGGGCTGACCTGCCGGAATTGTGAAACGCACCACCTTGCCGTTCAGGCTTTCAATGTTGGTTTCCTTTTCCAAATGGTAGGCGTTGTCGAGCAGATCCTTTGGCCAGGGCTGATACTTGAATGCATCAGCGGTAAGGATAGTGCCGATTGGCAAGGCGCGCGTTGCGACCAAGACCTTCGGACCAGTTTGCTCAACAACGGCTGCCTGCACTTGTGGCGTACCGCTGTCATTGACAAGCGTTCGTACAAACAAGGCTGATATGCCCGCTACGATGAGCGCGCCAACCAGCAGCATAATCTTTTTTACGTCCATGACCCCATTTGCCTCCAGGCGATGACCCTTGCGTACACTATCCAACCAATTGCTTAACAACTGGTTCGCCAAGTACCGCTATTGCAGAAAAACTTATTGCGCAGCCGTAGGGAACCTCGGGATTTCCCTGTCTTTTTTTGACTCTGTGCCAGACCAGATATGCCAGTGTCAGGACGCCGCCGATGATCGCCATCAGCGTCAGCATCTGAATCAGGGGCATGGCTGGAAGCCATAGCGCAAGCGCTGTGAGCAGCTTTACGTCGCCTCCGCCCATCGCGCCCAATGCAAATAATATTGCAAACGCGGCGAACACCAGAAGAGCGAGCAAAAGCTGCCATCCAAGCAGAGGCCACAACGCATCGCCCGAGCCAATCCACCAAGGCACCGCCAGCATGGCGATCGCCAGATTGACTCGGTTTGAAATGATTCGGCTTTTCATGTCGCTGTAGACGACAAAAAGCAGCAACGCGAACAGCGCTGCGAGACTCAATACATGAAGTGGCTCTGACATAAGGACGAATGGTAGACGCAGGACATAAAAAAAACGTAACCACGTCGCGGTGAGCAAGATTTCAGATTCGCAATCAACAGGGCTTGTACGTCGTAGGACGCTTCCCCCCGGCGCCGTCTGGCACGATGTGGAAGCCGACGATGGCTGGTCGCTGCGCACTGTGTGCTGGCCCGCAGAACGTCGTGACGGACTGTCGATTCTGTTCATGGGTGGTCGTGCCGACTTTATCGAAAAATATGCCGAGAGTTATTGGCATTGGCGCGATCAGGGCATTGGCCTCATCAGCTTTGATTGGCGCGGGCAGGGGTTATCGGGACGATATCCGAAAGGCGCGACCGGCTATTTTGAGCGCTGGTTGCAGGATCTGGACATGATGATCCGTTTTGCCCACGCGCAATTTCAGTCGCCATTTGCGACGATGGCGCACAGTATGGGCGGGCATTTGATGCTGCGTTACCTTGTCGCGCGGGGGGAGGCTGCGACCCCTGTCGCACGTGCTGTCATTCTTTCGCCCATGGTGGGCATTCTAAACGGGCCGGAGCTGCCTTTGTCGCTGACGTCGCGTCTTGCCATCGCCTTGGGCAGGGGCGATCGCTATCCGCCAGGACATGGGCCCTATGGCAAGAGTCAGCGAAGCGCGCGCCGGCAGGCGTTGTTGACCAGCGACGCCGAGCGTTTTGCCGATGAAGACTGGTGGATCGCCCAGTGCCCCGATCTGGCGCTTGGCGGTGTTACCTATCGCTGGCTTGCCGAAGCGCTCGGGTCGTGTCGCGCGCTGCGGGCGGCCGGTGTTCCTGAAGCGATCCGTGTACCGGTCAGCGTGCTGACCGGTGCGGGCGAGCGGCTCGTCGATATGCGCGCGGCGGAAAAACTGACCGCACGCATTCCTGGCGCGGATTGGCATGTCATTCCGGGCGCCGCGCACGAATTGCTCCGCGAGCAGCCAGCGCTGCAGGTTCTCGTATACGATATCATCGATGCCTTTGTAGGCGCTGACCTTTCAGGATGACCGTGGAGACAGACATACTGATCATCGGCGCGGGCATTGCCGGGACGAGCCTTGCCTATTTTCTTGCCCCGCACATGGCTGTTCATGTTCTCGAGGCCGAGATGCAGCCTGGCTATCATAGCACCGGGCGATCGGCAGCCTTTTACGCCGAGACCTATGGCGGCGCGGCTATTCAGCCGCTGACGACGGCATCGAAGGCGTTCTTTCATGTGCCGCCGCCGGAGTTCTCGGACGCAGCGCTGGTTTCCGCACGTGGTGCGCTTCATGTCACCGCAAGCCAAAAACTTTCGGCGCTGGATGATCTGCTCGACACATTTGTCCGAACAGATGTGCGTATTGAGGCACTCGACAGCGCCGCGACGCTGGGGCTTGCGCCAATGTTGCGGGACGATTGGGCGCTACGCGGTCTCTGGGAGCCTGATTGCAAGGATATTGACGTCGCCGCACTGCATCAGGGCTTTATGCGCGGCGCCAAGCGTGCAGGTTGTCGATTTGAAAGCAATCAGCGCGTAAGGGCGCTGCACCGTGATGGCGGGCGCTGGCGGGCGATCACAAGTGGTGGTGAATTTCGGGCCGATATTGTGGTTAATGCTGCCGGGGCCTGGGCGGACGATGTGGCGGCGCTGGCTGGTGCACGGCCGCTTGGGGTGACGCCTTATCGGCGCACGGTGATCGCAGCCGATGTTGGCGCGCCGCCAAAAGCCAATCTACCGCTCATTATTGATGCGTCAGGGGAGCTTTATTTCAAGTCAGAAGCCGGGCAAATGTGGATCAGTCCGCATGACGAGACGCGTTCGCCGCCCTGCGACGTGCAGCCCGAAGAAATCGATGTCGCGCTGGCCGTTGACCGGTTCCAAAACGCTACCACACAGGTCGTGCGTCGGGTCACAAGGCGTTGGGCGGGCCTTCGCAGCTTCGCGCCGGACCGTAGGCCCATATATGGTTTTGACCCCCAATGCGCGGGGTTTTTCTGGTGCGCGGGGCAGGGCGGCTTTGGTATCCAGACCGCGCCGGCGGCAGGGCGGCTTGCCGCTGCGCTGATCAACGACGCTGTCGCCTTTCCCGAGCATGTTGATGCAGAGTTTTATACGCCGGGGCGGTTTTAGCCGCTCTCTACGCCGTTTCGAAGGTCGTCGATGGCGGCATTGGCGAGCGCGTCGGCACGTTCATTGTCCGGATCGCCGGCATGCCCCTTGATCCAGCGCCAGTCGATTGTGTGACGTGACGCGGCATCAAGCAGTTCCTGCCATAAATCGGCATTTTTCACGGGTTTTCGAGCCGCCGTTTTCCAGCCGTTCGTTTTCCAGCCGTGAATCCACTTGGTAATGCCGTCGCGGACATAGACCGAATCCGTGGTGAGTGTGACGTTACAAGGCGTCTTCAGCGCTTTGAGCGCCTCGATCGCCGCGAGGAGTTCCATCCGGTTGTTGGTTGTGTGGTCAGCATGGCCGCGCAGCTCGCGCTCCTTGTCCTTCGCGCGCAGGATCGCACCCCAGCCGCCCGGCCCGGGATTGCCCTTGCAGGCACCGTCCGTGGCAATTTCAACATGCGGCAATGCGGTCATTAATCGGCCCTGTAGTGCTTCAGACGACGCGCATAGGCCATCGGATCGTGTCGCGTCACCATTGCATCGGCCGGTGTGTTGATCCAGTCGTAGCAGCGCGTCAGAAGGAAACGCAGGGATGCGGCGCGCATCAGTATGGGCATTGCGTTTGCTTCGTCATCGGTCAAAGCGTGTGCTGCGCGGTAACCTGCCTCAAGCGCGTCGGCACGATCGCTGTAAAAATGCGCCCCATCCGCGCTGAAGCACCATGCGCTGTGCATGATCGCCAGATCGTAGGCGCGTATATCGGTGCAGGCGAAATAAAAATCGATCAGTCCGGTAATCTCGTTGCCATGCGCCAGAACGTTGTCGGGGAAAAGGTCGGCATGGATCGTCGCGCGTGGCAGCGAAGCGGGCCAGTTTTCCCGTTGAAAAGCCATTTCACTGCGAATGAGGTCAGGCAGTGATGCGTCGATTTCGCCACTGCGCGGCAGGCAGACGTCGGCAAGCGCCATGCGGCCTTCATGGCCGAGCGCATTTTCGCGCACTTCAGGGAATGCCGCTGTTGCAGTGTGAAAATTGCCAAGCGAGGTTCCTGCGGCAAAGCAGAGTTCAGGCCCGGGTTCTGAAACCGAAATCCCGGCGAGATATTCGATGAGGCAGGCCGTTCGGCCCTGAAGCGTCTGCAGCACGCGACCTTCGCGATCAGCGATCGGGCGCGGCACGGGCAGGCCGCTGTCCGCGACAAACGTCATCAGCGACAGAAAATAGGGGAGATCGCTGACATTGACGCGCTTTTCATAGAGCGTCAGGAAAAAGCGACCACCATCGGTGTCGACCAGATAATTGGAATTTTCGACGCCTTCGGCAATGCCCTTTGCCGAGATCAGATCGCCGACATCATAACGTTTGAGGAATTCGGCGAGATCTTCGGCCGGAACGTGCGTGTAAACTGCCACAATGTCAGTCCACGAGCGCGCGGGGAAGTTTGAACGTCACGTCTTCGACGGCGGTCGTGACCGTCTCGACATCAATTTCATAGTGACTTGCGAGCATATCGATAACCTCTTGAACCAGAACTTCGGGTGCCGACGCGCCGGCGGTGATGCCGACCGTTTTTACGCCGCGCAGGCAGGCTTCATCTATGTCAGTGGCGCGCTGGACGAGAAACGCCTGTGCACCACAGCGTTCGGCGACTTCACGCAGGCGCAGCGAATTTGAAGAATTCGGCGCGCCGATGACGAAGACGATGTCCGACTCGTTCGCAAGCGTCTTGACGGCTTCCTGCCGGTTTGAAGTGGCATAGCAAATGTCTTCACCACGCGGTCCCTGAATGGCCGGGAACCGCCGCTGGAGCTCTGCCACGATTTCCCGCGTATCATCCACGGACAATGTGGTTTGCGTCAAAAAGGCAAGATTTTCCGGATCGTCGGGTGTGAGCGCCCGTGCGTCTTCAACCGTTTCGACGAGTGTCATCGTACCGGCAGGCACCTGACCGAACGTCCCGATAACCTCCGGATGCCCGGCGTGACCGACGAATATGATGTGTCGCTGATGCTCGATCAGCCGTTCAGCCTGTCTGTGAACCTTCGAGACCAGGGGACAGGTTGCGTCGACGTATACGAGTTTGCGTGATTCGGCTTCGGCTGGAACGCTCTTGGGGACGCCGTGCGCGGAAAAGACCACCGGGACATTGTCGGGGACCTCATCGAGCTCCTCGACAAAGATCGCGCCTTTTTCTCGCAGTGAGTCGACGACGAACTTGTTGTGGACGATTTCATGGCGAACATAGACCGGCGCGCCCCATTTCTGGATGGCGGTCTCGACAATCTGAATGGCCCTGTCGACGCCTGCGCAAAAGCCGCGCGGGTTTGCAACAAGGACACGCAGGCGTGTTTTTGGGAGAGGATTCATTAATGTCATATCGTCGCCTGATACGCGATTGCTTGCCGCTTCAAAAGCCGCTTCCTATAGAGACGCTAAGATTTACGGATTTATGGAAGCGAGGCTCGCTGTGCGTATCGGAATATTATGTGTTGTTGGTACAGCGTTGTTGCTTGGTGCGTGTGGTGGGGGCAACCCGCTGCGTGTGACGCGCAGTGCGTGTCCTGCAATCGGTGTTGTCCAATATGCGGGCGATGTAACGTTGTTTTCGCCTGCAACCAGTCGGGACACCAGCGCCATTGATGTCACCGCCTCGATCACCAATTTGCGCACAACCTGTTCAGAGGCCGGGGAAGGCGAGAAAATTACCAGCTTTGCGACGTTTGATGTTGTTGCATTGCGCAGCGACCCGAGCGGCGCGCGGTCGGTGACGCTGCCCTATTTCGCGGTTGTGCTTCGCGCCGGAGACCAGCTTTTGTCAAAGCAACTGGGTAGCGTGACGCTGAATTTTGCCGATGGCGAGATTCGCGCTGCGACTCAAGGCACGGCGCGCGCGGACATCGACAGAGCGTCGGCATCGCTACCCGACAGCATCACCAAGGACATTACCCGCAAGCGCAAACCGGGCGATGCGGATGCTGCAATCGACCCGCTTGCGTCACCTGGCGTGCGTTCGGCGGTTAAAAATGCGAGTTTTGAGCTGCTCATCGGCTTTCAGCTCGATGATTCGGCGATTGCCTATAATATCGGCAAATAGGACAGATTCGCGCAAGCGGCCAAGCTTCGGTTGACTCGATAGCGATTCGTTCGCATTGAGGACGCGCTGTCGGACTTTCGGGTTCGGCGCCCCGCGGGAGAGTGTAGGTCTGGAACAATGCCTGCCGCCGAAGGAGCAACCGCCTCCGGAATCTCTCAGGCAAACAGGACCGCGCGGGCGTTGTTGGCAGTACTCTGGAAAGCGGACAGGCCAGTGATGGATTGTCCCACCGAAGGGGTAAGCGTGGGTGTAGCCCGTGCGAAAACTCTCAGGTTCCGTGACAGATGGGGGCGATGCTTGCGCAAAACTGCGTCAAGCATCCGGACTGTCACGTGAGGAGCCTTCGAGTATCATGGCCAATGAAAATGCCGAATTGTTGCCGCTTGATGCGCTGCATCGCACGCTTGGCGCAAAGATGGTGCCGTTCGCGGGCTATTCGATGCCGCTTCAATATGAAGGCATCATGGCTGAGCATTTGTGGACGCGTTCGTCCGCCGGACTTTTCGATGTCAGCCACATGGGGCAGATCGAGGTGCGCGGTACAAATGTGACCGATGCGCTGGAAGCGTTAATGCCGGGGGATTTTCACGGGCTGAAAGAAAACCGCCTGCGCTATTCGCTGCTGCTGGATGGCAATGGCGGCATCATTGATGATCTGATGGTGACGCGGCGGTCCGATCATTTTTATCTGGTGGTGAACGGCGCGACGAAACATGGCGATATCGCGCATATGACAAGCAAGCTTGCGCGGGGCGTTGATCTTGTCCACCGCGAAGATCTTGCGCTGATCGCATTGCAGGGGCCAAAAGCGGCGAAGGCTCTGCAGCGTATTGCCGGTGAGATCGATCTTTTGACATTCATGAGCGCGGGGCCGTTCAAAATTGGTGGTGTGCGGGTTTGGGCAAGCCGGTCGGGTTATACCGGTGAGGACGGCTTCGAGATTTCGGTTGCTGCCGACAAGGCTGAAACGGTGGCGCGGGCGCTGCTCGCCGAGCCTGAGGTGAAGCCAATCGGGCTTGGCGCACGCGATTCGTTGCGGCTGGAGGCGGGATTGCCGCTATATGGCCATGACCTGTCGCCGGTTTCAACGCCGGTCGAAGCCGGTCTCAGCTTTGCGATCTCGAAACGCCGCAAGATGGAAGGCGGGTTTCCTGGTGCCGAGCGTGTGCTTGGCCAATTGCTGAATGGTGCGGCGACGCGCCGTGTCGGCCTGCGCGTCGAGGGTAAGTTGCCTGCGCGTGAAGGCGCGGAAATCTACGCGGCAGATGCAAAAGTCGGGATTGTCACATCAGGCGGCTTTGCGCCGAGCGTCGGCGCGCCGATCGCTATGGGTTATGTTCCTGCCGCGTATGCTGAAGACGGCACAGTGCTCCAGATTGATGTGCGCGGCCGGAGGCTTGATGCACGTGTTGCGCCCATGCCCTTTATACCCCACCGCTATGTCCGACAGAGAGGCTGAACAATGTCACTTTATTTTACCGAAGATCATGAATGGGTGCGTGTCGATGGCGACAAGGCACGCATTGGCGTTTCGACCTATGCACAGGAACAGCTGGGCGACGTCGTGTTTGTTGAGCTGCCACACATCGGGCAGGCGCTTGATGTCGGCAAGGACGCCGCCGTTGTTGAATCGGTGAAGGCCGCGTCCGAAGTTTTTGCGCCGATTTCCGGTACGGTGACGGCGATCAACGATGCGCTTGAAGCCGACCCCAGTCTCGTCAACTCGTCGCCCGAAGCGGACGGTTGGTTCTTTACGATGACAATCGCCGACAAGGACGAGCTTTCAGCCCTGATGGATGAAGCCGCGTACAAGGCATTTTGCGCCGACCTTTGAGCAGAAGGACATTATAGGTGAGATATCTTCCGCTAACCGACACGGATCGCGAAGCCATGCTGGGCAAGATCGGCGTCAACAACGCCGATGCGCTGTTCCGTGACGTGCCCGCCGCGGCGCAATTGAGCGGGCCGATCCGCGATCTGCCCATGCATATGAGCGAGATGGAGGTCGAGCGCGCACTTTCAACGCTGGCACGGCAAAATCTGACCGCGACGCATGTGCCGTTTTTCCTCGGCTGTGGCGCGTACAAGCATCACGTGCCAGCCTCGGTCGATCATTTGATCCAGCGCGGCGAGTTTCTCACCAGCTACACGCCCTATCAGCCTGAAATCGCGCAGGGCACGCTGCAATATCTGTTCGAGTTCCAGACACAGGTTGCGGCGCTGACCGGCATGGATGTCGCGAATGCGTCAATGTACGATGGTTCGACCGCGTGCGTTGAAGCGATTTTCATGGCGCGCCGTGTCACGCGTCGCAAAAAGGCGCTTTTATCAAGTGGCCTGCACCCACATTATGTTTCGGTCGCAAAGACGCTGACGCATTTTACTGATGACGAGATTGTTACGCAGACGCCGGGTCTGACCGCGGGGGCGCCGGGAGATGATGTTGCGGCGCTGATCGATGCCATTGATGACGAAACGAGCTGCGTTGTCGTTCAGAACCCGAATATTTTCGGACATATCGCGGACCTTTCCGCGCTTGCTGCGCGCTGTCACGAAAAGGGTGCGTTGTTGGTGGCGACGGTGACTGAAATCATCTCGCTTGGCGCGATCACCTCGCCCGGTGAAATGGGCGCGGATATTGTCGTTGGCGAGGGGCAGTCGATCGGCGGCGGGCTGAATTTTGGTGGGCCATATCTTGGGCTTTTCGCATGTAACCAGAAACATGTCCGCCAGATGCCGGGCCGACTGTGTGGCGAGACAGTGGATGCCGAAGGGCGGCGTGGTTTTGTGCTGACGCTGTCAACGCGCGAGCAGCATATAAGGCGCGAAAAGGCAACGTCGAACATCTGCACCAATTCCGGTCTGATCAGCCTTGCCTTTACGATTCATATGAGCCTGCTTGGCGAAAAGGGGCTGCGCGATCTGGCGACGCTTAACCATGCCCGCGCAGTGCAGGTTGCAGAGCGGCTTGCCGCGATTGATGGCGTCGAGCTGTTGAACGGTCCGTTTTTCAACGAATTCACGCTGCGCCTGCCGGTCGATGGCCGCGCTGCCATTCGCCATATGGCCGAGCGCAATGTGCTGGGCGGTGTCGGACTCGGGCGGCTTTATCCTGATAATCCCGAACTCGCCAATGCCGTGGTGATCGCTGTTACCGAAACCCCGACGGATGCCGATATTGATGTGCTGGTGTCGGCCTATGAGGAGGCCCTGTCATGCTGAACGCGCAAGGTCGTGAAACCGGGGTCGGCAATGTCGATGCCATCGTCGACGAGGAAAGCTTCACCGGCAATCGTGCACTGATGCTCGAGGAACCGTTGCTTTTTGAAATTGGCGGGTCGAGCCGGACTGGTGTTGACTTGCCCGTGCCGCCCAAAGTTGAAAGCCGTCTGGGCGGGCTTGAACGCACACGCGATATCGGCCTGCCGGGGCTTTCCGAACCTGAAACTGTGCGTCATTTTACCCGGCTCAGCCGCCAGAATTATGCGATCGACATGGGGGTTTTTCCCTTGGGATCATGTACGATGAAGCATAATCCGCGCTTGAACGAGAAAATGGCGCGGTTGCCGGGCTTTGCCGATATTCATCCGTTGCAGCCGATCGACAGTGTGCAGGGTGCGCTGGCGCTGATCGACAGTCTGGCGCATTGGCTGAAGACGTTGACCGGCATGCCCGAGGTTGCGATGAGCCCGAAGGCCGGCGCGCATGGTGAACTCTGCGGGATGCTGGCGATCCGGGCAGCGCACGAGGAGCGCGGCGATCCGCGTAAGGTCGTGCTGGTGCCTGAATCCGCGCATGGCACCAATCCGGCGACTGCGGCTTTCTGTGGTTATGAGGTCGAGGATATTCCGGCGAATGCGCAAGGACGCGTTGATCTTGCCGCCTTGAAGGCGCGGCTTGGTCCCGATGTGGCGGCGGTGATGATCACCAACCCGAATACATGTGGCCTGTTCGAACCCGAGATGATCGAGATCTCAAAGGCCGTGCATGATGCGGGTGCCTATGTTTACTGCGATGGCGCGAATTTCAACGCCATTGTCGGGCGGGTGCGTCCGGGCGATCTTGGCGTCGATGCCATGCACATCAATCTGCACAAGACATTCTCGACACCCCACGGTGGCGGTGGGCCGGGTGCAGGCCCGGTGGTGTTTTCCGCCGCGCTAGCACCCTTCGCACCGCTGCCCTTCGTGCGTCACACGGGCAAGCATTTTGAAATCGTCGAGGAAGAGCAGGCGTTTGAGAAAGGCGATGCGCACCGGCAAAGCTTTGGCCGCATGGTGGCGTTTCATGGCCAGATGGGTATGTTCGTCCGCGCGCTCAGCTACATGATGAGTCATGGTGCCGATGGTTTGAAACAAGTCGCCGAGGATGCCGTTCTGAACGCCAATTACGTATTGCGCAGTCTCGACGATGTGATGACGGCACCCTTTGGTGCAGACGGGCCGTGTATGCACGAAGCGCTGTTCTCGGATGAATTTCTCGACGGGACGGGGATTTCAACACTCGATATCGCAAAGGCGCTTATCGACGAGGGCTATCACCCGATGACGATGTATTTCCCGCTGGTCGTGCATGGTGCGATGCTGGTGGAGCCGACCGAGACCGAAAGCAAAGCAGCGCTCGACCAGTTTATCGGTGCGCTCAGGACGCTTGTTGGACGGGCAAAGTCGGGCGACGCTGATTTCTTCAAGGGTGCGCCCTATCATGCGCCGCGGCGTCGACTTGACGAAACGCTGGCGGCAAGACGGCCGGTGTTACGGTGGATGCCGCCTGCGGTCGCAGAGGCTGCGGAATAGGGGTTAGCGTGCGAGGAGCGAACGGCGGGCTGCGATCAGTCCGACGACACCGAGGCCAAGCAGGCCAAGCGCGCCCGGTGCAGGGATCTGCCGCACGGGTGGCGATTTCGGTTTGACTTTGTTGACGCCGCCCGGATCGCCGATCAGGCCGGCATATTCGGGCAGTGAGGAGGCCTTGAAGTCGACCGGGATCTGCGCATCGCGCATCATCTGGTCTTGAACGATATAGGGTTCGCACGGGAACTGGACGACCTTGCGACCAGCCGGGCTTTTGACCGCCTTGGAAATTGCAGGCTTGGCCTTGGGCTTGGGATCGTGCCGCGCTTCATTGACGCCCGCACCGACAACAGCGCCTGTACAAATGCAAAGCGCGAGTTTTCCAGCTGCTGCGACGTTCATATTACTCTCCACTTACGTGCCGTTGCGCCACTTGGCGCTACGACCCACAAACCTAGCGGCTTTACCGATTTCATGCCCCGATGTCTGCCTGAGTGGACAACACCGAATAACCGCATATTACGACCCTTGTCTTAATATTATATTTACCAGACCAAGTCGCAAAGTGGAATCTCTTGGATTGAGAGTATAAATGCCGGGCATGTGACGGAAAAAGCTCATAATATTTATGGATAACATATTTGGTTAATTGAATTTTTCTGTATCAAGCGCATTGCGTAAGTGTAACAAAATCACAGGTTTCCTCGAAATCGGTTCGTGCTACCAAGTGTTCAGTGAGAAAAAGGATCAATCTTTGGTGGAAAAAGAAACTGCGATACTGGCTGGTGGCTGCTTCTGGTGCATCGAAGCGATCTATGATGACCTTCGAGGCGTCGAATCCGTCGAATCGGGCTATATTGGCGGACACATCGCAAATCCTGACTACAAAGCCGTTTGCGGTGGCAATACCGGTCATGCTGAGGCGGTCAAACTGACATTCGATCCTGAAATCGTCAGTTTTGCTGAAATTCTCGATATTTTCTTTCATATTCACGATCCGACAACGCTTAACCGGCAGGGTAATGACGTCGGGACGCAGTACCGATCAGCGATATTTCCGTTGAACGAAGCGCAAACTGCGTCGGCCAAGGCGGCGATTGCAAATGCGGCCAGCATCTGGACAGACCCTGTGGTCACGACGATCGAGGATGGCAAGCAGACCTGGTATGAAGCCGAAGACTACCACCAGGAATATTATGCCCGCACTGGCGACACGACGCCCTATTGCAACTTTGTTGTCGGGCCGAAGGTTAGGAAGTTCCGGGAAAAATATGCTGACCGACTGAAGTGATGGGAGTCACACAGAGGCTCTGGCCTTTCTGAATTTGAGCGTGCCATCATCAAGCCTGCGATGGCGTAACATCAGGATGTCCTGGCCGTAGCTCTGATTGAGTTTCCAAGGGTGTTTTCCGCCCTGCTTCGGGAAGTTGGGCAGGCCGCGCTGGAAAAAACCCGATGAAAAATCGATCCAAGGTTCGGGTATTATTTCAGGATCATCGCATTCAGGAGCGGCAATATCTGTGCCGTTGGCTTTCATCGTGTTCAGAAGGCGGCAGACAAATTCGGCCGCGAGGTCAGCCTTCAGCGTCCATGATGCATTGATATAGCCAAAGACCGTCGCAAGGTTCGGAACGCCCGAAAACATGACGCCGCGATAGCTGTAGGTTTGGGAGAAATCGATAAGCTTTCCATCGACGCTCGTCTTCATACCGGCAAGGAACAGGAGGTTCAGTCCGGTCGCGGTCACGATGATGTCGGCGTCGAGCTTTTGTCCTGATTTCAGCTTTATGCCGGCTTCGGTAAAGCGGTCGATATGGTCGGTGATAACGCTTGCCGTGCCCGAGGTGATCGCGGTGTAGAGATCATGGTCGGGCACGAGGCAAAGGCGCTGCTCCCAGGGGTTGTAGCGCGGTGTAAAATGTGTGCCGATGTCGTAGTCTGGCCCGAGTTGTTTGCGCACGCGTTTCAAGAGTGTGCGTTTTATAAATGCGGGTTGGCTGCGCGCCAGTTTGAAGGTCAAAAACTGCAGCAGAACATATTTCCAGCGTATGATGCGATAAGCGAGTTTGGCGGGTAAAAGCTTGCGCAGCCTGTTGGCAAAGGCATCGCGTGACGGGCGCGAGATGACATAGCTTGGGCTGCGTTGCAGCATGGTAACGTGGGCGGCGGTTTTCGCCATTTCGGGCACCAGCGTGACCGCTGTCGCGCCGCTGCCAATGACGACGACGCGCTTGCCGGAATAGTCAAGATCTTCGGGCCAATGCTGCGGGTGGATAATCGTACCCTGGAAGGTTTCTGCACCTTCGAACACGGGCGTGTAGCCCTTGTCATAATCATAATATCCCGAGCACATGAACAGGAAATTGCAGGTCAGTGTGACCGACGCGCCATTCTTTGTTGCGCTTACCGTCCAGCGTGCGGCCTTTGAATCCCATGACGCGGCTTCAACGTGATGGCCAAAGCGGATATGGTCGTAAATGTTCTGTTCCTGCGCGGTTTCCTTGAGATAGGCGAGAATGTCGGAGGCGCCAGCAATGGCCCTTTCGCCGGTCCATGGTTTGAAGCGGTAGCCGAGCGTGAACATGTCGCTGTCCGAACGAATGCCGGGATAGCGGAAGAGATCCCATGTCCCGCCAATCGTGTCGCGGTTTTCAAGGATTGCGAAGCTGCGGTCGGGACAGCGCGATTTGAGGTGGGTGGCCGCGCTGATACCCGAAATGCCCGCGCCGACAATGAGGACATCAAAATGATCTTTCTGCATGGCGCTCCCTTTACAGGAGACAGAATAGATGAACAGGGCGCGCCGAAAAAGCTGTTCAAAATATATCGGAGAGCGCTGCCTCGTGGGTTCGCGCCCGAGCGGCGGTCTCACCAAGCAAGGCGGCAAGTGGGGCGAGGCGCTCTCCCTTGGGGCTGGCGCAGAGGCGAACGAGCGCGGAGGGGTCGGGTTCTGCGCCGTCGAGTCCGATGGCTTCCAAGAGTTCGATTTCGTCGGGCATGACGCCTCTGTACGCCGGATTGCCTATGCTGAGCCGCCGTCGACCGTGCATGCCGATGCCGGTCAGCAAGCAACGCAGCAAATGTTCGACGCCCGTTGCATCCTCGCCATAGCGTGCAATCAGGACGCTGCTGATGCTGCTGCATCCTGGCCAACAAATAATCATGTGGCGCATCGCCCGTAGCAGGGCGCGGCTATTGTCTGGAAGGCTTGTCCATGATGCCGGTGTCGAGCGGAAGTGGGGCATGTGTGTCCTCATAATTATGCAAATGAGAATTAATCGCATTAATGGCGTGGTGCGGCGCTGTAAAGGGCAAATGCAGTCGAAAGAGGCGTGCGCTTGTGCGTCGTCCCCTGCCTTGACCGGGAATGACGACGCGCAGGAAGTGTCGAGCGCTCTATTTCGGGCTGGCGGCGCGTTGAAGACGGTCGTTAATGGCGACGCCGAGGTCACTTTGTGGAATGGGAGCGACGGCGATGGCTGTGCTTTTTGATGCATCGGCGATGTGAAGGAGGTCGAATAGCCGACTGGCCGCTTCGACAAGGTCGCCGTCTGTTGACAGAGAGGCATCGCCTTCGATCGTGCCAAATCCGATGAGAAATTCGCCTGCGCGTCTGTCGATGGCGTTGAGGCGCAGGGGTTTTGCGGGGGCGTAGTGGCTGGTCATCATGCCCGGGGCTTCGATGCTGCCGCCTGATGCGGTTTCGACGGGGGCGAAGGTGGCGAGCATGTCGTATGTCACGCCCCCCGGGCGCAGCAGCCGCAAATGGTCGTTTTCAACCGCGACGATCGTTGATTCGACGCCTGCACGGCACGGCCCGCCATCGATAATGAGTTTGATGCGTCCACCAAGGCTCTCTTTGACATGCTGCGCGCGTGTTGAGCTGATGCCGCCTGAAATATTTGCCGAGGGTGCGGCGAGCGGCTTTTCGAGCGCCATTATGAGCATCTGGGGGACGGGATGGTCGGGGCAGCGAACGGCAAGCGTCGAGAGACCCGCAGTGACCAGTCCTGCCACTGTGCTTGATTCAAGTTTTGGCAGGACAAGCGTCAGCGGTCCCGGCCAGAAGGCAGCCATGAGTCTTGCGGCAAGCGGTGCGACCTCGACATGCTCTGCGGCCATCGCCGCGCCCGACACATGGGCGATGAGCGGGTTGAAGGACGGGCGGCCCTTGGCGGCATAAATGTGGGCGACAGCCGCGGCATTGGTGGCGTCTGCGGCAAGGCCATAGACAGTTTCGGTCGGGATCGCGACCGGGTCGCCGGCACGCAGCAGGGCCTCTGCCTGCGCGAGCGCTGCATCGCCAGTTGCGATTATGGTGTTCTTTTGATGAGGTTGCCGGGTCACAGTCTATCGCTATACCGGGGGAGAGTTTGACCACAAGCAAATGATGAGAGCCATGACCTTTGTACCGCCGATCACCGAACAGCGTTTTGTCCTTGAGACCGTTGCCGATATTGCAGAGCTTGCCAGGTTCCCTGTCTTTTCTGCTGCGTCGGGCGACCTTATCGATGCGGTTTTGAGCGAGGGTGCGAAACTGGCCGCCAATGTCTTTGCACCCCTGAACCGTATCGGCGACACACAGGGCGTGATCCTGTCAGAGGGTGTTGTGACGACGCCCGAGGGGTTCAAGGACGCCTATGCGGACTATGTCGCGGGCGGCTGGATGACGCTTGGTGCGGACGCGGATTATGGCGGGCAGGGCCTGCCATTTGTACTGGCCAGTGCTGTGCAGGAGCAGATGACATCTGCAAATATGGCGTTTTCGCTGTGCATGATGCTGACAATGGGCGCGATCGAGGCGCTGCAGGCGCACGGGTCGCAGGCGCAAAAGCAGATCTATTTGACCAAATTGATATCGGGCGAATGGACGGGAACGATGAACCTGACCGAGCCACAGGCAGGCTCGGACGTTGGTGCGCTTAAAACCAAGGCCGAACCCGCGGGTGATGGCACATGGCGGATCAAGGGCCAGAAAATCTTCATCACCTGGGGTGAGCATGATGTCGCCGAAAACATAATACACTTGGTTTTGGCGCGGACGCCTGACGCACCGGCGGGGACAAGGGGCATTTCGCTGTTCATTGTTCCCAAATTCCTCGTCAATGAGGATGGCAGCCCAGGTGCGCGTAACGATGCCACCTGCGTATCGATCGAACACAAGCTTGGCATTCATGCCTCGCCGACCTGCACGATGAGCTTTGGCGACAAGGATGAGTGTGTGGGGTATATGATCGGCGAAGAAAATGCCGGAATGCGTGCCATGTTCACCATGATGAACCATGCCCGCATCAATGTCGGATTGCAGGGCGTTGCGGCGGCTGAGCGGGCCTATCAGGATGCGCTTGCCTTCGCCAAGGAGCGCGTGCAGGGCAAGCGGATCATCGAACATGCCGACGTTCGGCGTATGCTGATGACCATCAAGGCGACAACTGAAGCCATTCGTGCGTTGGCTTATCTGAACGCGGCTTGCGTCGATCGTGCGCATGTGGAAACCAATGTCGACGCCAAACGCGCCGCACAGGGCCGCGCAGACCTGTTGACGCCGGTGACCAAAGCCTATGCGACCGATATGGGTGTCGAGATGTCGAGCATGGCGTTGCAGATATTCGGTGGCATGGGCTTTATCGAGGAAACCGGCGCAGCACAGCACTTCAGGGATGCGCGAATTGCGCCTATTTATGAGGGAACGAACGGTATTCAGGCGCTCGATCTGGTTGGCCGCAAGCTCGCTATGGATGGTGGCGGGCATTTGCGGGCGCTGATTGCCGAAATGGCCGCGGACACAGATGCGCTGCCGTCTGATGGTGACCTTGGCGCGATCAGGCCGTTCCTTCTGCAGGGAATCGAAGCGCTCGAGACGGCGTCGGAATGGTTGACCGGGCATAATAGCGGGGATTTTGATGACAGTGCAGCCGGTGCGACGCCGTATTTGCGGATGTTTGGTATCGTGACGGGTGGTTGGCTGCTGGCAAAACAGGCTGTTGCGGCACATGAGCAGCTTGCCACGCGTGACGATCCGTTTCTGCGCGCGAAAATTGCGACCGCACGCTTTTTCGCCGAACAGATCTTGCCGCAAGGCACGGCATTGCTGGGTCCGGTCACGCGCGGCAAAGCCATGATGTTCGCACTCGATGAGGGGCAATTCCTGGCTGGATAGTGACATGCTGAGGATAAAGTTGTTTCCGGGGCGGGCCTATGCTAGTCGCCCCCGCCACGTCGCCGGACGTGCCGGAAACAGGGAAAGCCGAGTCGCAAAACCAGGCTGATGAGTGCACCGCAAACATCCCCCGCGCCGCAAGGCGATCGTCATGATGCGATTGCCAAGCTGGCGATTGGCGCGATTGGCATCGTTTTTGGCGATATTGGCACCAGTCCGCTTTATGCGTTTCGCGAAACCTTTGTCGGTGCGCACCCGCTGGCGCTGGATCAGAACCATATTTACGGGGTTATCAGCCTGATTTTCTGGTCGATGACACTGGTCGTGACGATCCAGTATGTTTCGATCCTGATGCGCGCGGATAATAAGGGACAGGGCGGCAGTCTTGCGCTGCTCGCGCTTATCTCGCGCAGCACGGAACGCGCCCGCTTCGGCAAGGTCATCGTCATCCTCGGCGTGTTCGCGACGGCGCTTTTTTACGGCGACAGCATGATCACACCGGCGATTTCGGTTTTGTCTGCGGTCGAAGGTCTGACGGTGGTCAGTCCCGCGCTCAGCCCGCTCGTCATACCGATTGCGATCGGGCTTCTGGTCTTCCTGTTTGTGATCCAGTCGCGCGGGACCGAAAAAGTTGGTGCTTTGTTCGGGCCGATCATGATCGTCTATTTTATCACGATCTCGATCCTTGGGCTTATCCAGATCGTCAAGCATCCTGAAATCCTGCTGGCGATGATCAACCCCTGGTATGCGTTTCAGTTTTTCGTGTCGGATGGGATGCTGGCGTTTCTGGCGCTGGGTTCGGTCGTTCTTGCGGTGACGGGTGCCGAGGCGCTTTATTCCGATATGGGGCATTTCGGACGCCGTCCGATGCGGATTTCGTGGTTGTGGTTTGTTATGCCTGCACTGCTCCTCAACTATTCGGGGCAGGCGGCGATGATTTTGACTCTTGATGCGGATGCGGCGGCAGAAGCCATCAAAAGCCCGTTCTTCCTGCTCGCGCCCGAGACTTTGCGCCTGCCACTGGTGCTGCTTGCGACCGTTGCGACGTTCATTGCAAGCCAGGCGGTAATTTCAGGTGCGTTCTCGATCACACATCAGGCGATCCAGCTTGGCTTTATGCCGCGCCTGTCGACCAAGCACACAAGCGCATCCGAGGCTGGGCAGATCTACATTCCGGTGATCAACTGGCTGTTGCTTGCCGCTGTGTTGATCCTCGTGCTGACATTCCAGAATTCAAGCAATCTTGCCGCTGCCTATGGCATTGCAGTGACCGGCGCGATGTTGATCGATACCTGTCTTTTGACTGTGCTGTTGCTGATGGTCTGGAAATGGAAGCCGTGGCTTGCCATTCCATTGCTCGGAATCTTTTTTGTTGTCGATGGCGCTTATTTTGCCGCGAACCTGACCAAGGTACCAGATGGCGGCTGGTTCCCACTGCTCGTCGGCTTTTTCGTTTTCACCATGCTGACCACATGGGCCAACGGTCGCCGCCTGATGCGCCAGCGCATGATGGAGGCTGTCATGCCGCTTGAAGTCTTCGTCAAATCAGCCTCGAACAGCGCGACGCGTGTGCCGGGGACTGCGGTCTTCATGTCGTCCAGCCCGTCAGGTGTTCCCCACGCGCTGCTTCACAATATGAAGCACAACAAGGTCATTCACGAGCGTGTCGTTGTCCTGACCGTCATCATCGAGGAATTCCCCTATGTCGAGCTGTGCGATCAGGTCGAGGTTTCCGATCTTGGCGAAGGGTTCTACCGCATGGTGCTGCGCTATGGCTTTATGCAGGAAACCAATATCCCGCGTGCGCTTGGCCCGATCAATGAATGCGGGCCGAAGTTCAACATGATGGAGACCAGCTTTTTCCTGTCGCGCCAGACGCTGATTACATCCGACCATCCCGGCATGGCCATTTGGCGGGAAAAACTGTTTTCGTGGATGCTCAGAAATTCGGCGACGGCGATGGAGTTTTTCAATTTGCCGACCAATCGCGTTGTCGAACTGGGCAGCCAGGTGGAGATATAAAGGGGACGCAGGTGAAATTCAGGGGCATTCTAACCACGGCAATCGCACTATTGGCGGCACCAGCCTATGCCGACACTATGGCCGAAGCGCGCGCAGTGCTTGCCGCCACACCGATCATCGATGGCCATAATGACCTGCCCTATGGACTGCGCCAGTATAATGGCAGCCGCACCAGCGATTTTGATTTTCGGCGTTTGTCAGGCAGCATGAAGGGCAAGGTCGTCACCGACTTTACCATGATGAAGGCGGGCGGTGTTGGCGGGCAGTTCTGGTCGGTCTATGTGCCTGCGCAAACCGAAGGGCCGGACGCTGTTCGCCAGACCATCGAACAGATCGATATCATGCAGCGGCTGATCGACGCCAATCCGACGATGCTGGAAAAGGCGTCGAGCGCGGCGGACATCGAGCGGATCATGAAAGCCGGACGCGTCGCGTCGATGTTTGGCGCAGAAGGCGGGCATTCGATCGGCAACTCGCTTGGTGTATTGCGTCAACTTTATGCACTCGGCGTGCGGTATATGACGCTGACCCACGGGTTGACGACCGACTGGGCCGACAGCGCGACGGATGCGCCACGTCATAATGGCCTTGCGTCTTTTGGCAAAGAGGTCGTGCGCGAGATGAACCGGCTCGGCATGCTGGTTGACCTTAGTCATGTCACGCCCAAGGTCATGATGGATACGCTCGATGTCAGCGAGGCGCCCGTCATTTTCAGCCATTCAGCGGCAAAGGCCTTGCGTGACAAGCCGCGCAATGTTCCTGATGATGTGCTCGCCCGCCTGAAAAAAAATGGCGGCGTTATTATGGTTTATTTTGCCGAGAATTCATTATCGAAGGCGGTCGATGACTGGTATCGCGAGCGTGCGGCACAGGAAGCGCGACTGAAATATGATTATCCCGACCGGCCTGAACGCGTCACCAAAGGCATGGGCGAGTGGGAGGCTGCCAATCCGCCCAGCAAGGCGAGAGTTTCGGATGTTGCCGATCATATTGACCATATCCGCAACATCGCCGGTATCGATGCGATCGGAATCGGGTCGGACTATGATGGTCTGCCGACCTATCCGACCGGCCTTGAAACAACCGCCGATTATCCGGTGCTGTTCGCCGAACTTCTGGCGCGCGGATATACGAAGGCGGAGCTTGGCAAGATTGCGAGCGGCAACATATTGCGGGCCATGCGCGAGGCCGAGCAAGTGGCGGCACGGCTGCGCAAATCACGAGGACCGAGCGAAGTTCTGTTCGTAAAGCCGTAGCGGCGGCTAGCGTCCCTGTCCCCGCCAACGGTGGATGGTGCGCTGCAGAATGCCTTCTTCATCGCCCTCTTCGGTCCAGAGCTGGCTGAAGAGTGGATCGTCGGAAGCCGGACGAAGTTGCGGTGCAAGGTCATCAAAGCTGACTCGCAGAGGAATCGATACACCCTCGCCGCAGATGATGCATTCGCGGTTTCTGAGCGCCGGAATGGCGTCAAGAAATCCGCGTGCGCCTTCAGGCATGGCATTGCGCACATACATTTGGTCGCGTTCGTTGTTGAGGCGCATGGAAATGATCGTACCGCACTGCGAGAGCACACCTTCGGCAAGATCGGATGGGCGCTGGGTGATCAGGCCGAGCGAAACGCCGTATTTGCGGCCTTCCTTGGCGATGCGTTCAAGGATTTTGCGCACGGCAAGCCCTTTGCCCGATGTTTCGCGGTCGGACGGTACGTAGCGGTGTGCTTCTTCGCAGACGAGCATGATCGGTCGTTGCGGTTCGCGCCGGGCCCAGATCGCAAAATCGAAAACCATGCGGGAGAGGACGGCGACAACGACAGTAACGATATCGGACGGGACACCCGACAGATCGATGATCGAGATCGGCTTGCCATTCGCCGGGAAGCGGAAAATCTTCGAAATAAATGGTGCCATGCTGTCGGACACCAGCAGCCCGTTGAACATGAAGGCATAGCGTGGATCGCCTTTCAGTTCCTCGACCTTGGATTTCAGACGCATATAGGGCGCGAGATCGCCAGCCTTGTCGAGCTTGCCCATTTGTGCCTGAATTGCGGCGAGCAGGTCGGACAACAGATAAGGCACAGGTGAATCGACGGTCATCTTGCCAAGTGATTCCGCGATACGGCTTTTTGAACGCGCGGCCAGCAGGCATTTCGCCAGCACGTCCATGTCCATTTCGCGTTCGGAGCCTTCGGTGGTGATGTAGACTTCGCAATGTTCCTCGAAGTTCATCAGCCAGTAGGGCAAGTTGAGATTGTCGACGTTGAAGATCATGCCGTTCGCACTGAACGCGGCGGCATATTCGCCGTGCGGGTCGAGCATGACGATATGGCCCTGTGGTGCTTGCTCCACAATCTTGTGGAGGATGAGCGCGGCGCTCGTCGACTTGCCGGTGCCGGTCGACCCCAATAACGCAAAATGCTTGCCGAGCATCGAATCAACAAGCAATGAGCCGCGGACGTCCTCGGTTGGATAAACGGTGCCGATTTCAATATGCGGACGACCTTCTGCGGCGAAAACCAGCACGAGATCGGCGCGCGATACCGCGAAAATCTCATCCCCGGGCATCGGGTATCGCGTGACGCCACGACGGAAGCTTTGCAATGTACCGGTGACCGGGTTTTCCGGGCCCTCACCAAGGAAGTCGACGCTGGACAGGATCTGGTCGCTGGCTTCTTCAAAACGCATGTCGCGGACGTTGCCAAGCAACCATAAGTCGCCGACCTTGATTTTGACCTGACTGCCGACCTGCCCTGACATCGCGATGGTCTTGTCATTGTGCTTCGCGATGGATCTGAGTGTTGAAGGGTCGAAACTGCATGTTGCCGAGCCGCCGGTAATTTCGCGGATCGTGCCGATCGCAATCATGGCGGGATCATTGGTGGTCTTTGCTGCCGTCAGGAAAATGTTTTCATCTTCAATGGTATCGGCAGTTGTTGGCGAGAATGGCTGTTCCAAAACAATGATCCCCTTACGCAGTTACTAATTTTCTTCGGCAGGGTGTTTTGGCAGACAGGGGCTAACGAAGCGTTTATTTTCGCGAAAAAAGTCCGCCAACCCAGCCAAGTAGCAGTGCAAGCACGACTGCGATCAGGCCGTAGGAGAAACTGTTTTTTTGTGACGCAACATAGACGTCACGTTCGAACCCCGATTTATCGATGCTGATATCGCGTGTCGTGCTGGCCAGCACTTCGCCCTTCTCGATAAGGTGGATTTCGACAGTGTAGTTGCCGACCGGTACCTGGCTCGGGATTAGGACACGGGTGCGATAAAGCACGTTCTCGGTCAACTGGACGCCTTCAGGTGCATCCGAATACAGCCCCTCGCTCTGGCGCAGGTTGAGGAAACCGCTTTCAAAGCTTCGTATCTCTTTGGCGTTGCTTGACGATACCGGCGAGAGCTGCAGGTGATCGAGGCCGAGTTCGTATATCGTTGCTGTCCGCTCGTCGACGAGATCGGCGATTGGTTTGGTGGTTGCGACGCTATAAAAGGATGGCGCTGTTTCAAAGCGCACGGCCCGTGTGTTGACCCAGATGCCCGCGATTCGCGCCTTTTTTCGTACTGTGATCGCCTCGGGCGGCCCGCGGACGATGATGGCGATGTCCGAGCGGGTGTCTGGTGGTGATCCAGGATACTGAATTGCGCCAAAGATCAGCAGTTCGGCACCTGCGAATGTGTAAACAATGTCGATTTTGCTCTGGCTGAGATCTGCGATTAGCCGCGGTGGTGCGGCGCCGCCAAGCAATACGAAGCAGATGAGGGCGATAAGTTGTCTCATCCGGCTTGCACCGAATAAAGCTCGCTTGGCGTCCATGTCAGGCCGACGAACAGCCGTATCGCAACCACAATCACCAGTATAGCGAGCGCCAGGCGCAGCTTTTCAGGTGGAAGTTTTTGGGCGACACGAACGCCAAGTTGCGCGCCGATGACGCCGCCGACCAGGAGCATGACGGCAAGAACGATGTCGACCGTTTTTGACTGGACGGCGTGCAACAAGGTGATGGCGACGGTTGTGAACACGATCTGGAACAGTGATGTGCCGACAACGACCGAGACCGACATGCCGAGAAGATAGATCATCGCGGGTACCATGATGAACCCGCCGCCAATCCCCATGATGAATGTCAGTATGCCGACTGAAACGCCAATCGCGAACGGGGCAATGGGCGAAATATAGAGGCCCGATTTGTAGAAACGCATTTTCATCGGCAATGCCGCGATGAAGGGGACGTGATTGTGTAGTTTTACGCGTCGCGCATCGCCCCGTCGCGTTCGGAGCATGGTACGGGTCGATTCCACCAGCATAAGGCCGCCGACAATGCTGAGGAAGACGATGTAGATCAGGGAAATCGTGATATCGATCTGGCCTATGCGCTGCAAAAGCCGAAACAGGAATGACCCGATCAGCGACCCGCAGACGCCGCCTGCGACGAGCACAGCCCCCATTTTAACGTCAACGCCGCCGCGTTTGAAATGCGCCAGCGCCCCCGAAACGCTTGATCCGGTTATCTGCGTCGCGGATGAGGCCACAGCGACTGCAGGCGGGATGCCGTAAAACATCAAAAGCGGGGTTGTCAGGAAGCCGCCGCCAATACCAAACATGCCCGACATGAACCCGACAAGGACACCCAGTCCCACGATGACGAGCGCGTTGACGCTGAGCTCGGCAATGGGAAGGTATATGTCCATTGTCGTGATTTAACGCAGCGGGCCGGTGGCCGCCACCGCATTCGCCGCGCGACGAAACAAATTTGCTGATTTTGCCCGCTTTATCTTGTCCGATGCACATCTGTGAACATTCAGGTATGCATTCGCGTGGCAATGTGCCGCGTAACCTGTTAGGTTCCGAATTGAATTCAAGGCTGCGCAAGCGGCATTGGGAGCACGCATCATGCGCATGCGCGAACTGGAAAAAAAGACGGGTGTCGGACGCGAAACCATTCGCTTCTATATCCGTGAAGGCTTGTTACCAGAGCCTGAACGCGCTTCTGCCAACAGCGCTTCCTATCGCGATGAACATGTGACGCGCCTGCGTATTATCAAGCGTCTGCAGGAGGAACGCTTTTTGCCGTTGGCGATTATCAAATCGCTGCTCAATGCGGAGGATAGTGATCGTTGGCTGCATGCGGGAGCCTTCCCCGATCTGGATGCCATGTTGCGCGCGCGTCTCGACAGTGGTGGCGAAGGTATGACGCTTGTCGATCTATCTACTCATTGTGGATGTCCGCTTGATGAGTTGGAGGAGGCTGTCGCGCGAGGCATGATTTCGATTGGGGCCGATGGTCTGGTCGGTCCGCGCGATGTGGCGATCGGCCAATGTCTTGGAGACTTGCGCGCGATCGGTTTTACCGAGGCACGCGGCTTTGATGGCGGCCCCGACATGATTGATATGTATGTTGAATTTGTCCGCTGGCTCGTCGGCCAGGAAATGCGGCTGTTCTTTGAACATACGGCTGGCGACGTTGGCGAGGATCAAGTGCTTGACATGGCCGAACGTGGCATATCGTCGGTCAACGAAATGCTGGGTCTGATGCGTACGCGCGAGATTCTTCGACAACTGGAAGCGCGGCGCAAGATCGCCAACGACAATATCGGATAGCTATTGCCAGTCTTCGGCTTTTGCAGGCTTGGCCGTAATTTGTGGCATGAGCGTTGGGCGGCGGTAAGTAGCGCTTTTGGGTGTTTTCAGTTTAACGGGCTTTGCGTCGAACTTGAGGACGACCTCAATATCAAAATCAATGCCTGCCCGGCCATCTTTTGACCATACGATTTTGCCTGTAACTTCGCCGGTCTTGGCGGTGTCCAATACAACCTGTGTTCCCGGCTTGAAATGGCGTGAGCATTCGATCTTCGCGCCGCCTTCGGACAAATCGCGGACGCGGACCATCTCCATATGGTCGCCAGCAGTCAGGCGGCCAGATACAAGCGTGTGAGAGCGAGAGCGGTTATCAGTCAATATTCAGTATCCCCAGTATCGTTTCTGAGTCCTTACATGGCGAAGCTTAACGATTGCTATTTAAATCCGGTTTGGGTGATAAAATCGTCATGATCCTAAAAAGCCGTAACAAGAGTGAGGGCTGCGCCGCTGCGCGGTAGCGCCTTGCCGAGAAGTTTTTGTCGGTATTCAAGGCGTGCCTCCAGCCGCCCCTTGCCGCGTCCGTGCATGATCTGGAGGCTTGGCCCCAAATCGACGCGTGATGGTGCGCTGAAATGGGTTTTCTGCAGACCGCCCCATAGCCCGCTGCCGATTGAGATCTGTGTTGCACCGCGCGCGAAAATCGAATGGAGGGCATAGGCCTGACCGCCGACATAAAGATCGGTGCGCGACATCCCGATGATTCCGGCTTCGGCATAGGTGGAAAGATCGAGAGCGAGTGGATGAGGGATGTGTTTCCATGTGCCGCCCGCAATCCGTGCTGCCCAGGCGTTGCGTCCATTTTTGCCGATGGCGAAAAGGCGTTCGACACCGATATTCGGCATGGTTCGACCTAAAGGCGACCAGCGTACGCCAAGTGCGGCCTGGGCGCTGGCGTCGTCAAAATCGAGCCAGTCCTGCGCGATTGTGGTGCGGCCATAGGCGGCAAAGGGTGCGGATGAAAGCGGATCAGGTGTGAAGTGGATCTGAAGTCCGCTCTGGCCACCGCCGAGCAGAGGTCGGGCATTGGCTGAAACCGTGTCGCCAATGCCGCGGATCAGGCTGTAGGCATCAAGTTCCCAACGCCGCGTCAGCCGGCTTGATTCTGCGCGCCAAAGCGCGGCATTCGGGTGATCAGGGGCGGCGTGCAGTGCGCGTTCAAAATCGGTATATGCGGTGCGGCGGTCACCGGCATCGAGTGCAGCATAAGCGCGTGTCGCCATGATATGGGCGTCATCTGGGAGCGCTGGTGGAGCGGGATCATTCTGAACATTATAGGCGGTCAGCACTGTGGCGCGATGGTGGGTCTTCTGTGCGGCGAAAAGCGTCGGCCTTTTATGCTGCGGGATTTTGGGCATTGTCGGCAGAGATATAATGGGGGCGAGAGACGCCATATCATCGGCATTTATCTTTGCGCGTACGATGTCTTTCGGTGATATCATCAGCGCGTAAGCGGTCTGGACTGCGTGCAAGCGCCAACCTGCCCAGAAACAGAGCAGCATAGCCAACACAGTAAAGGCGCGTAGAGGCCGCTTCATTCGGCAGGTACCGATTGCGGAAACTGGTGCTCAGTTTTGTCCCAGACCGGCTTTGCCTTTGTGCGCAGTACTATCAGATATTGCCGTACTGCGCGTAGGGTGGCGAGGAAGTTGATGATGTTGGCAATGAAGGCGCGCGGCAGGGCGCGGACGCCTTCGATCCATCCGTGCTGGCGCGCGGTGAATATCACCCGCATGGATAGCCGCCAGACCAGAAGCAGACTCGTTGCGCCGAGCAGCATAGCAAGACCGCTGCCGGGTTCGACAATCGGGGGCAAACCCGCTGCGGCAGGCAGCGTCGCGCGGATGATGAGCGCGCCTGTAAAAGCAAGTGCGGCCATGTAGGCAAGGACGATGATGAGTGCGTTGAGCAGCGCCTTGCGGTCGCGCAGCAACATGTAACGCGCCGCAAACCCGCCCTGCCACCCGATGCGATCCCAGCCGTGCAGGGCAATGCCAAGCATCCACCGGGTTTTTTGCCTGAGTGCGTCTTCGAGTGTCGCGGGAAAATGTTCGCGCGTTCTGACATGGCCGTTGCCTATACTGCTACGAATTCGCACGAGCGCTGCTGTGCCGCCACGCGCCGCGATCCTGTGCCCAAGTTCGTAATCTTCGGTCAGTGAATCCGGATCGAACGGCGCACCGCCAAGATCATCGGCGATCCAGCCCAGCATGGTACGATCAAAAGCGCAGGCGACGCCCGCCGAGGGCATGGCCGCACCAATCGCTTCACGCACCACCATCTCCTTGGTGTGACTTTCGGCAAATTCGTCGAGATAGTGCCCCGCTATCCAGCGTGAGCGAGGATCGGGAATTGGTGCGACAGGCAATTGCACCATCGCCCTGTGCGGTATGAGATAATCAAAGACGACAAGTTCACGCGAGTGCACGACGTCTTCGGCGTCGTGCAGCACAATGGCCTTGAAGCGCCTGCCAAAGGCGTGCTCGTGATGTTCCATCGCCCGCCAGAGATTGTTGAGGCAATGCGCCTTGGTTGTCCTGCCCGGCCTGTCGACGACGACGAGTTCGACGCGTGGATCGGCCATTGCTGCGACGACCGCCGTGGTATCGGGATCATTGGGGTAGACGCCGACGAAAATCCGGTAATTCGCGTAAGTCCAGCGGCGCAGTGTGTTGCGCAGCATCGAGCCTATGACGCTGGCCTCGTTCCATGCCGGTATGAAAATCGCCATGCCGCCTTCGGGCGTGCCAGTGGCAAGCGCATCGACCGTCGCCGGACGGTAGCGGCGATAGATTGTGATGTGTCGCCAGATGCGCCGACCGATATAAAGGCCATCGACAACAAGGTCATCAAGACCGGTGATCAGGACGGCCAGTCCGGCAAGCAGCAATATTTCACGTGTAAATAGCCAATAGCCTGCGATAAGGCTAAACACTTCAACATCAAGCATAATTTCGAATCACTCATACGCAACAACACATCCGAAATGAATGCATTTTTGGTTTGGCTTGGCAAGCCGCCTTTGGTCTGGGATTGTGTCGCGTGACGAGTCGCAATGGGCGATTCATGCCGGAGACACGGGTTTTGCAGCAATATCTCGACCTATTGGCGCGCGTTCGCCGCAATGGAACCAAGCGTGGCGACAGGACCGGTACCGGCACGCTTTCGGTGTTCGGGCACCAGATGCGTTTTGACCTTGCTGACGGCTTTCCGATGGTGACGACGAAAAAACTGCACCTGAAATCAATTGTGCACGAGCTGCTGTGGTTCCTCGCCGGTGATACCAATATCAAGTATCTCAACGACAATGGCGTGCGCATCTGGGACGAATGGGCCGATGAACGCGGCGAACTTGGTCCGGTTTACGGCAAGCAGTGGCGGCGTTGGGAAACCGCTGACGGGCGTGTTATCGATCAGGTGAAAAACGTCACCGACATGATCCGCACGTCGCCGGAATCGCGGCGTTTGATCGTATCGGCATGGAACGTTGCCGATGTTGACCAGATGGCTCTGCCGCCATGTCATTGCCTGTTCCAGTTCTATGTCGCCGATGGGCGGTTATCGTGCCAGCTTTACCAGCGCAGCGCCGATATTTTTCTTGGCGTGCCATTTAACATCGCTTCCTACGCGCTGTTAACGATGATGATGGCGCAGGTGAGCGGGCTGCGGCCTGGTGAGTTCATACACAGTTTTGGCGATACGCATCTTTATCTCAACCACCTCGACCAAGCTGATGAACAGTTGAAACGTCGCCCGAAACCGCTGCCCGAAATGCGCATAAATCCGGATGTCACCGATATTTTCGGCTTTACCTATGACGATTTTGAACTGGTCGGTTATGAGGCGCACCCGCATATCAAGGCACAGGTAGCGGTTTGAGCCGGACCGTCAGAAATCCCGAAATTGTCCTCGTCGTCGCACGGGCTGATAATGGCGTGATCGGTATGGAAGGCGCGATGCCCTGGCACCTGCCTGCCGACTTGAAGCGCTTCAAAAAACTGACCGTCGGCAAGCCTGTGATTATGGGGCGCAAGACGTTTGAATCGATTGGAAAGCCGCTGCCTGCGCGCCATAATATTGTGCTGACCCGCGACACGGACTGGACGGCAGAGGGTGTGACGGTCGTTCCGAACCTTGCCGAGGCAATTGCGGCAGCGGGTCTCGATCCGCGCACGCGCGCCGAACATTATATGGTGATTGGTGGCGCGGAAATTTACAGGCTGGCTTTACCGTCGGCGAGCCGGATTGAGCTGACTGAGATTCATGCCAGCCCTGAAGGCGACACCTGGTTTCCCGAAATCGACAAGGGGCGCTGGCATGAAGTGGCGCGGGAAAAACATCCGGCAAGCGACGGTAATCCGGCGTTTGATTTTGTGACGCTGAAGGCGGTGTGATGGCGAAGGCACCGCAACACACACCGCGCCGGAAATGGCTGTGGGTTTGTGTTGGGGTGCTCGCCTCGCTGATTGTCGGCTATTTCGCGATTATCCCTGGCATCGTCGAGCGGTCTATGAACCGTATCGAAGGGTCGGGTGAATGGACGGTCGGCGCAAAGGCGCAGGCGTTGCACGACCGGCTGGTCGTCGTCGATATGCATGCCGATACGCTGCTCTGGAAGCGTGACCCGGCGAAACGGTCGTCACGGGGGCACGTTGACCTGCCGCGCCTGCGTGAAGGCAATGTGACGTTGCAAATTTTTTCGTCGGTGACGAAATCGCCAAAGGGCCTGAACGACGATTACAACGACGATGACAGCGACGACATTACCGGGCTGGTCATCGCGCAATTGCAGCCGCCACGAACGTGGGATTCGCTGCTGCAGCGTTCGCTTTATCATTCAGAAAAAATGCACCGTGCTGCAGAGGGGGGCGGCTATTTGATGATCCGCAGCCGCGATGATCTCGACAGATTGCTGACGCGGCGTGCGTCGAGCAGCAACGTAACGGGCGCGTTGCTGTCGGTTGAAGGGCTGCACAATCTTGAAGGGCGTATCGACAATCTCGATATGTTGTTCGATGCGGGGTTTCGTATGGCCGGGCTGACGCATTTTTTTGATAATGAGCTTGGTGGGTCGGCGCATGGCGTCATGAAAGGCGGGCTTACGCCATTTGGCCGACAGGTGGTGCGCCGCATGGAGGATATTGGCATGATCGTCGATCTTGCCCACGCCAGTCCGGCGGTAATTGATGATGTGCTGAAGATGGCACGGCGACCGGTTGTGTCTTCACATGGCGGCGTCAAGGCAACCTGCGACGCGACGCGCAACCTTGATGATCGGCAGATACGTGGCATTGCTGCAAATGGCGGTATTATCGGCATCGGCTATTGGGACGTCGCGATTTGCGATCCGACTCCGCAATCTGCCGCGCGGGCGATCCGCCATGTGCGCGATCTTGTCGGCATTGACCATGTTGGGCTTGGATCGGATTTTGACGGGACGGTCACGGTCGGCTTTGATACTGCGCAACTTGCGGCGGTTAGCCAGGCGCTTCTTGATCAGGGGTTCTCTGAAGTTGAGATTGAAAAAGTCATGGGTGGCAATGTCATGCGTCTGTTGGGCGCGGGGCTGCCGCAACGCTGAGCTTGGCGACGCGTGGCAGTATCGCTAGGGACAAAGCATGGAACGCATAACGGGAAATATGAAGCTGCCCGAGCAGCTGCGCGGTGGGATTGCAGCGCTTGGCAATTTCGATGGCTTTCATCTTGGCCACCGGGCGGTGGTCGGGCGAGCAAAGGAACTTGCCACTGTGGCGGGTGTGCCTGCGCTGGTGGTGACGTTCGATCCGCATCCGCTGCGCCTGTTTCGTCCCGCGACGCCGCCTTTCATGTTGTCAACGACGGCGCAGAAACTTGACCTGCTCGAAGCCTTTGGAGTCGATGCGAGTGTTGTGTTGGCCTTTGATGCAGATTTTGCCGACATTACCGCAGAGGCATTCGTCAGCGACTGGTTGGCCGAAAAATGCGGGCTGAGTGGTATCGTCACGGGCGATAATTTTACTTTTGGCAGACACGCGGCGGGAAACACGCCGCAGTTGAAGGATTATGGTGCGGCGCACGGTATGGAGACGCATGTCGTCAGCCCGGTTCGTGACGAGGGTGGTGCGATTATTTCATCGACGCGCGTGCGCGCCGCGTTGCAGGCGGGCGATTGCGAGCTTGCGGGCGGTTTACTCGGTCACCCGTTTTCGATCCGCGGGATTGTCGAGCATGGCGACAAGCGCGGGCGCACGATTGGCGTGCCGACCGCAAATGTCACGCTGGGCGATTATGTGCGTCCGGCATATGGCGTTTATGCGGTGCGCTGTCGGTTGGCGAATGGCGAGGTTGTTGACGGTGTCGCCAATATTGGTGTGCGGCCAATGTTCGACCCGCCAAAGGAGTTGCTGGAGATATGGCTGTTCGATTTTGAGGGCGATCTTTACGGGCAGGAGATTTCGACCAGCCTCGTCAAATATTTGCGGCCCGAATTGAAGCTGAGCGGGCTTGACGAACTGAAAGCGCAGATCGGCAAGGACGCGGAAGCGGCGCGCGCGGCGCTTGCTGCTTGAAAATCATGTGTTGCTGCAACGCGGCGCAGGCCCTAATCCGTGCGCCATATGACTGAAGACACCAAAAAAGACTATCGCGACACGGTTTTCCTGCCGAAGACGGATTTTCCGATGAAGGCGGGGCTTGCGCGCAAGGAGCCGGAATGGCTGGCCCGCTGGGCGAAACAGGATCTTTACGGGAGGCTGCGCGCGCACCGTGAAGGCCGCGAGAAATTCATCCTTCATGATGGCCCGCCTTATGCCAATGGCGACATCCATATCGGGCATGCGCTCAACAAGATATTGAAGGATCTGGTCGTGCGCTCGCAGACCTTGCTTGGCAAGGACGCGCCTTATGTGCCGGGCTGGGACTGTCACGGCCTGCCGATCGAATGGAAGATCGAGGAGCAGTATCGCAAGAAAAAGCGCAACAAGGACGATGTCGACCCGCTGGAATTCCGGGGCGAGTGCCGGGCCTATGCCGACAAGTTCGTCAATCTGCAGCGCGAACAGTTCAAGCGGCTTGGCGTCATGGGCGAATGGGATCGCCCGTATCTGACGATGGATTACGATGCCGAAGCGGTGATTGTTGAGGAGTTTCTGAAAGTCGCGACATCGGGCATGCTGTATCGCGGCGCAAAACCCGTCATGTGGTCGCCGGTCGAAAAGACCGCGCTCGCCGAAGCCGAAGTCGAATATCAGGATATTACATCAACGCAGATCGATGTGGCGTTCGAGATTACAGACGCGCCGAATGCGCCCGAGCTGGTCGGCGCGCATGCAGTGATCTGGACGACGACGCCGTGGACGCTGCCCGTGAACAGGGCCTTGGCCTATGGTGAGGATGTTGACTATGTGCTGGCAGATGCCGATGGCGAATCGTTCCTGATCGCTGCGGCGTTGGTCGATGATTTTTCCGCACGCACAGGGGTTGTGGTAAAAGCTGTTCGTCAAATAAGCGCGCAAGGTCTTGCCGGGGCGGTTGCAAAACATCCCCTGCACAAACATGGCGGGATTTTTGCCGAACCGCGTCCGCTTTTGCCCGGTGATTTTGTCACCACCGACAGCGGTACGGGGCTTGTCCATATGGCGCCCGATCATGGCGAGGATGACTTTTACCTGTGCAAGGCGCACGGCATCGATCCGCTGTTCGTGGTTGGACCGGACGGCGCGTACAAGTCGGACTGGCCGGTGGTTGGCGGCGACCATGTCTATAAAGTCAACGCGCCCGACGGGCCGGTGTGCACTGCACTGCGCGAAGCGGGCGGGCTTTTGGCGGCAAGTGCGGATTACCAGCACAGCTATCCGCATAGCTGGCGGTCGAAGGCGAAGCTGATCTATCGCTGCACGCCGCAATGGTTCGTCGCGATGGACCGTGCTGACGGGCAGATTCCACTGTGCGCGAATGAAGCGGATATCCGCGACGCGCAGGGTGAAGGACGAACCTTGCGCGAGATTGCGCTGGCCGAAATTGAAAAGACACGGTTCGTTCCGGCGCGTGGTAAGAACCGCATCGGTTCAATGGTTGAAGGGCGGCCGGACTGGGTGCTGTCGCGCCAGCGCGCGTGGGGCGTGCCGCTGACGCTTTATGTCCACAAGGAGACAGGCGAGTTTCTGCAGGACGCGCAGGTCAATGCGCGGATTGTCGAGGCGGTGCGGCAAGGTGGTGCGGATGCATGGTTTGCAGCCGATCATCAAAAGCTGTTGGGCGATCCGTACAAAGCGGACGATTATGAGACTGTAAACGATATTCTAGACGTCTGGTTCGACAGCGGGTCGACCCATGCCTTTGTGCTGGAAAGCGGCAGGTGGCCGGGTCAGCAATCGCCTGCGGATCTTTACCTTGAAGGCACCGACCAGCATCGCGGCTGGTTCCAGTCGAGCCTGCTCGAAAGCTGCGTCACGCGGGGAAAAGCGCCTTATAAAGCGGTGCTGACGCACGGCTTTACGATGGATTCCAAGGGCATGAAAATGTCAAAAAGCCTTGGCAACACCATCGATCCGCAAAAGATCATCGACGTGAATGGCGCGGATATCTTGCGGCTGTGGGTGGCGTCGGTCGATTATACCGAGGATCACCGCATCGGTGACGAAATCATCCGCGGCATGTCGGACGCCTATCGCAAGGTGCGCAACACGTTCCGCTATCTGCTTGGCGCGCTCGGCGATTTTGACGAAAGCGAGCGGGTTGACGTCGCCGATATGCCCGAGCTTGAACGCTGGGTATTGCATCGCCTGACCGAGCTTGACGGGCAGTTGAAGGCGAACCTCAACGACTTTGATTTCACCGCCTATGTGACGGCGTTGCAGCAGTTCGCGGCGCTCGACCTCAGCGCATTCTATTTCGATGTGCGCAAGGACAGCCTCTATTGCGACGCGCCAAGCGGGCAAAAGCGGCGAGCGTGCCGGACCGTGCTCGACATATTGTTCCACGCGCTGACGCGCTGGTTCGCGCCGGTCTTGTGCTTTACCGCCGAAGAGGTCTGGCAGACGCGCTTTCCGAGCGAGGACGGGTCGGTGCATCTGCTCGACTGGCCGGAGATTGATGCGGCATGGCGCGATGATGCGCTCGGCAAACGCTGGACCAAATTGCGCGACGTGCGTGGCGAGGTCACCGAAGCCATCGAGCCACTGCGCCGCGACAAGGTCATCCGGTCGAGCAACGAGGCAGAGGTGGTCGTCCCGGCGTTCGAGGGTGCCGACAGCGTCGACTTTGCAGAGCTTTGTATCGTCGCGAATGTCAAATTTGCGGACGGGGATTCGATTTCAGTGTCGAAAACGGCGGAAGAAAAATGCGCGCGGTGCTGGCGGCATACGGGGGATGTTGATCCGACGAGCGAGCTTTGCGGGCGCTGTGCAGAGGTCGTCGCGTGAAGGGGTTTACGGCCAGCCAGGGCTATGGGCTTGCGCTTGTCATTTTCCTGCTCGATCAGATCACCAAATATTGGGTGAGCGATGTCCTTGGGCTTGAAGCGCTGGGCAGCATTGAAGTTTTGCCGCTGTTCAACCTGACCTGGGTTGAAAATTACGGTGTATCGATGGGGCTGTTTCAGGCCGACGGCGATGTCGGGCGTTGGTCGCTGACGGTTTTGACCGCTGCGATTGCCGCAGGGGTTGCATGGTGGATGCGACGCGAGACGAATGGTATCGACATATTGGCGATGGGATTGGTGCTGGGCGGCGCGGTCGGAAATATCGTCGATCGTGTGCGTTTTGGCTATGTCGTCGACTTTGTGCACCTCTATTGGGGCGATTTGAGTTTTTACGTCTTCAATGTCGCCGACGCAGGCATTACCATAGGCGTCGCATTATTGTTGCTGCGCGCGTTGTTTGAGCGCAAACCGGCGGCGCGGGAAGATCATCTGGAGAACTAGTCTATGTCGTCCATCGTAAAATTTGCCGTCCTTGGTGCCGGCCTTATCGCGCTTGGGGCGTGCGGCAAGTCGGGGATCTATAACCGCGAATCGCCCGACGAATTTGCCATTGGCCGCTCTGCGCCGCTGGTCGTGCCGCCCGATTACAACATGGCGCCGCCGCGCCCCGGTCAGCCGCGTCCGCTTGAAAATGACAGCCAGACGCGTGCGATCGAGGCGTTGTTTGGCGAAGGCGCGCGCGTGCCTGCGAAATCATCTGGCGAACAGCAATTGCTGAACGGTGCGGATGCGCAAGATGTGGACCCGACCGCACGTTCGACGGCCGGTGATCCCAATACGTCGGTCGTGGATAAAGGGGCGCTTTTGAAGACAATCCTTGATACCGGCGAAGGCAATGGCGACGCCAATATCGCGCAGGTCAGCACCGGCGGTTAAGGGTCGGCTGGCAGAACAGGCTTCGGGCTCTGCCTTGGGGCATGGTGGTTTCAGGGCCCTGCGGTCCCTCGACTACGCTCGGGATGATAAAATTTTGCGTACTTGCCTGACTGACTAATCGAACTTTTTTGCCATAGAGCGGCTGAAGCTGCCAAGAATGCCGCGGCCGATGCGGCCACCGGTCGTGCCACCGAGCGCCTTGCCGATTTCATAGCCAATCTGGCCACCGGCGATTCCGGCCGATGATGCGGTTTGCGAGACACGGCGTTTGCCGGGCTTTTTACCCGCCAGCATGTTGCCAAAGTCGCGCGCCTTTTTGGCGAGCACGGCGCCAGCGACGGCCATAGCGACCCGCTTCATCGCAGCGCCGATCCAGCCGCCTGCCGATTTTCCGCGCGATGACGAGGATTGGGTTTCGGCTTCTTCCTCTTCTGCATCTTCCAGTGCGGCCTTGGCGCGATCCTGCAGAATTTCGAATGCCGATTCGCGGTCGATAGTGTCTTCATATTGTCCGGCAAAGGGTGAACCGGCCATCAGCACTGTGCGCTCCTGAGGCTTTAGTGGCCCAAGACGCGATTCGGGCGGACGGATCAATGTCCGTTCAACGGGTGTTGGCGCGCCATCGTCGTCGAGCATCGAGACCAGCGCTTCGCCGACCTTAAGCTCGGTAATGACGGTTGCGACATCAAGCGCCGGGTTGATACGGAAAGTTTCGGCAGCGGCTTTGATCGCCTTTTGATCGCGCGGCGTGAAGGCACGCAGCGCATGCTGAATCCTGTTGCCAAGCTGACCGCCGATATTTTCAGGAACATCGGTCGGGTTCTGCGTGATGAAGAACACCCCGACGCCCTTTGACCGGATCAGGCGGACGACCTGTTCAACCTTTTCGATCAGCGCCTTTGGCGCCTCGTCGAAGAGGAGATGGGCTTCATCGAAAAAGAAGACGAGCTTTGGTTTGTCGGGATCGCCGACTTCGGGAAGCTCTTCGAAGAGTTCCGACAGGAGCCAGAGCAGGAAGGTTGCATAGAGGCGCGGGCTGCCCATTAATTTATCGGCGGCAAGGATATTGACCTGCCCGCGGCCATCGCTGCCGGTCTTGATGAAATCCATTACGTTGATCGCGGGTTCGGCAAAGAACTGACCTGCCCCTTCATTTTCGAGCACCAGCAATTGCCGCTGGATCGCACCGACGCTGGCCTTGGAGACATTGCCGTAACGCACACCGACCTTGTCGGCATTGTCGGCAAGATAGACGAGCATCGACTGCAGATCCTTCAGGTCGAGCAGCACGAGTTTTTCATTGTCGGCGATGCGAAAGGCGATGGTGAGCACGCCTTCCTGTGTTTCGTTGAGGCCCATCAGGCGCGAAAGCAGCAGCGGTCCCATTTCCGATATGGTTGTGCGCACCGGGTGGCCCTGTTCGCCAAAAAGGTCCCAGAATACAGCCGGAAAGCTGTCATATTCATAATCTTCAAGGCCGATCGTGGCGGCGCGTTCGAGGAGTTTGTCGTGGGCCTTGTGGGATGGGGAGCCAGGCATGGCAAGCCCGGCAAGGTCGCCTTTGACGTCGGCCATGAAAACCGGGACGCCTGCCTTGGAAAAGCCTTCGGCGAGAATCTGCAGGCTGACGGTCTTGCCGGTGCCTGTCGCACCCGCGATCAGTCCGTGCCGGTTGGCGCGCGAGAGGTCAAGTTGTTGCGGTTCACCACCGCCCGTGCCGACAAAGATATGAGACATAAGACATTTCCCCTTCTGCATGGCCATTGTTAGCCATGCAGAAGGGGTGGTCAATATCTACACGTGTGGGACGTCGCCGTTTACTTGCCGTCTTTGCCGATCATTTCGATACCGATAAAGCGTGGCGGCGAGGACCCGCGCTTGACGAAAAGCACCACTGTATCGCGGCCGCTTTTGCGTGCAGCTTCGACGGCTGCTGCTGCTGCTGCTGCGGTTTTGGTCGGCTTCTGGTTGATTGAGATGATGATATCGCCGCGTTGCAGGCCGCGCTTTGCAGCGTCGCTGTTGCGGCTTAATCCGGCGATGACGACGCCTTCGACGCCGTCATCGACGCTGAGCTGGCGGCGCAGTTCGGGGGTCAGTTCGGCAAGGGTGATGCCAAGGCTTTTGCGTGCGGCCTGCGCCGCTTCGCTGTTGGGCTTCGCCGAATCATGATCCGCGTCATTGTCATTGGCTGCAGAGGCGATTGTTGTCGGGCGTTCGATGAGCGTT
>JBFKAE010000003.1:0-61243 GCA_041621755.1 Sphingomonadaceae bacterium | reverse complement strand
GCCTTCACCAATTTCGGGGGTGGTCTCAGCAATATGTGGAATCGCGTCGAAAACACAGTCTCTTCCAGCTAGGAACACAACAGATCGTCACGCGGGACTGGCAGATATCATCTGCCGGTCCTTATTTTTGAATATTTCGATACCGCCACAAATATTTTTATAGTTAACGCATTTTCATCGTGGCTCTTAAGTATTTTGCAACGGCATTCGATTAAAACGTAGATTACTGACCCACTTGGACGGGACAGAGGATCAAACCGGGTATGTATAGAACTTGGTATTAGGAGAGAAGCAAATGTCGTTTTTTCGCAAATTTCGCACCGATGAAAAGGGTGCAACCGCAATCGAATATGGTCTGATTGCTGCGCTTATTGCTGTTGCTGCTATCACTGCGATGGGTTCGCTTGGCAACGCCATCAGCAACACGATGAACGAAGCTGCAACGGAAATGGAAAACGCGTAAGCGCCTTTTCATCACAAGCAGTTAAAGAAGGGCGGCGAGTTCAACTCGCCGCCCTTTCTTTTTGCACGCTTTCAGCACCGCCCTGCTCAGCTATAGACGATGATCTTGACCTTCTGTCCGACCTGCAATGTTGCATTGGACGCAAGGTCGTTGATCATCAGGAACCGCTCCAGCCGGTAATCGTCAAACGCCATGCGCTGCGCCAGACTGTGCGCGGTGTCGCCGCGTTGCACCGTGACCACGTCGACCACGCGTTTTTTCAGGGCAGCCGCTTCGCTGTCGCTTAATTTCCGGAACGAGCGCGAGACCTGGCTGACAATCCGGCTGTCGTCGACGTTGGCTGGTGACACAAACAGGAAATGATAGCCGGTTGTGTCCCCGGCACGATAGGCAACGGCGGTGACATCGGTCTGCCCGTTTTGCGTCGCGACGCGTGCGGTCGCGGTCGCGGCGTTCATGCCGTTGATTGTCGTATTGGCGATGCCTGAAAACTGTGCGCGCGCCTTCGCATCGCCGAGCAGTGCGGTGAACAGCTTCGAAATATAATTATCGAGGCTCTCTCCGGCGGCAAGCGCCGCGCCTGCAAACTGGATCTGCGTCTGACCGGCGCCGGTTGCCGTGACACTGCTGGTGCCATTGTTCAGCCAGAATCCCTGTGGCACTTCAAAGGCGATCTTCAATGTAGGATGCGCGAATTTATTACCATCGGCAAAGCCCTGCGCCGGGTCGTCGCCATAAAGCATGCCGTCGACGTTGGCGAAATATCCGGCCGCATCGCGCGCCTGCTGCCCCGGTCTCAGTCCGGTTTCGCTTGCCTTTCGCGTCGCACGGTTAACGCGGTCGGTGGTGAGCGGGTGGCTGCGCGCCCAGGACGGTATGGCGGCGGCCTCGTCACGGCCTCTGATTTTGGCCTCGAGCGCCGATTGATCGCCAAGCGACTTCAGCATATCGGCCGCGGCATAGGGATCGTAACCAGCCTTGGTCATATAGCGAATGCCAAGATCGTCGGACTGATATTCCTGATCACGCGAATATTTGAGCGTATAGACCTGCCCGAGCTGTCCAGCGAGCTGTCCTATCTGGCTGCTGCCGGTCAGAACCGCGGCCAATACCGACAATATACCGCTGCCAAGCGCTGCATTCTGGCGTTTTTTCGAATGGTTGGCCGCGACATGGCCGACTTCGTGGCCAAGGACCGACGCGAGTTCAGCTTCGTCGTTCATGATCGAAAGCAGGCCGCGCGTCATGTAGACGTAGCAGCCCGGGATCGCAAAAGCATTGACAACGCTGGTGTTGAGCAGCGTCACCGTGCACTCATTGCCTGATCTTACCAGGCCCGATTGGACGGCTACCTTTTTGCCGATATTGGACACCATTGTCGTGCCGGGGCCCGTATAGGCACCGCCGAATTCGGCCAGAATCTCCGTATGCGCCTTCGCGCCCTGCTGGCGTTCGCTTTGGCTCATCTGGCGCGGATTGGTCGGATCGACGCTTCCCGCCGCGCAGCTTGACAGCGCAAGCGTCCCGGCAATGACCAGGCCGGCTCTATTGGACATGCGGCTCATAAAATTCACCTCACTCGTTTGCAACACATACTCGATAAACGGCTTTTTAGGCTCGTAAGTTCCCTCGCCATACTCAGTTCTGGGTGGCGATCCAATCGGCAAGCGCGCGCGCAACAGTGTTTGCCCCTGCGTTCAAGGCCTGCACAACTGCCGCACCGTTTTCAGATGAAACCGGAACTTCGGCCTCAAATCGCCGCGCGCCGACCAAACCTGCTTTAGCACTCGTCAGCACGGCATCATAGCGCACACGGGCAATGGGTTCCGGGCCAGTGACGTCGAGCCCGAATTCGCTGAGCGTCCCGCCAAGCCGGTGGGCAGGGACAATGTCGCTGTTGCGCTCGTCTATGGTTATGCGGCCCGTATTGTCCTGTATGACGCTCACCAGCATACGCCGGAACAGGATATTCGGTTGCTCGACCCAGCTCGCCTTGGTCAAATAGGCGACCTCGGTGTCGCGGGTTGTTACCGGGATGCGCAGCGTCCGCAACGCGCCCGGTACAGTTGGCATGGTGATCAGGAGCGGTGCGCCGTCTGCAGGTTTTGGGGTTTCGACGGGGTCGGCACGCAGCGTCATCAGTGACTTTGGTGCGGGACTATTGCCGCCGACCTGCACCAGCGGCCCGCAAGCGGCGGCGACCATTGTGACGGCCAGCAAAACTGTGGAAATCCGCGCGCGGCGTATCATGGCCTGCCTCCTCATTCTGGTTTATAGTCCGGCAGATTGCGTCCGCCGAGCAGCGCGCCTGCCGGATCTTCATCCATCTTCGCTGCGACCGCGCCAAGCGATGTGGATATTTTACGCAGATCGCTGACCAGTTGCGTGACCTCGGGCAGCGTTTGTGTACTCAGAATTTCCGCACCGCCACGCGCAGCCTTCGAGGTCGCTTCAACCGAGGCCAAGGTCTTGTCCGCCTGGCGCAATGTCTTGCGCAGATCCACGATCAATGGCTTGCCTTCACTGTCGAGCAGTTCGCTCATGCTGCCCGCAACCCGCCCGATGTCGCGAATGGCAGCCCGCGCTTCGACGATTGTCGCCGCGATTTCGTCCGACCGCTCTGCCAAAGATCCGGAAAGCGTGTCGGTGTTTTTCAATATACCCGCGATCGATTCCTGATTGGCCGGACTCAAGACTTCATTCAGTCGCGCGGTCAATGTGCTGATGCGCTGTAAAAGCTGCGGTGCGGCGTCGAGTAACTGGCCAAGCGCGCCAGGTTTTGTCGGAATGACGGGGACACCGAACGGTCCCGGCTCGTCGATCGGTGGTGCGTCCTTGATCGTGCCGTCAAGTTCAACCAGCGCCACGCCGGTAAAGCCGACACCGGCGATCGTGGCAACCGTGCCCTGCAGAATCGGCACCTCATTGTCGATGGTGATGCGCACTCGTACGAATTCGGGCGAATCAGGCATCAGCGCGATGTCCTCGACAGCGCCGACGGGAACGCCTGAAAAGTTGACGACGCTGCCCTTGGCAAGCCCGCTCACTGACTGGAAGAAAATGTCATAGCGCTGGCGGTCCGACGTATCGACGCGCGCAATCCAGAGAATGAACAGGAACAGCGCGATGAAAAGCGCAATGGCAACCGCGCCGACAAGCATATGGCTGTTCTTGGTTTCCATGCCTATCTGCTCCCAGCTTTTGAAAGTGCGGCGCGCCCGCGTGGTCCGAGGAAATATTCCTTAACCCACGGATGATCAAACTCCAGCAATTCCTCGATTGTTCCAACTGTCAGTACGCGTTTGTCGGCAAGCACAGCGACGCGGTCACAAATCGTGTGCAGCGTGTCGAGGTCATGGGTGATCAGAAAAACCGTCAAATCCAGCGTATCGCGCAGGCTGAGCAGCAATTGATCGAATGCCGCCGCGCCAACCGGGTCGAGACCTGCTGTCGGCTCGTCAAGGAACAGCAGCCGCGGGTCGAGCGCCAGCGCACGGGCAAGGCCGGCACGCTTGCGCATGCCGCCTGACAGTTCAGACGGATATTTAGGCCCGGCTTCGGGCGGCAGTCCGACCATTGAAATCTTGTAGGCGGCGATCTCGTCCATCAGACGCGGATTAACATCGTAAAATTCCCGCATCGGCACCTGGATATTCTCGGCCACCGTCAGCGTTGAAAACAGCGCACCATTCTGGAACAGCACGCCAAATTGCCGCCGCAGCTCAAGCTCTTCCTTCTCACCAAGCCCGCTCACAGCCTGCCCGAAAATTTCAACCTCGCCTGCCGTGTAGCGCTGCAGGCCGATGATCGATCGCATCAGCACGGTTTTGCCAGTGCCCGATCCGCCGACAATGCCGATGATCTCGCCGCGCCTGACGTCAAGGTTGAGATTCTCGTGCACGACCTGTGTTCCAAAGCTGTTCTTGAGGTCAGACACGCGAATAATCGGTGCGCGGCGATTGTCGATATCGTCCATCAGTTCCACCCGATGGCTGTGAAAAACACAGCGAAAAACGCGTCGAGCACGATGACTAGGAAGATGGCCTGCACGACGGCGGCGGTCGTACGCTGGCCGACCTCTTCGGCATTGCCGCGAACCTGCATGCCCTGAAAACAGCCGGTAACCGCGATGATCAGGCCAAAGACCGGCGCCTTGATCAGGCCGACCCAGACATCGGTGATCGGTACGACCTCCTGCAGCCGCGCGATGAATGTCGCGGGCGGAATGCCAAGCGACGCCCATGTCAAAAGCATGCCACCCAATATGCCGAGCATCGATCCGTAAAAGGCCAGCAGCGGCATGGCGAAGACCGCGGCAAGCAAACGCGGCAGCACCAGCACTTCAATCGGCGGCATGCCGATCGTGCGCATGGCGTCGATTTCTTCGGCAAGTTTCATCGATCCGATCTGCGCGGCAAAGGCGCTGCCCGACCGACCGGCGATCATGATCGCGGTCATCAGTACGCCAAGCTCGCGAAAGGTGATGCGCCCGACAAGGTTGATGACAAAGACGTCCGCGCCGAACTGCTTCAATTGCACCGCGCCTTGCTGTGCAACGACAATGCCGACCAGAAAGCTCATCAGGCCGACAATGCCAAGCGCATTGACGCCGACCTGTTCGCACTGACGGCTGACCGCGCGCCAGCGCAGCTTGCGCGGCGTAAACAGGATTTTGCCAAGCGAAACCAGCGTAGACCCAAGAAACGCCAGAAAGCTGCCAAATGTCATCGCGGCATAAAGGACCCAGCCGCCAAGCTGTTCGACCGCCTGATGCAGTGGCGATCGCTCGTCGGGCCGGATCTTGACGGGTTTGCCACCGGAACAGACCTGCTCGATCAACTCCTCGGCCTTGTGGCTTGCACCTGAGAGGCTGAACGCCAGTCCTGCCTCCTCGCGTGCCAGCCGCATGCGATAGATGACCCATGCGCCCGCCGTGTCGATTCGTTCGATATCGCTCAGATCGACGCGCAGCGGTTCGGGGCTTAACTGCAATGCGCGCATGCGGCGCGAAACCGGGTCGATATGCCGGATGGTCAGCCGACCCGAAAGCTGGATCACGCGCCCGTTTTCATCAAGCGTTTCGGAAATTGCGGCCCCGTCCATGCGTTAGCCGCAGCGCGTCCGTGTCGCTGCTTCAATCCGGATTTTGCACTCATGCCACATGCGACGTCCCCTTATCCGCATCCTGTCGGCATGGGCCGCCCTTGCCAAGCGCTTTGCGTATGCTTAGCAATAGGTTCACTATCTGTTCGCATCAAGAGGAATGCCGCGTCGATGACCGCAGACATGCTGATAATCGTGCTTCTTGCACTCATTGCCGGGCTGGGTGCGGGTTATTTTGTCTGGGGCCGGGCCGTCGTGGCGCTGCGTCGCGATGTTGCCAGACAGGCCGAGGACATGACGCTTATGCGTCTGGCAAAGTCCGAATCCGACCAGCGCGCCGCCGCCGCCGAAGCGCTGCGCACGGAAAATGAGCGCTTGCGCTGTGTCGAACTGGAACATGAACGCTTTAAATCCGCTGCCGAAGAACGCGATGCGAATCACGTCAGGCGCGAGGCGGAACTTGAACAGAAATTCGCCAAGCTTGCCGCCGATGTTCTGGAAAAAAGCCAGAAGACCTTCGTCGAACGCGCAGAGGAAACGCTCAAAAATCATCGTGAAGTCGCCAGTGCCGGGTTGAAGGAAAATCAGGCCGCGCTCGATAAGTTGATCGCGCCGATGCGCGACACGCTTGGCAAATATGAAAAGAAGCTCGGCGAAATCGAAACCGCGCGCGCAACCGCTTACGGCGCCATCACCAATGCCATTGCCGAGGTGAAGTCAGGGCAGGAGCGCGTTTCGGGGGAGGCGGCAAAGCTCGTCAATGCACTGCGCAATGCGCCCAAGGCCCGGGGGCGTTGGGGAGAACATCAATTACGCCGCGTGCTCGAAATGGCCGGCCTGTCACGTCATGTCGATTTTTCCGAAGAGGTCGCGGTCGAAAACGAGGCGGGGCGGCAACGCCCCGATGCGATTATCCACATGCCGGGCGATCGCGTGCTGGTCATCGACGCCAAATGTTCCTTGAACAGTTATCAGGACGCTGTTGACGCGCCCGATGAAGAAACCCGTACCGCGCATATGCTCGCCCATGCCAAGGCCCTGCGTGCGCATGTCGATACGCTTGGCCGCAAAAGCTACACGCAGCAGTTCGATGACACGCTCGATTTCGTCATCATGTTCATACCGGGCGAAAATTTCCTCGCCGCCGCGCTGGAGGTCGATCAGGACCTGTTCGAAACCGCGTTCGCGCGCAAGGTTCTGCTCGCCTCGCCCACCAACCTCATCGCCATTGCCCGCACCATCGCGATGGTCTGGCAACAGGAAAAAGCCGCTGAAGATGCTCGCCAGATCGCCGCACTTGGCAAGGAACTCCATGACCGTCTGGCGACGATGGGCGAACATGTGGTCCGGCTTGGCAAAAGCCTCGAAGGCGCCAGCGGCGCGTACAACAAGATGGTCGGCAGCCTTGAAAGTCAGGTGCTGACTTCAGCGCGCAAACTCAACGACCTTGCCATTGAAGCGCCGAACAAAACGATTGGCGATACACCGCGCGTGACCGCCGACATCCGCCCGCTGACCAAACTCGCCCCGCCCGACGCCGAAGCCGCCGAATAGAGAGTCGCCTTCCACACTTCATTTATCGTCATCCTCGCGCATGCGGGGATCCATTCGGGTGTGCCGCACAGTAGAATTACGAGAGATCAGGCGCGAACATCGTTCAGGTTGAGGGCGCAAATGGATCCCCGCGTGCGAGAGGATGACGAAGGAGAGGGGCCAGATGACAGCTTTCCAGGCCCTCTACCCCCGGCGCTGGTTCAAGACCTCATAAAGCATCACTGCGCACGACACCGCAACGTTGAGCGAGTCGGCCTTGCCCTGCATGGGGATTTTGACGAGCGTATCGCATTGCGCCTCATAATTTCCCGGCAGGCCATATTGCTCATTGCCCATCAGCATGAAGGTCGGGGCTGCGTATCTGACTGCCTGATAATCATGGCTCGTGTTGAGGCTGGTCCCGACCAGCATGCCTGGCCCTTCGCGCAACCAGTCAAAAAACGCATCACCTGTCGTTTGCACGATTGGCTGCGTGAAAAGCGCGCCCATCGACGCGCGAACGGCCTCGACGGAATACGGATCGCAACTTTGGTCAAGCAAGATCAACCCGCCCGCGCCAACCGCATCATTGGTGCGCAGGATTGTACCAAGATTGCCAGGATCCTTCAGCGACTGACACACCGTCCAGACAAAGGACGCGTTGCGGTCCAGCGATGACAGCAGCGTTTCGGGCATGGGAAACACGCCAACAAGCGCCTGTGGATTGTCCTTGCCGGTGATCTTGTGCAGGATATCGCGGCTGACCTCGATCGCATCGCCGCCCGCATCCTCGCAGCTTTTGATAAGGCGCACGAGCAACTCGTGCCCCGCCATGTCCTCGGCAAAGATCAGCGTATCGGGTATGTGGCCAGCCTCGACCGCTTCTGCGACAATGCGCATGCCTTCGGCCATGAAGCGGCCCTCGGCCTTGCGATATTTCTTTTGGGCAAGCGCACGGACGCGCTTGATGGTTTCGTTTGAAAAACTCGTTACTTTGCGAGGCATGGGGCGAGGTCCTATTCTTCCCCGAACTTGTCCTCGACAAGTTTGATCAGCGCGCAGAGCGCGGCTTCGGCGCCACGGCCTTCGGCGCGGATTTCAATCTCGTCGCCCGGACTTGCCGCCAGCATCATCAGCCCCATGATCGACGTGCCGACTACCGTGCTGCCGTCCTTGTCGACTTCGATCCGAGCGTCAAATTCAGTGGTCATGGTGACGAATTTCGCGCTCGCGCGGGCGTGCAAGCCGCGCTTGTTGCGAATGATGACGCGGCGGCAAAGCATGCCGCTCGTTGATTCTGCGGTGGCTCCGGTCAGGCGACCTCTCCCAAAATCTTCGACGCGACCGAGATATATTTGCGTCCGGCTTCCTGCGCTGCCTCGACCGCATCGGTTACCTTCATCGTGTCGCGAATGCTCGCCAGTCGGATCAGCATCGGCAGATTGACGCCGGCGATCACCTCGACGTCGCCGCCCGACAGCAGCGATATGGCAAGGTTCGACGGTGTTCCGCCGAACATGTCGGTGAGGACGACAACGCCCTTGCCGCTATCCACTCTTGCGACCGCGGCGGCGATATCGGCGCGCCGGACTTCCATATCGTCTTCAGCGTCGATGCAGATCGCCTCGACCTGCTTTTGCGGTCCAACAACATGCTCCATCGCAGCGACGAATTCGACAGCCAGCCGCCCATGCGTCACCAACACCAAACCAATCATGCAGTCTTTCTTTCCCCGTCGCGTTGTTCTTTTGTCGACTTAACGGCCTCGCTATGCCCCTTCATGTCGCGGTGCACAATATTCAGTGTGAATCCGGCCTCGCGCAGAGCAGCACCAAGTCGTTCGGCAACGAACACCGAACGGTGCCGACCGCCTGTGCATCCGACGGCGATGGTGAGATAGGCTTTGCCCTCGCGGGCATAGCTCGGGATGAGTGACGTCGTGAGACTGGAAATCCGCTCAAACGCGTCCAAAAAGGATGGATCCTTGGCGATATAGGCACCGACGTCTTCGTCAAGTCCGGTCAATGGCCGCAGCTTTTCCTGCCAGTGCGGGTTGGCAAGAAACCGCATATCGAACACCATGTCGGCATCGCGCGGAACGCCGCGCGCAAAACCAAAAGACATGATGGTCAGCGTCAATGCGCCGTGACGATCAAGGCCGAATTTTTCGCGAATCGCCCGGCGCAAGTCGTGCACGCTGTAATCGGTGGTATCGATGACAATGTCGGCCCAGCGCCGCAGCGGCGCCATGACTTCGCGTTCGCGTGCAACGCCATCGGCAGCCGGTCGGTCGAGCGCGAGCGGATGCCGCCGTCGTGTCTCTGAAAAGCGCCGTGTCAGCTCGCCGCCTGCGCAATCGACGAAGAGCACGCGCGCGCTGATGTCGCGATCACGCATTTTCTTGATCCGCGCCACGACCGATTCGGCGTCAAAGGCGCGCGTGCGTGTGTCGATGCCGACAGCAAGCGGGCGTTCGTCGCGATTGTCATCAGGCGGGGTTTCATCGTGCATGGCAAGCAGCCGTTGCAGCAGCGAGAGTGGCAAATTGTCGACGACTTCATAGCCTTCGTCTTCAAGCGCCTTGAGCGCCGTTGACCGGCCAGCACCTGACATGCCCGTGACGAGCAGCAGGGGGGCTTGCGATTGTGCGGGGTTTCGCGACTTTTTGCTTTCAGCAGGCATAAGCGCTCTATTCTAGTGGCAGTAAATTTCCACTCAAGGCCAGTTCGATTTTGAGTGGCGCGCTTGATTCTAACCCATTGATGGAAATTGACCTAATCGAATGTCCGCATATCTCCATAGACCGGGCTTCGGGCAGCCGCTCCGGTGGCGAATCGAGGTCGACATAAAGCGCTACGGGTACGTCGCGCGAAAACGCCATGCAGGCGATGCCGATGCCACGCACTTCGATACGTCCCGCAATGGTTTCTGGCGGCGAGGCAAGCAGTACGCGACCCTGCCTGACAAGATCGACATAATCATCGGCGATCAGCACCGCGCCCCGATCGATCAGTCGCAGTGCAAGGTCGGATTTCCCGCGACCCGACGCCCCGCCGATCAGCACGGCCCGCCCGTCAATCGCAACCGCGCTCGCGTGCAGAAGCTCAGTGCCTCCGCTCACGACGCGCCCGGCAGGCTGACCGTAAATCTTGCGCCTGTGATCATGCCATCCTCGACCCGGTTTTCCGCAACAATCCTGCCATCATGCGCTTCAACAATGGCTTTCGCAATTGCAAGGCCAAGCCCCGAATGTTTGCCAAACGCTTCGCTTTCAGGACGCTCTGAATAAAAGCGGCCAAAGATGCGATCTTTGGTGTCAGGCGGAATGCCAGGCCCCATATCATCAACCCGCATGATGACCTCCGCACCTGCGCGCGCGACGGTGATTCGGACCAGCCCGCTTTGCGGTGAAAAGCTGATCGCATTGTCGATGAGGTTGCGCGCGACCTGTGCAAGCCGGGCGTCATCGCCCAACACCACTGCCGACCCGAATTGCGGTCGCGCAAAGGCCAGCGTCACGTCGCGTGGATTTGGACGGGTTTCATAAATCCCCACCAGCGTCGCGACCATCGCGCCAAGGTCCACAGGCAGAAAACGTGTCCGGCTGAGTTCGGCATCAAGCCGTGATACGTCGGCAATGTCGGTGATCAGCCGGTCGATGCGATCGACATCGTCGCGCACCACGTCAAGCAACCGCGCCCGCAATGCCGGATCGTCGACCTGTCCCAGCCCTTCAACGGCTGACCGCAGCGAGGCGAGCGGATTCTTGATCTCGTGGGCGACGTCGGCGGCGAAGGCCTCTGTCGCGTCGATACGCAAACGCAGTGCGGCGGTCATATCCGATAATGTCCGCGACAGCGCCCCGATCTCGTCGCGGCGTTTCTGGAAGCGCGGGATGGTCACCTCGCGCGCGCGGCCGAGCCGAACACGATGCGCAGCGAGCGCCAGCCGACGCAGCGGGCGCACGATGGTCCGCGCCAGAAAGCTCGACAAAAGCAGCGACAGCATCAGAACGCCGACAAAAACCATGAACAGCGTAAACCGCTCGTCGCGCACGATCCGCGTGATATCGCGTGCATCCGACAGCATCAGCAAAACCCGGCCGTCGCGCATGGGTGCTGCGGCGGTAACGATGATCGTGCGGTCGGGGGCGTATCGGTTGCGCACGGCTGCCGCGCTGCCGACCGTCGCCTCGACAGCTTCGGGCCAGGCGTCGAGCTGGTCGATGCGAGGCTCGGTATAATCCTCAAGCGATGTTGCCCCCGCGAGCGCTTCGATCGTGCGGTCAAGGATGCGTGCGAGTTCGCGTTTCAGCGGCTCTTCGGCCGGATCGCGCAGCACGAAACTTGGCCCGTCGAGCGCCCAGCTATCGATGGGCGCACGGCCGTCCGGCGTATAGACGCGCAGTCGCGCCGATGTGATCTTGCCAAAGCGCCGGATGAGCGGCGTCATCGCCTCCGGTCCATCGTTGTGGAGCGTATTTGACAGCGCGGTTGCGAGCAGCGTTGCTGCGGTACGGACTTCCTCGGTGCGCTGCGCCAGCAAACGTTCGCGATAACTGTCGAGGTAAAGCACACCGCCTGCCAGCATCAATACAGCGAACAGGTTGACCGCCAGAATGCGCGAGGTCAGCGACCAGCCGCGCGACCATTTCAGCTGTGCGTCATCTTCTCTTTGAAAAGGCGGATTATTCCTCGTCAAACTTGTAACCGACACCGTACAGCGTCTCTATGGCCTCGAATTCGGGGTCGACGACGCGGAATTTCTTGCGCAGCCGTTTGATATGGCTGTCGATCGTACGGTCGTCGACATAGACATCATCCTGATAGGCTGTGTCCATCAACTGGTCGCGCGATTTGACAAAGCCGGGCCGCTCGGCAAGCGTTTCCAATATCAGGAACTCGGTGACCGTCAGTTGTACGTCCTTGCCGTCCCATGTCACGCGGTGGCGGCCCGTATCCATAGTCAGGCGACCGCGTGTCAGTGTGCGTTCGGATTTGTCCGGCGTTTCTTCCTCGGGCGTATTGCGATTCGCCGCGCGGCGCAGCACCGCACGGATACGCTCGATCAGCAGGCGCTGCGAAAAGGGTTTGCCGATATAATCGTCGGCACCCATGGCAAGCCCAAGCGCTTCGTCGATTTCGGTATCCTTCGACGTCAGGAAAATCACCGGCAGGTTCGATTTTTCGCGCAGCTTGGTCAACAGCTCCATGCCGTCCATACGCGGCATCTTGATGTCGAGCACGGCAAGATCGGGCGGGTTGTCGCTCAAGGCTTTCAATGCACTGGCGCCGTCCGAATAGACGCGCACGGTATAGCCTTCCGACTGCAGGGCAATCGAAACCGAGGTAAGGATGTTGCGGTCGTCATCGACCAGCGCAATCGTTGCAGCCATAAATCTTCCCGAAAACACCTTCCTGCTTGCTATGCCTGTTAGTATGCATCGGCCAGGCTGAGAACCCTAGTCTGCTGCAACCGAAATTCGCAACACGGAAAAAACGCGTACCGCGAAGGCGTCTCTGGTTACCCCGCCCGCGCCAAACCGCATCGTCCCGAGCGCCCGCTATGCTGAACATGTTCAATCCAAAGAATAAATATGAAAAGAATCTGTCAGCCTGAACTTGTTTCAAGCTTCATACTCTGTCTGCTATATCATACGGATACTGAACCAAGTGCAGCATGAGGATATAGGGCGCCCTTCACTTTTGGACGACTGGAAGTCGCTCAATTTTTGACCTTATGCTAGTCTATGTGTATGTCGCGCGCACAAGACATCGCGCGGTGATTCCAGCTCGTGTGGGTTTTCGTCATATTTGCTATTGATAAGGAGTCCACTTGTGGCCGCATCGCCGACTATTCCCACCTTCACACTCGACAAGCAGGGCATTGCGACAAATGCCGCGGTGCATTGGAATCTCGATCGCGCGGCACTGGTCGAAGCCGCGGTCAGCCGCGAAGAGGGCAAATTATCAAATCATGGTGCGCTCGTCGTGGAAACCGGTCGGCACACTGGGCGTAGCGCGCAGGATAAATATACGGTCGAAGACGAAACGACGTCAGGCGCGGTCTGGTTCAACAAAGGCAACAAGCCGATGTCGTCTGCGCACTTTGCGGCACTGAAGGCGGATTTCATGGCGGCGCTCGGCCAAAAAGAAACGCTGTTCGTGCAGGATCTCTACGGCGGTTCGCAGCCTGAATATCGCGTCCGTGTTCGCGTTATCAACGAATTGGCGTGGCACAATCTTTTCATCCGCACGCTGCTTGTGCGCCCGGACGTCGCGGACCTTGAAGGTTTTGCGCCCGAATTCACCATCATTGACCTGCCGACATTCCGCGCCGATCCTGATCGCCACGGCACGCGCGATGAAACGGTGGTCGCGGTCAATTTTACCGAAAAGCTGATCCTCATTGGCGGCACCAAATATGCCGGCGAAATGAAAAAATCGGTCTTTGGCTTGCTCAATTTCATGCTGCCCGAACAAGGCGTCATGCCAATGCATTGCAGCTCCAATATCGGAGCGGACGGACGCAGCGCGGTGTTCTTTGGCTTGTCGGGAACCGGCAAAACGACGCTCAGTGCTGATGCCAGCCGTACGCTTATCGGCGACGATGAACATGGCTGGTCCGATACGGCGGTGTTCAATTTCGAAGGTGGCTGTTACGCCAAGGTGATTCGCCTGTCGCAGGAAGCCGAACCGGAAATCTACGCGACGACCCAGCGCTTTGGCACCGTGCTTGAAAACGTCGTCATGGATGATCGGACGCGCGAACTTGATCTTGATGATAACAGCCTTGCTGAAAATACCCGCGCGGCCTATCCGCTCGAATATATCCCGAACACCAGCGAGAAAAACCTCGGCGCACCGCCGAAAACGGTAATCATGCTGACCGCTGATGCATTTGGCGTGCTGCCGCCAATCTCCAAGCTTACGCCCGATCAGGCAATGTACCACTTCCTGTCGGGCTACACGGCCAAGGTTGCCGGGACCGAGATCGGCGTCACCGAACCCGAAGCCACGTTTTCAACCTGCTTTGGTGCACCGTTCATGCCCCGCCACCCGAGCGTTTATGGCAATTTGCTGAAAGAGCGCATCGCCAAGGGCGGCGTCGATTGCTGGCTGGTCAATACCGGCTGGACGGGCGGCCCCTATGGCACAGGCAGCCGCATGCCGATCAAGGAAACCCGCGCGCTGTTGAATGCTGCGCTCGATGGCAGCCTCAACGGTGTCGAATTCCGCACCGACCCGTTCTTCGGCTTCCAGGTGTCGGTCGCGGTCGATGGCGTTGACAATGCCATTCTCAACCCGCGCGATACGTGGGCCGACAAGGACGCCTATGATGCGATGGCGAAAAAACTCGTCGGGCTGTTCATCGACAATTTTGCCCAGTTCGAAGGTCATGTTGACGAAGGCGTCCGCCAATCCGCGCCCAAAGCAGCCTGATAAAGGGGCATTCGTGAACAAAAGACGGCGCAATCATGACTGGGGTCTGCCGCGATGGCGGGCCTATGGCGGCAGCCGCGACTTTGCCGAAATCCGGCGCTGTGACCGGCATGGCTGCGATGAGCCGGGCAATTGCCCGGCGCCAAAGTCGCCGAACAGCAAGGATCGCTGGTATTTTTGTGAAAAGCATGCGGGCGAGTTCAACAAGAACTGGAACTATTTCGAAGGCCTGACCAAGGAAGAAGCGGCGGAACGCGAGCGCGCCGAGCGCGGCGATACGGCCTATGAACAGGCACGCCACTGGGGCTGGGGCGGCGCGGGCGATGGCAGCCGGTCACAGGGCGAAATGGACGCGCTGCGCGTGCTTGGCCTCGATACACATGCTGAATTTGACGAGATCAAGGCGGTATATCGCACACTCGCCAAGGAATATCATCCTGATCGCAATGCCGGAAATGCCGAGGCAGGCGAAAAATTCCAGGCCATACAGGCCGCCTATGAAGTGCTGCGCCGTTCCGAAGAACTGAAAAGCTGGAAAGGCATTTAGCCCGCGCTCGCAGCGTCGCGTCGCGCGATCATCACATTCATATGCGCGCACGCGATCAGCCTCGTGCGGTCGGCTTGCCAGGCTTCGGCGCGAATATTGGCGATGCGGCGTCCGATGCGGGTGATGATGGCGGCAGCATAGCTGTCCTCGCTCGCGCCGCCGCGCAAATAATCCACGGTCACATTGACCGGTTTCAGCGTGGTTGCCGCCGCGTCATCGCCAAGTGCGTGAATCACTTGCGCGATTGATGCAATTTCCAGAAGCCCGGCGATCGTCCCGCCGTGCAGACGCTTTGGCGCGCCGATCAGCGCATCTGAAAACGGCATGTGGATGGTGATCCCCGCGTCGGTTTTGATATAGCGCAAGCCCAGCGTCTGTGCGTAGGGAAGCGCGCTGATCGGGCCTTCCTTTGGCCCGTCGCGAAGCAGGGTTGAAAGCCGGACAAAGCTCATGCGCGCGCGCCTTTGGTAAACATATAGGTCGCGGCCATGCGGGCGAGGGGGTGTTCAGGGTTGCCGTCATGCGCAAATCCGCTGACGAAGGCCACGGACCGGGTTATCTTGACGACATCGGCATGGCCGGTGACGGTTTTGCCGGGTTCGGCAGGCCGCAGATAATCGAGCCGGAGGTCAAGCGTTGCTTGATGGAGCAGGCGTCTTTGCTTGGCGATGACAGCCATGCCGCCGACAGTGTCCATCAGCGAAAAAATCGCGCCCGATGCGATGATCCCGTCTGTTTCATTATCGGCAGGATAGGCAACGAGATGCGCGGCATAGGGCAGAGCCAGCTCTGCCCAGTCGTCGCCCATCGCGACAAATTTGAGTCCAAGCGCATTGACGTGGGGTGCGAAGTTCAAAAATCCGTCGGAAATGGATTGGGCAAAATTGCTCATGCGGCAAGCCGTGCGGCGGTTTCGCGGATCAGCGCGATCATATTGGGAACGCCCTGCGTGCGGTTCGATGACAAGTGCTTTGACAATTCAAAGGGCGCAAGACGGCCTTCAATGTCGAGTGCGAGAACCTCGTCCGCCGCCCTGTCCTGAACAAGTGTCAGGATCAGTGCAACAATACCCTTGGTGATCGCCGCGTCACTGTCGGCAAGGAAATGTAGCCGGTCATGGTCGGTCATCGGGTAGACCCAGACACTTGCCGAACAGCCGCGCACCTTTGTGGCATCGGTTTTAAGCGCGTCGGGCATCGGCTCAAGCGCCTTGCCGATATCGATCAACAGGCGATACCGCTCGTCGCGGTCGTCGAGGATTTCGAAATCCTCAAGAATCTGGTCAAAACTATAGTCGGGCATATCGTGGTTGACTTGGGCGATGTCGCGTCCGGCGTCAAGGCGTACGCCTTCTAACCCGGTCAATCAGTCCGGCGTACCGTCTGCCTCGTCTGAATGCCGCATCAAAATCGGCGCCTGCAACACTGCAAAGATCATCGAAATCGCAAATACCCCCCAGACCTTGAACGCCACCCACTGATCGAACGTCAGTACCGCGCGCAGCACTTCGTTCAGCACCGCCATGCCAAGGAAAAACAGCGCCCAGTTGCGCGTCAGTTTGCGCCAGCCCTCGGCGGTCATCGCCGGGAACCCGCTTTCAAGCACCATCTTCAAAAGCGGCCGCCCGGTAAAAAGCCCGAAAAACAGGATCGCGGCGAATGTGACATAGATGACTGTCGGCTTGATCTGGATGAAGGCTTCATTGCGAAGGTAGATTGTCATCCCGCCGAAAACTGCGACGACAATGCCGGTAAACCACTGCATTGGTGCGATGCGACCGGTCTTCCACTTCGACACCGCCATGGCGATTGCGGTTGCAACCATGAACGCGCCTGTCGCCATGATCGCCTGATCGATGTTTTCGCCCGGCGCATAGCTGTTGACGAGGAAAAACACCAGCAGCGGTCCAAAATCGAGCGCCATGCGCAGGCCCGTCGATGCGGGTTTTTGTTCAGCCATGTTCCGGTTCCTGTTGAGTGGCCCCGGCGAGCGCGCGGGCAAAGACCGCAGGATCAAAGGGACGCAAATCATCGATGGTTTCGCCGACGCCAACGGCATGGATCGGCAGCTTTGACCGATCTGCCGCTGCGACCAGTACGCCGCCGCGGGCTGTGCCGTCGAGCTTGGTCATGACAAGCCCGGTAACGCCCGCCACCGCCGTAAACACGTCGATCTGGTTAAGCGCGTTCTGCCCGGTCGTCGCGTCGAGCACGAGCACGACGTCGTGCGGGGCCGATTCCATCACACGCTTCAACACGCGCTTGACCTTGGCAAGCTCGTCCATCAGCTCGGTCCGATTCTGCAGGCGACCTGCCGTGTCGATGATCAGGACGTCACTGCCCGCCGCGCGCGCCTGTTTCAGCGCTTCGAAGGCAAGCGCCGCGGCATCGCCGCCAACCTTGCCCGATATGACCGGCACTTTGATGCGGTCGCCCCAGATCTGCAATTGTTCGATCGCCGCCGCGCGGAACGTGTCACCGGCGGCAAGCATGACATTATAATCCTGTTCCTGGAACAGATGCGCCAGCTTGGCGATGGTCGTGGTTTTCCCCGATCCATTGACGCCGACCACCAGGATCACTTGCGGGCGCGGGAAGGCCACGATGTCGAGCGGCTTTGCAACCTTTTCAAGCACGGTCTCAATCTCGGTCGCGACAATGTCTTTCAATTCCGCGTCGCTGATCGTTTTGGCGAATTTTTCCGCCGACAGCTTGGCGGTGATCCGCGCGGCGGTCTCCGGGCCAAGGTCGGAGGCGATCAGCGCCTCTTCGATGTCTTCAAGCATGGCGTCGTCGAGCGGGCGCTTGGACACCAGTCCGGCAAGATTTTCGCCCAATTTTCCTGACGAACGCGTCAGTCCTGCGCGCAGCTTCGCCAGCCAGCCTTTTGGTTCCTGTCTATCGTTCATGCGCGCGCTGCTAGCAGGCCATCGCCGTCCACGCCAGTCATCTCCGCTGTGACGATGTCGCCGGGCGCGGCACCACCGACAAGTGCCACGGGCGCGAAGCTTTCCGTGTGACCGCGTCTGCCATCGCTTTCGATCAATATCTCAGCCTGTGTCCCGACGAGGCTCGTCAAATAGGTTTGAAGCCGCGCGCTCGCGCGCTCGCGCAGTTCGGCAGCGCGGGTCTTTCTGACTGGAACGGGAAGCTGTGGCATCTTCGCCGCTGGCGTCCCGCTGCGCGCGGAATAGGGGAAAATATGCCCGTAAACGATGTCGCATTCGTCGATCAGCCGCAGCGAGTTCTCATGACAGGCATCGGTTTCGGTCGGGAAGCCTGCAATGATATCGGCGCCAATCGCAATCTCCGGTCGCTTGGTCTTGATGGTTTCAACAAATTTGATCGCATCCTCGCGACTGTGGCGGCGCTTCATGCGCTTCAGGATAAGATTATCGCCCGATTGCAGCGACAGATGCAGATGCGGCATGACGCGTGGATCGCCCGTAATCGCGTCGACGAGCGCAGCGTCGGCCTCGATACTGTCGATGGATGAAATGCGCAGGCGCGGCAGGTCGGGTACATGTTTCAAGATGCGCTGGACGAGGCTGCCAAGGCTGGGCTTGCCTGGTAGGTCGGGGCCATAGCTCGTCAAATCAACGCCGGTCAGCACGACTTCGCGCATCCCGCTGTCGACCAGCCGCTTGATGCGCTCGATGACAAGCCCCGCGGGCACGCTGCGCGAATTGCCCCGGCCATAGGGGATGATGCAGAACGTGCAGCGATGATCGCAACCATTTTGGACTTCGACAAAGGCGCGCGTCTGCGCGGTGAAGCCATCGAGCAGATGCGGCGCGGTCTGTCGGACCTCCATGATATCGCCGACGGCAAGGCGGTCATCACCGGCAAGAAAGTTTTTCGCGTCGAGCTTTTCAGCATTGCCGAGCACGCGCGAGACTTCGGGCATGTTGGCAAAGCTTTCCGGTTCGACCTGCGCGGCGCAGCCGGTGACGATGATGCGCGCGTCGGGTCGTTCGCGCTTCAACCGCCTGATCTTTTGCCGCGCCTGCCGCACAGCTTCGCCGGTTACAGCGCAGCTGTTGATGACGACCGCATTCGGGTCGCCCGCCGCGACAAGGTGCCCACGCATGACCTCGGCCTCATAGGCGTTGAGGCGACAGCCGAAATTGATGACATCGCCAGTCACAATGCGTCGAGGTCGATTTCGCCGGTAAATGCGGTTGTCGCGGGGCCGGTCATGATGATGTGATCATCGTCGCGCCATTCGATCTGCAAATCGCCGCCAGGCAGGCTGACAGTGACTTGCCGGTCGGTCAGCCCGCGCTGCATCGCCGCAATGGCGGTGGCGCAGGCGCCCGTGCCACAGGCCTGTGTCAGACCCGCGCCGCGCTCCCAGACCTTCAACCGTATATGTCCGCGCGAGAGGATCTCGGCGACGTTGACGTTGATCCGGTCGGGGAACAAGGGATCATGTTCGATGGTCGGCCCAAGCGCTTCCATGTCTATGCTGTCGAGCGCATCGACAAAGAAAATAACATGTGGATTGCCGACATTGACTGCCGCAGGGTTTTCAAGCGTTTCCCAGCCAACCGGCATTGCGCGCGTGTCCATGGCATAAGCGAGCGGGATCTCGTCCCAGCCAAAGCGCGGGACACCCATATCGATGCTGGCATCCTCAGATGTCGAGGTGCCTGAAATCAGTCCGCCTGCAGTTTCGACCGTTGCCGTTTTGCCGATGATCTGCGCGACGCAGCGCGCCGCATTGCCACAGGCTTCGACTTCACCGCCATCGGCGTTATAGATCCGCATCCGCGCATCGGCATTTTGCGACGCCTCGATGACGATCAACTGGTCACAGCCGACGCCCGTTCGTCGGTTGGCAATCGCGCGCACCTGTGCTGCACTGAAGGCGAGCGGTGACCTGCGGGCGTCGAAGACAACAAAATCATTGCCAAGGCCGTGCATCTTCATGAAGGACGTCATGACCTGCGATTTAGGGCGGGGCTTGCCGAATGTCCATCGTGCTGCCGATTGCCAGCATGCCGCACACCGCGATAAGAAGGGCCATGCGCGCCTGTCTTGCCATTCTGCTCCTGCTTGCCGCCTGTGATGCGCCACCGCCGCCGCCGGGGCCGTCGGAGGGTACGTTTCCGTCGGTCGAACGTCCGGTCGCAAACATCATCGCTTCGGAATTTTCCGATGAAGCCAGCCGCGAGCAGGTCGGCGAAGCGGCCGAGGTCATGGACCTGATGCAAATCGCACCTGGCGACGTGGTGGCCGATATTGGCGCGGGTAATGGCTATTACACGATGAACCTTGCGGCACGGGTCGGCGCATCGGGCCGGGTCTTTGCCGAAGATATCATGCCCGATACGACAGAGAGGCTCGAAAAGCGCGTATCGGCAGCCCGGCTTGACAATGTTGTGGTCGTGCTTGGAACGCCCGAGGATCCCGGCCTGCCCGCGCGAAGCCTTGACCATGCGCTTCTCGTTCACATGTATCACGAGATCGAAAATCCCTACGCATTGCTCTGGCATTTGCGTGCCAGCCTCAAGCCGGATGCGACGGTCGGTATTATCGATGCAGACCGTCCGACGCGCGAACACGGCACGCCGTCATGGTTGCTCGCCTGCGAGGTCGGCGCGATCGGCTTTTCACAACATGCGTTTTACCGGCTGGGCGACGGGAAATCCTATTTGTCGATCTTCAAGGCGACGCAGCCGCGTCCAAAACCGCTCGATATCCAGCCCTGCCGGTCCGCACCCTGATGCGCTAGCCTTAATCCTGGCTCGGCCTATAGGGTTTTTTCGCGCCTGCACCCTTTTTGAAGCCGGGTTTCTTCGTGAACGGCTTGCCGCCTTCGGACTTGGGGCCTTTTGCCTTGTAGGCCGGCTTTCCGCCCGGGCCACGAAAACCGCCGGGCTTGCCACCGGGTCTGCGGTCTGACCTGCCACCGGGCGCACGGCCTGGCTGGAACGTTTTGCCGCCCTTGCGATTTTGCCGCGCTTCATCGCGGGGGCGGCCTTCGATCTGAACGATATTGACGTTGCGATCGCCTTCCTGTTCCTCGCTCGCCGTACGCTTCAATGCATCGGCAAAACGCGGGGCGACGGCGCGCGGCACTTCGAACATTGTCTCGTCGGTTGTGATGCGGATCGCCCCGACTTCGGATTTTGTGACGTGACCCCGGCGGCACAATAAGGGTAGAATCCAGCGCGGATCGGCATTGTGGCGCTTGCCGACATCCATGCGGAACCAGACCGTGTCCTCGAAACCCCGGCGCGGTTCGAGTGGGCCTTTTTGCGGACCGTCCTCGATCAGATCCTCGGCAACGGGCAGTTTTGCACGGTGCATGCGGACGAGTGCGGCGGCGACGTCTTCGGCGCTGCGTTCGGCAAGGATTTTCAGGCCAAGCGCGCGGTCATCCTCGTCAACTTCGACAGGCGCCAGCAGCGCTTCGATCAACCGCTCCTGATCTTTATGGCGGATATCATCAAGCGTCGGGGGCTTGACCCAGTCGGCTTCGATTTTCGCATCGCGCAGCATACGCTCGACGCGGCGTCGCGCCTGATATGGCACGATCAGCACGGCTGTGCCTTTTTTCCCGGCGCGGCCGGTGCGTCCCGACCTGTGTTTCAACGTTTCAGGATCGCGCGGCAACTCGACATGAACGACAAGGCTGAGCGTCGGCAAATCAATGCCGCGTGCGGCAACGTCGGTTGCTACGCAGACCCGCGCGCGCTTGTCGCGCAGCGCCTGCATCGCCTGATTGCGTTCGGCCTGTGTATTCTCGCCCGACAGCGACACGGCATTAAAACCGCGCTCGGTCAGACTGGCATGCAGCCGCCGCACGCTTTCACGCGTGGCGCAGAACAGCATGGCGGATTCCGCATCGTGCAGGCGCAGCAGATTGACGACGGCATGTTCGATGTCGCTCGGCGCAACGGCAACCGCCTGATAGGCGATATCGCCGTGCCCGCGATCATTTTCCGCCGTGACGATGCGCAGCGCATTTTTCTGGTAACGCTGCGCCAGCGCCACGATCTGGCGCGGCATGGTTGCAGAGAACATCAGCGTGCGCCGCGTTTCGGGCGTCGCGTCCAGAATTTCCTCAAGCTCTTCGCGAAAGCCCATGTCGAGCATTTCATCGGCTTCATCGAGGACGGCGACCTTGAGCGTGGAAAGATCAAGGGCGCCGCGTTCCAGATGATCGCGCAAGCGTCCGGGCGTGCCAACCACGATCTGCGCGCCTTCACGCAGGTTGCGGCGCTCCTTCGATGCGTCCATGCCGCCAACGCAGGTCGCAATCCGCGCACCGGCTTTCTGGTAAAGCCAGCTCAGCTCGCGACTAACCTGCAGGGCCAGTTCGCGCGTCGGCGCGACGATCAGCGCCAGCGGAGTCATCGTATAAGGCGTACGCCCCTCGATCAGCATCTCGGCGGCCATGGCGAGGCCAAAAGCGACGGTCTTGCCCGATCCTGTCTGCGCGGACACGATCAGGTCGCGCCCTGCCGCCTCGGTTTCGATCACGGCGGATTGCACCGGGGTAAGCGTTTCATAACCGCGCGCAGCAATTGCATCGCCAAGCACGGGCGGTAGATTATCTATGGTCATTGGTCTTCCTGTTGGATGCCACGCCAGAAGACCGGGCCGCGCTCCCCGGCGCTGGCCAATCCTGTGGGGATATGGGCAAGTGCCGCCGCCAATGAACGTGTTTGCCGTGAAAGTCCAGCGAATAGCCAAATTCTTGACTCCTGAGGCACGCGCGCATAGGAAGCCCCCGCTTTAACTTGAAAGCGTCAGTACGAAACGCGTCTACGGATGCCCGCCGGTCTGCGATGGTTCGCCCACCGGCGTGCTTTGCGTTCCTGCTGTCGCCCGAAGGAAACTGAATGTTTGAATCGCTATCGACACGCCTTGGCGGCGTCTTTGACAAGCTCCGCGGACGCGGCGCCTTGTCCGAGGCCGACGTGCGCGCGGCGATGCGCGAGGTCCGCGTGGCGCTGCTCGAAGCCGACGTCGCGCTGCCGGTGGCAAAAGCATTCATCGACAAGATCACCGAACGCGCGATCGGCGCTGAAGTCACCAAATCCGTCACACCGGGCCAACAGGTCGTCAAGATCGTCCATGACGGTCTCGTTGATATGCTGGGCGGCGATGCCGAGGCGCTGGAACTTGGCGTCACGCCTCCTGCGGTTGTCATGATGGTCGGCCTGCAGGGATCGGGCAAGACGACGACGACGGCAAAGATCGCAAAGCGGCTTACGGACAAAGACCGCAAGAAGGTCATGATGGCGTCCTTGGACGTCGCGCGTCCTGCCGCGCAGGAACAGCTGAAGGTGCTTGGCGAACAGACCGGCGTTGCAACGCTGCCGATCATTGCCGGGCAACAGCCGGTCGATATTGCCCGCCGCGCGCTGCAGGCAGCAAAGCTGCAGGGTTTTGACGTGATCATGCTCGACACGGCAGGGCGACTGCACGTCGATACCGCGCTGATGGGCGAGATGCAGGCGGTCGCCGATGTGTCGAAGCCACAGGAAATATTGCTCGTTGTCGATGCGCTGACCGGGCAGGACGCCGTCAACGTCGCGCAAAGCTTTTCGGAAAAGGTCGCGGTTTCAGGCGTCGTGCTGACCCGTATGGACGGCGATGCGCGCGGTGGTGCGGCGCTGTCGATGCGCCATGTCACGGGCAAACCCATAAAGTTCGTCGGTGTTGGCGAAAAACTCGATGCGCTCGACGCGTTCGACCCGAAACGCGTCGCGGGCCGCATTCTTGGCATGGGCGACGTTGTCAGCCTTGTCGAAAAGGCCGCCGAAACGGTCGATCAGGACGAAGCCGAAGCGCTCGCCAAGAAAATGGCCAAGGGTCAGTTCGACATGAACGACCTGCGTATGCAGCTTGGCCAGATGAAAAAAATGGGCGGCATGGGGGCGATGCTTTCGATGCTGCCTGGCGTCGGCAAGATGGCAAAACAGGCGCAGGCAGCGGGCGCGGACGACAAAATGCTCGGCCGCATGGAAGCGGTCATCTGCTCGATGACACCAAAGGAGCGCGCCAAGCCGGAACTATTGAACGCCAAGCGCAAGATCCGCATCGCCAATGGCGCAGGGACGACCGTGCAGGACGTCAACAAGCTGATCAAGATGCACAAGGAAATGGCGACCGCCATGAAAAAGATCAAGAAAATGGGCGGTATGAAGGGCCTCGCCAGCATGATGGGGAAAATGGGCGGCGGCATGCCCGGTATCGGTGGCCTTGGTGGCGGCATGGGTGGCGGTATGCCGCAGCTTCCGCCGGGCTTTGACAAATTCAAACGGTAAATCAAATCAACATATTGAAATCACAGCAAGGAAATCTGAATTATGGCACTCTCAATTCGTCTGGCACGTGGCGGCGCAAAAAAGCGTCCGGTTTATCGCATCGTTGTTGCGGATGCGCGCAACCCGCGCGATGGCCGCTATCTTGAACGCCTTGGCACCTATAACCCGCTTCTGCCCAAGGACAGCGAGGAACGCGTCACGCTCAACAACGAACGCGCCGCACATTGGCTCAGCGTTGGCGCACAGCCATCGGACCGCGTTGCACGTTTTCTCGACGCAGCGGGCCTGATGAAGCGCAAGGCGAAGAACAACCCCAAGAAAGGGGAACTGGGCGCGAACGCCAAGGAACGCCTCGAAGAGCGCGCCAAGAAGGAAGCAGAAGCCAAAGCCGCTGCTGAAGAAGCTGCGAACGCACCGGCCGAAGAAGCACCTGTCGAGGAAGCGCCCGCAGAAGCTGCCGCAGCAGAAGACGCACCTGCAGAAGCTGCTGCTGAAGAGGCGCCCGCCGCAGAGGAGGCACCTGCCGCCGAAGCCGCTCCCGCCGCTGAAGAAGCTCCGGCCGAAGCAGAAGCGCCTGCCGAAGACGCTGCAGAACCAAAGGCGTAATAACCCGCATGTCTACCCGCCGCGTCACGCTTGCCACCGTATCAGGTGCGCACGGCGTGACCGGCGAGGTGCGCCTGAAGCTGTTCGCCGAAAGCTTCGAAAGCTTCATTCGCTACAAAAAATTTGCAGCCGGTGAAGGCGTGCTGACGCTGAAATCGGCCAAGCAGACACCAAAGGGCGTGATCGCCCGCTTTACCGAAATCACCGACCGAAATGCCGCCGAAGCGCTGCGCGGCACGGAGCTTGGCATATCACGCGATGAACTGCCGCCGCTTGACGAGGACGAGGTCTACGCCGTCGATCTGATCGGACTTGCCGTCATGACCAGCGATGGCCAGACTGTCGGAGCAGTCGCAGCCGTCGAAAATTTCGGCGCAAGCGACATCCTCGAAATCGAAAAACCCGACGGCAACCGCTTCATGGTGCCATTCACCCGCGATGCCGTTCCCGAGGTTGGAGCGCACGTGACGCTTGATCCGGCGTTCCTGCAATGACTTTCGCTGCAACCGTCCTGACGCTTTACCCCGAAATGTTCCCGGGGCCGCTTGGTGCTTCGCTTGCAGGGCGTGCGCTGGGTGAGGGGCTGTGGTCGCTCGACACGGTACAGATTCGCGATTTTGCCACTGACAAGCACAAGTCCGTCGACGATACGCCCGCTGGCGGCGGGGCGGGCATGGTGATGCGCGCCGATATCTTGGCGCGCGCGGTCGACGATGTTCTGGCGCGGCGGCCCGATGCGCCGATGCTCGCCATGACACCGCGCGGGACGCCGCTCACACAGGCGCGGGTGCGCGATCTTGCCGCCGGTCCGGGTGTCTCCATATTGTGCGGGCGCTTTGAAGGCATTGACGAACGTCTGCTCGACGCGCGGCCCATCGAACAGGTGTCGATCGGCGACTATGTGCTGTCGGGCGGCGAGATGGCGGCGCTGGTGCTGATCGATGCTTGCATTCGCCTCGTTCCCGGCGTAATGGGCGCGGCTTCAAGCGGCATAGAGGAAAGCTTTGAAAGCGGCCTCCTTGAATATCCGCAATATACACGGCCTGCCCTCTGGGAAGGTCGCGCGATCCCTGAAGTGTTGCGATCGGGGGATCACGCAAAGGTCGATGCCTGGCGAAAAGCGCAGGCAGAGGCCGATACACGGCTAAGGCGGCCGGACCTTTGGAAGCGTCATGGGGATGCTTCGGGACCATCGCCCTCTGGCGCGCGACGCGAGAAAAAGGACGTATGAGATGAATCTCATCCAGCAGCTCGAAGCCGAGCAGGTCGCAAAATTTGCGGCGACAAAAGATATCCCGAATTTTCGCGCAGGCGACACGCTGCGCGTTGGTGTGCGCGTCGTTGAAGGCGAACGGACCCGTATTCAGAATTTTGAAGGCGTCTGCATCGCGCGCTCGAACCGCGGTGTCAGCTCGAACTTCACCGTGCGCAAGGTCAGCTTTGGCGAGGGCGTCGAACGCGTCTTCCCGGTCTATTCGCCAAACGTCGCATCGATCGAAGTCGTTCGCCGCGGCATCGTGCGTCGCGCCAAGCTTTATTATCTACGCGGTCGCTCGGGCAAATCGGCGCGTATCGCCGAACGCCGCGACTATGGCCAGAAGGCTGCGAAGGCAGAAACCGACGCAAGCTGAGCGCGGTTAAAACCGATAATTTTATCATCCCGAGCGTCGTTGAGGGACGTATGATGCTGCCTCAGCGTCTACGATCCCTCGGCTAAGCTCGGCGTGATAGAAATTTTTGCAGGTAACCAACCCAATCAGCGTCTCGCGCGTTGCACTTTGCGCGGGTTTGGCTTAGGTGCGCCCGCATGACAGAATCACCACGCACGCTTTACCAGAAAATCTGGGACGACCACGTCGTGTCGCGCCGTGAAGACGGCACGGCGCTTATCTTTATCGACCGGCACTTGATCCACGAAGTGACGACGCCGCAAGCCTTCGAAGGTCTGCGCGTTGCCGGGCGCAAGTTGCGCCGTCCTGACCTGACGCTCGCCGTGCCCGATCATAATGTGCCGACCGATGCACAGCGCTTTGGCGTGATCGAAGATCCTGAAAGCGCCGCTCAGCTTGCTGCCCTGACGCAAAATTGCGCGGATTTTGGCGTCGAATTTATCGAAATGAACGCCTCTGCGCAGGGCATTGTGCATGTGATCGGTCCCGAACAGGGCTTCACGCTGCCCGGCACCACGCTTGTCTGCGGCGACAGCCACACGGCGACACACGGCGCGCTTGGTGCGCTGGCGTTTGGCATCGGCACGTCCGAAATCGAACATGTGTTTGCAACGCAGACGCTGTTGCTGCGTCAGTCGAAATCGATGGAAGTGCGCATTGAAGGCACGCTCGGCTTTGGCATCACACCAAAGGACGTGACGCTCGCCGTCATTGGCGAAACCGGCACGGCAGGCGGTACCGGCCATGTCATCGAATATCGCGGGTCCGTCATTGACGCGATGAGCGTCGAAGGCCGCATGACTGTCTGTAATATGGCGATCGAAGGCGGTGCACGCGCTGGCCTCGTCGCGCCGGACGATAAAGTGTTCGATTACCTCCAAGGTCGTCCGCGCAGTCCAAAAGGTGCCGACTGGGATGCTGCCGTCAAATATTGGCGCACGCTTGCCACAGACCCCGGCGCACGCTTTGACAAGACGGTGGTGATTGACGGCGCCAAGATCGCGCCGCTCGTCACCTGGGGAACCAGCCCTGAAGATGTCGTGCCGATTACTGGCATCGTTCCTGAACCGGGCAGCTTTGCCGATCCCGCTAAACGGGCAGCGGCGGCAAAAAGCCTCGACTATATGGGACTTCAGCCCGGGACACGTATGGAAGACGTCAGCGTTCAGCATATCTTTATCGGCAGTTGCACCAACAGCCGTATCGAAGACCTGCGCGCCGCTGCTGCGGTCGCCAAAGGGCGCAAGGTCGCCGATCATATCCGGCAGGCGCTCGTCGTCCCGGGCTCGGGCCTCGTCAAGGCGCAGGCCGAAAAAGAGGGCCTAGACCGCATCTTCAAGGAGGCCGGTTTCGACTGGCGCGAGCCGGGCTGTTCAATGTGTCTTGCCATGAACCCCGACAAGGTGCCAGCGGGTGAACGCTGTGCATCGACGTCGAACCGCAATTTCGTCGGTCGACAGGGCGTCGGTGCACGCACGCACTTGCTGTCGCCTGCGATGGCTGCGGCTGCGGCAGTGACCGGTCACTTGACCGATGTTCGCCAGATGATGGGAGCCGCCTGATGGATGCCTTCAAAACCGTGACCGGCGTTGCCGTGCCGTTCGGGCAAAAAAATGTAGACACCGATGTCATCATTCCGGCGCGGTTTTTGAAAACCGTAACGCGTACCGGGCTTGGAAAGAATGCGTTTGCCGTTGTGCGCGAAGACCCTGACAATGTTTTCGACAATGCGCGCAACAAAGCTGCGCCGCTATTGGTGGCGGGTGACAATTTCGGCTGCGGATCAAGCCGCGAACATGCGCCGTGGGCGCTTGCCGACATGGGCTTCAAGGCCGTTATCGCGCCAAGCTTCGCCGATATTTTTTCAAGCAACGCCTTCAAGAACGGCATGTTGCTCGTCGCCTTGCCACAGGATCAGGTCGACCGCCTGCTGGAAGTGGCGGAAACCGACGAGATTACCGTCGACCTTGAAAATCAGGTGGTGACGACGCCGTTTCAGGATCGTTTTCCTTTCGAAATCGACCCGTTTCGGAAACATTGCCTGTTGAACGGCCTTGATGAAATCGGGATGACGCAGGCGATGGATGCCGAGATTGGAGCCTACGAAACACGGGTTGCAACTGAAAAACCCTGGATCGCAAACGTGGCAAAAAGGATTGCGGCATGACCAAAAGCCTTCTGCTTCTTCCCGGCGATGGTATTGGCCCTGAAGTCACCGCCGAAGTGCGCCGCGTGCTCGACGTTCTGGCGCTTGATATTGCAGTAACCGAAGCACTGTTTGGCGGCGCTGCGATCGATGCGACCGGGCTGCCGATTTCCGATGAAACTGTCGCGCGCGCAAAGGCATCGGACGCCGCGCTGATGGGCGCAGTTGGCGGGCCGAAATGGGCGGGTCAGGATTATGACAAGCGGCCCGAAGCGGGCCTGCTGCGGCTGCGCAGTGAAATGGGTGTGTTTGCAAACCTGCGTCCGGCGCGCTGTTTTTCCGCGCTCGCCGATGCGTCGAGCCTGAAACGCGAATATGTCGAAGGCCTCGACATCTTGTTCGTGCGCGAACTCGTCGGCGGCGTTTATTTCGGCACGCCGCGCGGTATCGAGGATCTCGGCAATGGCGAGCGCCGTGGCGTCAACACGCAGGTCTATACCAGCTCGGAAATTCGCCGCGTTGCGCGCACCGCCTTCGAACTGGCGCGTCTGCGCTCGAACCGGGTCTGTTCGGCCGAAAAGTCGAACGTCATGGAGGCCGGGCTGTTGTGGCGCGAGGAAGTGACCGCGCTCCACGCCGCCGAATATGCCGATGTCGAACTTTCGCACATGCTCGCCGACAACACCGCGATGCAGCTCGTCAAGAATCCGAAGCAGTTCGACGTCATTCTGACGGATAATCTGTTCGGCGATATTTTGTCCGATGAAGCCGCGATGCTGACCGGATCGCTTGGCATGTTGCCGTCTGCGGCAATCGGCGCAGCAGGAACGCCGGGGCTTTACGAACCGATCCACGGCAGCGCACCCGACATTGCCGGCAAGGGTCTGGCCAATCCCTGCGCCGCGATTCTCAGCCTCGCAATGGCGCTGCGTTACAGCCTTGACGATGCGGCGGCAGCCGACCGGATCGAAGCGGCGGTCGATGCAGCACTTGTTGACGGTGCACGCACCGGCGATCTTGGCGGGACATTATCAACGCGCGGCATGGGCGATGCCATCATCGCCAGACTCGGCTAGAACAATGGACATCCTGCCGGTCCGTCCCATATGGAAACGTGGCTTTGACCGGCTGATCGCGATGTTCTTTACCGGTCTGCTGTTCCTGCTGCCGTTTCTGCTGACATTGATGATTATCGACTGGCTCGTCCGGCTTGTTGCCGGACTGTTCGGGCCAGAGACGCTGATCGGTTCGCTGCTCAGCAACAGTGGCACCTATATTTTCGGCGATACGCTGTTCGGGTCATTGATGCTGATCGGATTTGTCATCGGGATTGTGGCGTCAATCGGCTATGTGGTGAAGGATCGCGCACGGCGTAGTCTGGAGCGCCGCCTCGACATCATCATCGGTAGTATTCCGGTGATCGGCGGCGTCTACAAGCCGATCTCGAAGCTTGTCCGCATGATTGGCATGCGCGATGAAAGCGAGCTTGCCGCGATGCGCGTCGTTGCGTGCCGTTTTGGTGACAATGGCGCCGATATATTGTCCTTGCTGGCATCACCGCATCCCGTCATTGTTGGCGGCGAGGAGCGCATGCTGGTCTATCTGCCATCCGCGCCGTTGCCGATGACGGGCGGTCTGGTGCTGGTCCCGCGTACGTCGGTAATCACGGTTGAAGGCGTTGCTGTTGAGGATCTGCTGAAACTCTATGTTTCGCTTGGCACGTTTACGCCAAAGAACATGCGTGCGCCAAAGCCGCTCGATACAAAGCGCAAATAAAACGGTCTTGCGCCGCGCCGTGCTGCAGTGCAATACGCCGCCCCATTCTATGTTTTAGTCAGGTGAATGATCATGGGTTATAAAGTCGTCGTTGTTGGCGCGACCGGGAATGTCGGCCGCGAAATGCTCAACATCCTTGCAGAACGGGAGTTCCCGATTGCAGATATCGCTGCTGTTGCCAGTGGGCGTTCGACGGGGCGCAAGATCGACTTTGGCGATTCGGGTCGCGAATTGACTGTCCAGAATATCGAACATTTCGACTTTTCAGGCTGGGATATGGCGCTTTTTGCAGCAGGTTCCGGGCCGACGAAGACCTATGCGCCAAAGGCGGCTGCAGCCGGTTGTACGGTGATCGACAATTCGTCGCTTTACCGTATGGAACCGGACGTACCCTTGATCGTACCCGAGGTGAACCCGGACGCGATCGACCGCTATACCAAGCGCAATATCATCGCCAATCCAAACTGTTCGACCGCGCAGATGGTCGTTGCGCTAAAGCCGCTGCACGATGCGGCGAAGATCAAACGCGTCGTCGTCTCGACCTACCAGTCGGTGTCGGGTGCAGGCAAGGAAGGCATGGACGAACTGTTCGAGCAGACGCGCGCCATCTTTGTGAACGACCAAAAGGAAAGCAAGAAATTCACCAAGCAGATCGCCTTTAACGTTATTCCGCATATCGACGTCTTTATGAAGGATGGCTCGACCAAGGAAGAATGGAAAATGGTCGTTGAAACGCACAAGATCCTCGACCCTGAAATCGAGGTCACGGCGACCTGCGTTCGCGTGCCGGTCTTTGTCGGCCATTCGGAATCGATCAATATCGAATTTGAACGTCCATTATCGGCGGACGAAGCGCGCAAGATCCTGCGCGAGTCGCCCGGTATCATGGTCGTCGATGCGCAGGAAGACGGCGGCTACATCACGCCCGTCGAATGTGTCGGCGAATATGCAACCTATATCAGCCGCATCCGCAAGGACCCGACGGTGAAGCATGGCCTCAATATCTGGTGCGTTTCGGACAATCTGCGCAAGGGCGCGGCGCTCAATGCAGTGCAGATTGCTGAACTTCTTGGTCGCCGACATCTGAAGAAGGCGGCTTGAGGAAAAGCACCAGCGGGACCGCAACGGCCGCAATGATCATCATCATGTAAAAATCATCGAGGTAGGCAATCATCAATGCCTGCCGCGTGATTTCGGCGTTCGCTGCTGCAAGCGCCGCCGCACCCGACGTGCCGAGCTGTTCGGCAAGGCCGGTATTGAGACCCGGAATATTGTATCCGGTGATATGTACGGCCAGATCCGCGTGGCTGACCTGCGCATTGCGCGCCAGCATGGTTGTCAGCAGGGAAATACCGATCGATCCGCCGATGCTGCGCGTAAGGTTAAGCAGAACAGCGCCATCGGTGCGATGCTTTGATGGCAGCGTTGCAAACGACATCGTGTGCAATGGCGGAAAAATAAGACCGACGCCAAACCCCTGCACGAGTCCGCTATAGATGATCGGTTCTCTGCCCATGTCGAGCGACCAGCCGGTCATTTGCCACATCGAGATTGCGACGATGGTTATACCCGCGGCGATCGGTATGCGCGGATCGACGCGCCCGGCGATCTGTCCGGCGATAAACATCGAGGCGACAATGCCAAGTCCCCGCACGGCGAGTAGAAGCCCGGTTTCAAGCACGGAATAGCCATAGAGTCCCTGCATCATCGCGGGCAGCAAAGCCATTGATGCGACCATCATCAGACCAAGCATGGCCGAAAATCCCATGCCAAGCATAAGGTTGCGATTGGTCAAAACCTCGCGTGCAAAAATTGCTTTTGGATGCGTGGCGATATGGATTGTAAAAGCCCAGGTTGCAGCGATGGCGACAGCGATCTCTATGATAATTTCCGTCGAGTGCAGCCAGTCCTGATGTTGTCCACGGTCAAGCACAAGCTGCAGCGCGGCGAGCGCCAGCGCCAGCATCGAGAATCCAAAAAGGTCAAAGCGCGTCTTGTCGACTGGACGTGACGGTAGCAGCCAGACAAGCAGCAGGATCGTGATAATACCAATCGGCAAATTAATATAAAAAACCCACCGCCAACTGTAATTATCGGTCAGCCAGCCGCCAATGATTGGCCCCATGATCGGCCCGACCATAACGCCCATGCCCCATAATGCCATAGCTTTGCCGTGACGTTCGGGCGGATTGATGTCGAGTATGACCGTCTGCGCAAGCGGGCCGATAAAGGCAGCGGCAATACCTTGTATAATACGGAAAATAACCATTTCCGTCAGATTCGTGGCAATGCCGCAGAGCATGGAAGCAATGACAAAGGCACAGACGGCTGTAATGAACAGCCGCCGCGACCCGAAATAATCGGCCAGCCAGCCGGTCAGCGGTATGGCGATCGCGACCGCGACGATATAGCTGGTCAGCACCCATGTAACGGTTTCATAGGTTGCGCCGAGCGAGGTCTGCATGTGCGGGAGCGCGACGTTCGCAATCGTCGTGTCCAGGATTTGCATGATCGTCGCCATCATGACGGCAAGGACTAGCAATGGGCGGTTTTTGACTTCGATCGCCGCCCTGCCGGCTGCCGACGTGCTATTTGGCATCGGGTTGGGTGTCGACCTTGACGTCGGCACTGAGGCCCGCAATCAGTGGCCGCTCGGCGCCGGCGTCAATCGCGATCCGTACGGGCACGCGTTGCGTGACCTTGACCCAGTTGCCGTTCGCATTTTGTGCCGGAAGAATTGAAAACTCGGCGCCGGTTCCGGCTCCTATGCTTGCGACATGGCCTGTAATCCTGAGCGATGGATAGGCGTCGAGATGGACTTCGGCAGGCTGGCCGACCGCCATATGGTCAAGATCAGTCTCTTTGAAATTGGCCTCGACCCAACTGCCATCGTCGGCAACGATGCTGACGGCGGGGAGGCCAGCGGGGATCATCGTGCCGACCTGCAGCCTGTCGGTCTGGCTGACAACGCCCGATAATGGCGCACGAACAACTGTGCGCGACAGGTCATAAGCGGCTTTTTCGCGCTCTGCGATGGCTTCCTGCAGGACCGCAGGCGCTGTGCCGCCACCTGTGCCGAGCGCAGAGCGCGCCCTTGCGGCGTCGGTTCGCGCGGCATTCAGTTCCTCGCGGGCCTTTTGCAGCGCCAATTGCGCTTCCTGATATCGGGCGTGTGTCGTGAAACCGCGCTGCATCAATGTTGTCTGCCGTTCGAACTCTGCTGCTGCAAAGGCGATTTCATCCTTGGCGGTCTTGATGTCGACGCCCGCGCTCGCAATATTGGTCTGCAGTCCGGCGACATTGACACGTGCCGCCGCAACTTTTGCTTCGGCCTGACGCAGCGCGATCTCATAAGGCTCCGCCTCGATACGGAACAGCACATCCCCGCGCTTGACGCGCATATTTTCCCGGACTTTGACCTCGACAATGACGCCCGCCACGGTCGATGAGACCGAAACCTTGTTCTGTGAAACATAGGCATTGTCCGTCGACACATAGCGACCGCTGATCAGATAAAGATAGAGTCCGCCAAGGGCCAGCAACAGCGGCAAAGAAAGCATGAGCGCGCGTGGCGACCATATGCGCCTGCGTATTTTGTCGAGCGGCTGATTATCAGTCGTATCGAAACCCATATCATTCATTCAAGAGCGCCCAATCCTGTTGGCGCGACACGTGTTGCCGCGACATATTTGTGTGCATCCGCTTCAGATATCCGCTGATCGCCTCGCACTCCTGCGGGCTGAAGCCGTTCAGCATATCGTCCATGACGGCCTGGCCTATGGGGACAAGTTCATTGAGCAGACGTCGTGATTTTTCGGTCATGAACAACAACCATGCCCGCCTGTCATCGGGGTCGGGCCGCCGCTCGACCAGATCGGCTTCCTGCAGTCGGTCAACCATGCGCGACGCCGTGATCGGTTCAACTTCCAGCCGTTCGGCAAGGCAGCCCTGATTGATACCCTCTCCATGATTGAGCAGCACCAATACGCGCCACTGCGGCCGGGTAATGCCGATGCTGTGCGCGCGCGCGTCGAAAGCGCGGCGAATCAGGCGCGCCACATCGGAAATCAGGAAGCCGAGAGAATCACTCATAGGCATAGATATAATAACTATGCTTATTAAATGCAATCCGGTTTATGCGTTGCAGGGTTTTCAGACTGCCGCGCGAGCGACTATGAACGACAGACACCAAGCGGATTGAACATTATGAATGACACGCCAACGCAACACGCATTTGACAGTTTCGATGGAACCCGGATCGTCTGGCAGGAACTTGGCGCGGGTCATGCAAAGCCGCTGATCCTGCTGCATGGCTTTTTCTCGGACGCGAAAATGAACTGGATTCGCTATGGGCACGCGCAAATGCTGGCCGATGCGGGCTTTCGCGTCATCATGCCCGATCTTCGCGGTCACGGTGAGAGCGCACGCCCGCACGATGCCGCATCTTATCCGCATGATGTGCTGGCAAGTGATGGCCTCGCGCTCGTCGCGCATCTTGGCCTTGGCGCTGGCGACTATGATCTTGGTGGTTATTCGCTTGGCGGACGGACCGTCGCACGCATGATCGCACGTGGAGCAAGGCCCCGCCGCGCGATCATTGCGGGTATGGGGCTTGAAGGATTGATCCATACCGGCCATCGCGCCGATCATTTTCGTCATATCCTCAAGAATATCGGCAAGCATCGTCAGGGCAGCCCGGAATGGATGGCCGAGGCATTTTTGAAAACCACGGGCGGTGATCCGCAGGCGCTGCTTGGCGTCATCGACAGTTTTGCCGATACACCAAGAGATGCGCTTGCCGGATTCGATATGCCGATACTGGTTCTGGTCGGAGACGCCGACGATGATAACGGCTCGGCCGAAGCGCTCGCCGACATCCTGCCTCGGGCAACGCTCCGCCAGATTCCGGGCAACCATATGAGTGCGGTCGTCAATACGGAGCTTGGAACCGCCATCGCGGACTTTCTGACCGGATCGGGGGCTTGACCCATCTGCTTCTGCAGCGCTCTAATCCAAATCGTGACTGGCTTTGGGAGTTGACCACATGAAAACGCTGACATCGATTCTGGCTGTTGCGACATTGCTTGTGGGTTGTGCGCCCGATTCCACGACGCCGCAGAGCGCATCGTCAAGCGCTGCCGTGCCGCGCGTGGCAGACGCCGATGCGTTTGTCGCGCGGGCAGAAGCTGAACTGTCCAGGCTTGGGATCGTTGCGGCGAAGGCGGCCTGGGTGAATTCTACCTACATTACCAACGATACGGACGATCTTGCCGCAACGACCGGCGCCGCCTTTACCGAGGCCGGTGTGCGTCTTGCCAACGAGGCTGCGCAATATGCCGCGCTCCCGGGGCTTTCCTATGACACCAGGCGTAAGCTCGATTTCCTGCGTCAGGGACTTGTCGCGCCCGCGCCTGATATACCCGGCGCGGCTGACGAGTTGTCGAAACTGCTGACCACGATGAATTCGGCTTATGGCAAGGGCAAGGGCACGTTCAAGGGCAAGGCAACCCGCGGCAATGATCTTGAAGCGCTGATGGGGACCGAACGCGATCCGAAGCTGCTGCAGGAAATGTGGACGTCATGGCACAAGGTCGGCGTGCCGATGAAGGCTGATTACCAGCGCTTTGTCGAAATCTCGAACGCCGGTGCAAAGGCGCTTGGCTATGCCGATACTGGCGCGATGTGGCGATCGGGCTACGACATGGATCCCGACGACTTTGCTGCCCTGACCGATAAAATGTGGGACGAGGTCAAGCCGCTTTATAACGAGCTGCATTGCTATACGCGCGCCAGGCTCAACGAAAAATATGGCGACGCGATACAGCCCGCAACAGGCCCCATTCGCGCTGACCTGCTTGGCAATATGTGGGCGCAGGAATGGGGGAATATATATGATATTGTCGCCCCGAAAGGTGCAGGCGATGTCGGGTATGATCTGACCGCGCTTTTGACCGCGAATGGCTATACGCCAAAGAAAATCGTCGAGACCGGCGAGAATTTTTTCTCCTCGCTTGGCTTTGCGCCGCTTCCAGAGACATTTTGGGAGCGCTCGATGATCACCGCGCCGCCCGGGCGTGAAGTCGTCTGCCACGCTTCGGCCTGGAACATCGACAACAAGGACGACCTGCGCATCAAGATGTGTACCAAGGTGAATGGCGACGATTTTGTCACCGTGCACCACGAGCTGGGCCATAATTATTACCAGCGCGCCTATAAGGATCAGCCGTTTCTATATCTTGGCAGCGCCAATGACGGTTTCCACGAGGCGGTCGGCGACTTTGTTGCACTGAGCGTAACGCCGCAATATCTCGTCGATATCAAATTGCTGAAGCCAAAGCACGTGCCCGACGCGTCAAAGGATATCGGCCTGCTGTTGAAGCAGGCGATGGACAAGGTGGCGTTTCTGCCCTTTGGCCTGCTCATCGACAAGTGGCGCTGGGGCGTGTTTTCAGGCGAGATTACGCCGGACAATTACACCCGTGCCTGGAATGACCTGCGCCTGCACTATCAGGGCATCACGCCGCCTGTTGCGCGCCCCGCCGATGCGTTTGACCCGGGTGCGAAATATCATATTCCCGGCAATACGCCCTATACGCGCTATTTCCTCGCGCGGCTGTTGCAGTTTCAGTTCCATAAGGCCGCATGCGAACAAGCCGGCTGGCAGGGACCGCTGCACCGTTGTTCGATCTATGGCGACAAGGCCGTTGGCGAAAAGCTGAACGCCATGCTGGAGATGGGGGCGTCCAAGCCGTGGCCCGACGCGCTTGAAGCCTTTACCGGCAGTCGGGAAATGAACGGCACCGCGCTCGCGGCCTATTTTGCGCCGCTGACTGCGTGGCTGAAGGTACAGAACAAGGACAGGCAGTGCGGCTGGTAAGCCAGCCGAAGCGCGCGGGATGATGGTTCCGGGTGCACTCCCCCCTCAAGTCTTCCATCGTCATCCCCGACTTGATCGGGGATCCAATAGGGTGCGCCGCTTTGGAGATTTGCGAGGCTGTTGGCCGAAGCATCCAGCGTGTTGAAGGCGCAAATGGATCCCCGCATGCGCGAGGATGACGAGTAAAAGACGTGAGGATGAAGGACTTTCGATTGCCGCCTAGCCGAGCTGGCTGAGCATGTGCTCTGCGCTCGAAACGCGAAACGCGCCCGGCTCTTCGATGTTGAGCTTCGAGACGACACCGTCCCTGACAACGACCGAGAAGCGCTGACCACGCTTGCCCATGCCGAATTTCGACGCATCCATCGTCAGGCCAAGCGCTTCTGCAAAATCGCCATTGCCGTCGGCGAGCATGGTGACCTTGCCGTCGGCACCCGCGCCCTTGCCCCACGCGCCCATGACGAAGGCGTCATTGACCGACACGCATGCGATCTCGTCGACGCCCTTGGCCTTCAGTTCGTCAGCGTGCTCGATATAGCCCGGCAGGTGCTTTGCCGAACAGGTCGGCGTGAAGGCACCCGGCACCGAAAAAAGCGCAACGGTACGACCGGCGAAATAGCTGTCTGTCTGCACGGCTTCAGGACCGTCTGCAGTCATTTTCATCAGCGTTGCGCTTGGGATTTTGTCGCCAACAGATAGCGTCATTGAACTGGCTCCTCATGTCTGTAATCGGGGGTTGTTATTTTCCACGTTCCTAGTCCTATTCATCTGCGGCGTCGAGGACCATTGGCAGTTTTGGCGCAGTTTGCGTATAGTCATGAATATGTGTGAGTCTCCGCCCTTCCTGTCGGGCCAGTTCCTGCTTTCCATGCCCGGTATGGGCGATCCGCGATTCGAACGCGCGGTGGTTGCCGTCTGCGTCCACGATTCCGATTCGGCGTTGGGTCTCATTGTCAATCATATCAAGGAGGGGATCGGCGCGCGCGAATTGTTCGGGCAGCTCGACGTTGATCCCGGCAACATGCCCGAAGCGCCGGTCTATGCCGGTGGCCCGGTCGAACCCGGTCGCGGTTTTGTCCTGCACAGCACCGAATATCAGGGTCAGTCGACGCTGAATGTCGGCGGGCGCTGGGCCTTGACCGCGACGCTCGACATATTGCGTGACATTGCGGTCGGCAAGGGGCCTGATAAATGGCTGATCGCTCTGGGTTATGCAGGGTGGGGCGAAGGACAGCTCGATGACGAAATGACCCGTCATGGCTGGTTCAACCTTGAGGGCAATACCAGCCTCATATTCGACCTGCCCATCGAACAGCGCTGGATGAGCGGTTTTGCCGACGCGGGCATTGATGTCGGTCAGCTCTCCGCGCTTTCGGGTCATGCTTAACCGTTCGGGTACCGTTCCATTTAAAGAAGCCTTTACACGCATCGCCGATTCTCGCTGAAGATCGAGGGGCTTTGGGTTGGCCCTTCGGCAATAATCAGCTGGGGGTCAGCCAACATGAACTTTCGAAAACTTGTCCTTTGCGGGCTGGTCACACCGCTCGCACTTGCCTTGACGACGCCCGCCGCGGCGCAGGATTGCTGGAACGGCGCGGCGGTAAAGGCCGCCAAGGTTCGCGATCTGCAAACCATATTGATGATCGGCGCACTGCAGTGCCGGGCGACGCAATATGATGTGCTTGGATCATACAACACATTTATCAAGACACATCGTGTTGCCATTGCCGCGCACAATGATGTGCTGAAAACGCACTTCAAACGTACGGGCTATGCACGCGGCTATGACCGTTTCACGACCGGCCTTGCAAATGATCGCAGCGCCGATTCGATTGATCCGGATTTTTGCAAGCGCACTGCCGAACTTGCCGGAAAGCTCGCACGGTCAAGCCGGGCCGAAGTCGAAGCCACGGCCGAACAGATGCACGACAAACCAAAAGGTGTTGGCAAAAGCTGTTCGTGACAGCACGCCAATTGCCTGTCTGCTGCCCGCTGCGCTTTGTTTTCCTCCCCTTTCATGGCGCAGCGGGCGTTTTTCCCTGAACGGCGGACAAGAGTACCTGCCGAAAACCGGTTTCCACTTCATGCCCGCATGGTCTAGAGGCTGCGCCCAGCAGACCCTCAACCGTGGAGACCATCCCTGTCCGTACCCCTTGATATCAGCAACCGGCGTACATTTGCGATCATCTCGCATCCCGACGCGGGTAAGACGACGCTGACCGAAAAGCTGCTTGCCGCAGGCGGCGCGATTCACGAGGCGGGCGAGGTCAAGGCCAAGGGCGACCGTCGCCGCGCGCGCTCCGACTGGATGGCGATCGAACAGCAGCGCGGCATTTCGGTCTCGTCGTCGGTGATGACGTTCGAACATGAAGGCCTGCGCTTCAACCTGCTCGACACGCCGGGTCACGAGGATTTTTCCGAAGACACCTATCGCACGCTGACCGCGGTCGATGCCGCGATCATGGTCATCGACGCGGCCAAGGGTATCGAGCCGCAAACCCGCAAGCTGTTCGAAGTCTGCCGCCTGCGCTCGATCCCGATCATCACCTTCGTCAACAAGGTCGACCGCGAAGGCCGCGACCCGTTCGAATTGATGGACGAAATTGCCGACATGCTCGCGCTCGACGTGACGCCGATGAACTGGCCGGCGGGGATGGGCGGGCTTTACCGTGGCCTTTACCAGTTTGACGGCGATACGTTCGAAGTCCCGCACACCGTCAAGGACGCAAAGGGCGGCACGTTGCACAGCCTGTCCGGACTTGACGATCCGGCGCTCGAGACTTTGATCCCGGCCGACGCGGCGATAAAACTGCGCGAAGAGGCGGGGCTGGCGCAGGAAGCCTCTCCCCCCTTTGACGCCGACGCCTTTCTTGGCGGCGACCTGACGCCGGTCTATTTCGGCAGCGCGCTGCGCGAACACGGCATCGGCACGCTGCTCGCCGCGCTGGCCAAGCACTTGCCGCCCCCCGGCAGCCAGCCCGCACAGCCCGCACCCGTTGCGCCCGACACCGCGCAGGTCACAGGCTTCGTCTTCAAGATGCAGGCGAATATGGACCCCAATCACCGCGACCGCGTGGCGTTCGTGCGCATCTGTTCGGGCACGTTCAAACGCGGCATGAAGCTGACCGTCGCGCGCACCGGCAAGACGCTCGCCGTCTCCAACCCGATCTTTTTCATGGCGCTCGATCGCGCCCGGGCCGAAGAAGCGCGGCCCGGCGATATTATCGGCATCCCCAATCACGGCACGCTGCGCGTCGGCGATACATTGACCGAAAAAGGCGGCCTGCACTTTACCGGCCTGCCCGACTTCGCACCCGAAATCCTGCGCCGTGTTCGGCTTGGCGACCCGATGAAGGCCAAACAGATGCGCCGTGGCTTGTCCGACCTCGCCGAAGAAGGCGTCGTGCGCCTGTTCAAACCGTCGATCGGCGCGCAATGGATCGTCGGCGTCGTCGGCGCGCTGCAGCTCGACGTCATGCAGGCGCGTATGGAAGCCGAATACAGCCTGCCCATCGCTTTCGAACCCAGCCCCCACGACATCGCCCGCTGGATATCGGGCAGCGAAGACGACATAGAAGCCTTCGCCGCCCGCTACCGCGCCAGCATCGGCGAAGACTCAGACGGCCACCCGGTCGCCTTGGTCCGTAATAGCTGGGAAATGGGGGAATTCGAACGCAACTTCCCGAAGCTCCGGTTTGTTACGGTCCGGGAACGGGTGGGCTGACAAGTACAGTGTCATTCCCGCGCACGCGGGAATCCATTTGCGCCCTCAACATGCCGGGTGTTCCGGTCAACACCCACGCAAGCCCCCGAAGCGGCGCGCCCTAATGGATCCCCGATCAAGTCGGGGATGACGACAAGAGCAACACCCCTCACCCAAGTCTGTCATCCCGAGCGCAGTCGAGGGACCGCAAACACTATGGGAGCATCGTGCGTCCCTCGACTGCGCTCGGGATGATGGCTTTTGGCGTAAGCGATATCCAATCCCTTATTATCCCAACGATTTCACCCTTTCCTAATAGGAAATCCTGTGGGACGGTCGGGCGTGGTCTTTGATATTGCTGAACAGGAATTGCGCATTTTAAATATCCGCTGATTCCCGCGTGTGACGGGTGTGACTTTGTGTGACCTTGGTTGGTGTGACCTTCGCATCTGTGACCCGGCCAGACATGGATGCGCGAAACGCATATAAAGAAATCTTTATACTTGCTCCCTATGCCGGTCGGCTTTAAGAGCGCGTGATAATTTCATGCGAAGCGAAAAAGCAGTTGAGGAGTCCCCCGTGGCCAATACCGATTACATCGTCAAAGATATCAGCCTTGCCGATTACGGCCGCCGCGAACTTGACATTGCCGAAACCGAAATGCCGGGCCTGATGGCGCTGCGCGAAGAGTTTGGCGCGTCAAAGCCGCTGAAGGGCGCGCGCATCACCGGATCGTTGCACATGACGATCCAGACCGCGGCGCTGATTGAGACGCTGATCGCGCTTGGCGCGGAGGTACGCTGGGCCTCGTGCAACATCTATTCGACGCAGGATCATGCCGCCGCTGCAATGGCCGCAGCCGGTGTGCCGGTGTTCGCGGTGAAGGGCGAAACGCTTGGCGAATATTGGGACTATGTCGACGCGATTTTCCAGTGGCCGGGCGAACCGTGCAACCTCATCCTCGACGATGGCGGCGACGCGACCATGTTCGTTTTGTGGGGTGCGCGCGTTGAAGCGGGCGAGGACATGCCCGCGCCGACCAACGAGGAAGAGCGCGAATTCCAGCGCGTCGTCAAGGCGCGCGTCGCGGCCTCGCCGGGCTTTTTCACCATGCTGCAGAAAAACATCATGGGCGTCTCCGAAGAAACCACGACCGGCGTGCACCGGCTGTATGAACTTTCAAAGGCGGGGAAGCTTCCCTTTCCGGCGATCAACGTCAATGACAGCGTCACCAAGTCGAAATTCGACAATAAATATGGCTGCAAGGAAAGCCTCGTCGACGGTATCCGCCGCGGCACCGATGTGATGATGGCGGGCAAGGTTGCTGTCGTTGCGGGCTATGGCGACGTCGGCAAGGGCTCGGCAGCTTCACTGCGCGGTGCTGGTGCGCGCGTTGTCGTTACCGAAATCGATCCGATCTGTGCGCTGCAGGCGGCGATGGACGGCTTTGCCGTGACGACGATGGACAAGGCCGCGCCGACGGCTGACATCTTCGTGACGACGACCGGCAACAAGGACGTCATCACCATCGACCATATGCGCGCGATGAAGGACATGGCGATTGTTGGCAATATCGGCCACTTCGACAATGAAATTCAGGTTGGCGCGCTTTCCAACATGAAATGGACCGAGGTGAAGCCGCAGGTCGACATGATCGAATTCCCCGACGGCAAGCGGATTTTGTTGCTCAGCCAGGGGCGTTTGCTCAACCTTGGCAATGCGACCGGTCACCCAAGCTTTGTCATGTCGGCCAGCTTCACCAATCAGGTTCTGGCGCAGATCGAGCTTTTCACCAAGGGCGATCAGTACAAGAACGAGGTTTATGTGCTGCCCAAGCATCTCGACGAAAAGGTCGCCGCGCTGCACCTTGCGAAGCTTGGCGTGGAACTGACAGAATTGTCGGCCGAACAGGCCGCTTATATCGGTGTCGAGAAGACCGGACCGTTCAAGTCCGACCAATATCGTTACTGATTGACGCGGACACGCTTGCCGGGGGGTATGACACACAGCTAATGTCCCACCCGTGATACGAAACCGGGTTCTCATCGTGGCGTTGCCGCTCATGCTCTTTACCGCGCCTGCGCTTGCGCAAGGCGGGCTTGCGCAGCGTGAATGGGCGGTGACCGCGACGGCGATTGTCGCGGCGGCATGGCTGGCCTTTGCCGTCTGGGCGATCATCCGGTCGGCGCGGATACGCGTACAGGCCGAAATGGCGCAGGCGTGGGGGCTTCGCCTGCGTGGGTTGTTGAAAACCGCGCCCGGTGCTTATCTTGTTGTCAGCAGCGATGGCGGCGCGTCCTGCTCTGACCATCTGCGCACATGGTTCAGCCTGGACCGCAAGATTTCCCGTCTCGACGATCTTGTCGGCACCAATGGCAGCGGTCTCGCCGCGGCAGATTTCGAGGCCTTGAGCAGCGCTGTCGAGGCGCTTGCATTGTCTGGCGCGACGTTCACGCTGACGCTGAAGACGGCGGCGGGCGACCGTATCCTGATCGCTGATGGCAAACCGGCGCCGCCGGGACTTGCCGGCGCACGCGGCACGGTCGTCTGGTTTACCGATGTGACGGAAGAGCACAGGCAGCTTGCGGCGCTCGAAAGCGAACGCGACCGGCTCGCCGAAGCCGTCGCGGCGACAACAGCGATGATCGATGCCGCACCGATACCGATCTGGCGGCGCGGCGCGGATCAGAAACTGGTGCAGGTTAATCGTGCCTATGTCGAGGCTGTTGAGGCTGATACCGCCGCGAACGCCATCCGGCTAGGCAGCGAGCTGTTTTCGAACCCGCTGTCGATTGCCCCGCGCGTCGCTGCCCGCGCTGCGCTCGACAGTGGCAATTTGCAAGTGCGTGAAGAGGCCGCGATCATCGGCGGCGAACGCCGCATGATCCGCGTCTTTGATCAACCCTTGCCCGGCGGTGAAGTCGCGGGCTTCGCGCTTGATGTCAGCGACAGGGATGAAGCGCTCGCCGACCTGCAACGCTTCGTCACCTCGCAGACCGCGACGCTCGATCGCCTGTCTGCCGGGGTCGCCCGATTTGGCAGCGATCGTGCGCTGGTTTTCTGGAACAAGGCGTTTGCCGCGATGTTCCGGCTTGAAGCTGCATTTCTGGACGAAGTGCCTGAATTTGATCGCTTGTTCGAACGTATGCGCGAAACGCGCCGTCTGCCCGAGCAGCGGAACTTTCCAAGCTGGAGACAGGAACGCCGCGCGTGGTTCACCGCGACGCTTGATGGCGCTGAGGAAACCTGGGTGCTGCCCGACAGTACTGTGCTGCGCGTGATTGCCCAGCCGACACCCGATGGCGGCCTGCTTTTGATTTTCGAAGATCGTTCGGAGCAACTGCAATTGGCGAGCGCACGCGATACGCTGTTGCGCGTTCAGGAGGCAACGCTCAACAACCTCCACGAAGCCGTCGGCGTGTTTGCGGGCGACGGGCGCATTCAGCTTTACAACCGGGTCTTTGTCGACCTCTGGCAACTTGATCATGCGCATCTTATCAGCAAGCCGCATGTCGATGCTCTCGTCGCGCCCGACGCACCGCCGCACGATGCACATAAACAGATCGGATTGCTGCGCGAACTGATCCAGACATCAACCGTCGATCGCGAGCCCCATACCGGCCGCCTCAATCTTTACGATGGTCGGATTCTGCAATATTCCGCCGTGCCGTTGCCCGACGGCAATGCGCTGTTCACCTTCCTCGACGTGACCGACACGACGCGCATCGAAACCGCGCTACGCGACAGGAATGAAGCGCTTGAGGCAGCGGATAAGCAGAAAACCGCCTTCGTTGAAAACATGTCCTATGAATTGCGGACGCCACTGACAACGATCAGCGGCTTTGGCGAGATGCTGGCCGAAGGCTATGCGGGCGACCTTACCGAAAAGCAGCTCGAATATATCCACGCGATTTTGGTGTCATCGGAGCGGCTGCAACTGATGATCAACGACATACTCGACCTTGCCGTGACCGAGGCGGGCGCACTTGCGCTCGATATCGAGGATGTTGATGTCAACGCTCTGGTCGCAAGCGTCGGCGCGATGATCGAAGGACCGGCGGAGGCACGCGACATCAAGCTCACTGTCGATACGCCTGCCAATGCCGGTATGATCGCGGGCGATCATTTGCGATTGAAGCAGGCGCTTTATAATCTGGCGAGTAATGCGGTGCGCTTCACGCCGCCCGGTGGCGAAATCGCGATCGGACTGCTCGCCGAAAAAGATATGATTACCGCGACTGTTCGCGATACCGGCATTGGGATTCCCGAAGACGAAATCGACCTCGTCTTCGAGCGCTTTCGTCAGGGTTCGAACGCTAAGACAGGGCAGGGCGTGGGTCTTGGCTTGTCGCTGGTGCACGATGTCATCGCACTGCATGGTGGTCGCGTTGCAATCGAATCGGAACTTGGCAAGGGCACAACTGTTCGCCTGATCATTCCGCGCGGCGCAGCGACCACGTGATCGACCTGTCTGACGAGAAGGCGATGCTGGCCTTTGGCGCGCGGCTGGCCAAGCAGATGCGGGCGGGCGATATCATCGCGCTGTCGGGCGATCTTGGCACCGGAAAAACAACGCTCGCGCGTGGCATTCTTGCCGGGCTTGGCCATGATGGGGAGGTGCCGAGTCCGACCTTCACATTGGTGCAGGTTTACGACTCGCCGCGACTTCTTCTGCCAACATGGCATGTTGACCTTTATCGGCTTGAGAAGGCCGAAGAGGTTGATGAACTCGGTCTCGATGAAGCGCTTGACGAGGGAGCGTTGCTTGTTGAATGGCCTGAACGCATGGGTGCTGCTCTGTGGCCCGATGCCCTCAAACTACAAATCGAGGGTGTCGGTGATGAGCCGCGGGTTTTGACAGCGGATGTTCCGGCCTCTTGGGAGAAACGATGGCCACGATAGATATTGCCGAACCTGCCATGCGTTTCCTTGCCGTAAATGGCTGGGGTGCGGCGCGCGTCAGGCCGCTTGCCGGGGATGCATCGTTCAGGCGATATTTTCGGGTCGATGATGGTGATCGCAAAGCGGTTCTGATGGATGCGCCGTCACCACATGAAAATGCCGGGGCTTTTGCTGCTCTCGACACATATCTCGCGGGCAAAGGCATCAGCGTCCCTGAAATTTATGCCGCTGATACTGATGCGGGATATTTGCTACTCGAGGATCTCGGCGATGCGATGTTCGTTGCGGCAATGGCGAACGGTGCCGATGAAGCCGAACTTTACGCGACTGCGACCGATGTGCTTGCTCATCTGCATCGCGATCCGATGGTGATTCAGTGCGATCAGCATCCGATCAACAGTTACGCGATCGCACGGATGCGGGCTGAGGTTGGCTTGCTGCTCGACTGGCATTGGCCCGAAATCAAGGGCAAGCTGGCGAGCGATGACGAACGTGCCGGGTATGAAGCGGCATGGGATGCGGTGTGGTCGATAGCGACACGTTACGATGATCGTCTGGTGCAGCTCGACTATCATTCGCCCAATCTGATGTGGCTTGCCGAACGCGAGGGGCTGCGCCGCGTTGGCGTGCTCGATTTCCAGGACGCCATGCGCGGTCCGGCGGCTTATGATCTTGTTTCTCTATTGCAGGACCCGCGTCGCGATGTTCGTGCCGGGCTGGAACCACAACTCGTTAATCGCTATCTGGCGCAGCGCAGCGAATTTGACCGTGAAGTCTTTCTTGCAAGCTATGCTGTCATGGGCGCTCAGCGCGCCGCTCGTATCCTTGGCGTGTTTATTCGGCTGTGGCGGCGCGATGGCAAAACGGCATATCTGAAGCATATTCCACGTGTCTGGCGGCTGCTTGACGAAAACCTTGCCAATCCGGCATTGGCGCCGGTGGCTGCATGGTTTCGTCGTCATTTGCCGACAGATCAACGTCGTGACTTTTCGGATATTATATGACTGCGTTCAAACATCCCCTCGCCATACGCCCAAATCCCGATGTGGTACTGCCCGGCGCGGCGATGGTGCTTGCTGCAGGCCTAGGTAAACGGATGCGTCCGTTGACTGCAACTCGTCCGAAGCCGCTTGTTGAGGTCAGTGGAAAAACACTGATCGATTATTCTCTGGAGAACCTGCGCAATGCCGGTGTTTGTCGCGCCGTGGTCAACGTCCACTATCTTGCCGGTCAGGTCGAAGCGCATCTGAAGCGAACGACCACTGGTCTGGACATCCGGATTTCGGATGAACGCGATGTGCTGCTTGAAACTGGCGGGGGTGTGGCGAAGGCTTTGCCGTTGATCGACGCCGATCCGTTTTTTGTTTTGAACAGCGATAATCTCTGGATTGACGGTGCGGTCGATGCATTGCTCGCGATGGCGCAGCGCTGGAACCCCGATCAGATGGATGCGCTGCTGCTGCTTGTACCGCTGGCAAAAGCGCATGGCTATGACGGGCGCGGAGACTTCCGCATGGCGCTTGATGGTGGCTTGTCGCGTCGAAGCGGAACGCGGATTGCGCCATTTGTTTTTTCGGGTGTGCAGCTTTTGAAAGCGTCGCTGTTCGACGATGTGCCGGATGGCGCGTTTTCGATGAACCTTATCTATGATCGATTGCTCGAAACTGGACGCCTATTTGGTATCGCACATCAAGGGCAATGGTTTCATGTCGGAACACCGGCGTCGGTGACCGAAGCGGAGGCGATGCTTGGGGCGCTCTGATCGCCTCAACCTGTTTACGATTCCGTCGCACAGATCTTTTGTCGACGGGTTGGCCGCCGGCTTGCTTGACGAAACCGATAAGGCCGAACTCGCGCGCACGACGGTTCTGCTACCGAACCGCCGCGCGGTCAGGGCTCTGACCGAAGCCTTCGTGCGGTTGGCAGGCGGTGCGCTGCTTTTGCCAAGAATGCTGCCAATTGGCGATGTTGGTGAAGACGAAACGCTTGGTGCGTTTGACGAGCTGATGGCGCTCGAAGCCGATATGCCACCGCCTGCTGACAATTTCGAGCGGCGTATGCTGCTGATGCAATTGGTACAACGTTGGCAGCCGCGTGCTGCAGTTGAAGCGCTTAGGCTTGCCGATGCGCTAGGGCGAACGCTTGACCAGTTGCAGCTTGAGGAGATTGACCCGAAGCTGCTGCTTGAAAATGATGAGGGCGAATTTGGCGAACATTGGAAGCAGACATTAACTTTCCTTGGCATTGTCGTTGATCAATGGCCGAAAATTCTCAGCGCCAGTGGCAAGATCGACCGCGTGACACGACGGCAGGCTTTGCTGCGTGGGATTGCCGGGTATTGGCAAAAATCATCGCCCGAGCGGCGGATTGTTGCGGCGGGACTGAGTAGCGCCGACCCGGCTGTGGCATTGCTGCTGAGAACGGTGGCGGGGCTTCCCAGAGGCGCGGTGGTTTTTCCGGGCCTCGATATTGCGAGCGAGGACTGGGACACACTCGATAACTTCCCGGGCCATCCTCAAGCCTCGATGCGGCAGATGCTTGATCGTATGGGCGTGACGCGCGAGGAGGTGCAGGTCTGGCCAGCGGTGTCACCGCGCGATGGACCCGAGCCGCGTGTCGAGGCAATTGTGCACGCGCTTGCACTCCCCAAAAGTACGGCGTGTTGGCCAAAGTCATCTGAATATTCCGGGCTCAAAATCGTCGTAGCGGCAAACGCAGCTGAAGAAGCCACGGTGATCGCGCTTGCCATGCGACGGCAACTTGAAACCAAGGGTGCGCGCGCGGCACTGGTGACACCTGATCGGACACTGGCGCGGCGGGTTACGGCACAGCTTGGGCGGTGGCAGATTGGAGTTGACGATTCTGCAGGTACGCCACTCAGTCGGCTGCCTTCGGGAACGTTTCTGACCACCGCACTTGAAGCTGGCAGTCGCAAATTTGCACCGGGCGCGCTGCTGGCGCTGCTCAAACATCCACTCTGCGGACCCGAGGACGAGACTGGGCGACTGATCTGGCTCGATAATGTGCGGCGACTCGATCTCGCACTGCGCGGTGTACGGCCTGCGCCGGGACTGAAGGGTATATCGCAGCGTGTGCAGACGGCAGCGAAGATGGTGATGAGCGTGGGTGAAGCAAAGGCGCTCGAAACATGGTGGCGAGATACTGAAACGCGCCTGACACCACTTCAGGCCATGATGGATGGACCTGCACGTCTTGGTGTGAGCGCCGACAGCCTGCGGGCCTTTGCCGAGGGTCTTGCCGGTGAACGCCTGTGGCGCGGTCAGGCAGGGCGGGCGGCGTCGGAACTGATTGCTTCATTGATTGCCTATGGTGACGCGGCGGGGATAATCCCACCCGACGATCTGCCAGCTTTGTTCGCGGCGATGGCAAATGATGTCGCGGTGCGTCCAGCCTATGGCAAGCATCCACGGCTTGCAATTTACGGGCTTCTGGAAGCGCGGTTGCAGCGTGCGGATCTTATGATTCTTGGCGGGCTTAACGAGGGCGTCTGGCCCGCAGCAGATAGTTTTGACCCGTGGTTGCCGCCGGTCATCCGCCGTCGCCTTGGGCTACCGGCCGGTGAGCGCTCGATCGGACTTGCCGCGCATGACTTCGTGTCGGCGGCGGGCGCAGGCGCGGTGCTGCTGACACGCGCACGGCGTGACGCCACGGCACCCACCGTGCCGTCACGCTTCTGGCTGCGCCTGACGGCATTCGCTGATGGCAGGATGAGCGTGGACGAAGGGTTGCTTGCCGCTGCGCGCACCATCGACCGTCGTCCACCTGTGCCCTCCGCACTGCCGCCCGCCCCAAGACCAAGTGCCGCGCAGCGCCCCAAAAAGCTCAGTGTGACGCAGGTCGACAGATTGCGTGCCGATCCGTTCAGTTTTTATGCACAGACGATCCTGAATTTGAATGTTCTTGATTCACTCGACGCCGATCCATCGGCGGCGGAAAAAGGCACACTCGTCCACGCCATGCTCGAACGACTGATCGAAGCGGATGAATTATTCGATGCAGGCGCGCGACGCAGGGTCATGGGTGAGGTGCTTGCCGAATTCGCTGATCAGCCTTTAGTTGGCGCGCTATGGCGACCGCGTGTTGAGCGTATGCTCGACTGGGTTGCCGAAACGCTCGCCATGCGGCGCGATATGGGCTGGCACATGACCTTTGCCGAACGCGCCGGGACAATACAGGCATCGGGGGTTGAGCTGAAGGGCAAAGCCGATATTGTACAGCGTGGCCCCGACGGACTTGCAATCGTCGATTTCAAGACCGGGCGGTTGCCCGCTGCGAGACAGGTTGAGGCAGGCTTCGCGCTGCAACTCGGTTTACTCGCATGGATCGCGGAGAGCGGCGCGCTTGCAGACATTGACGCGACCGCGGTCCGCGAGCTTGCCTATTGGAAGCTGTCGGGGGGTGAGCGCGCCATTGGAGAGATGAAAACAACCGCAAAGCATTTTGCCGCCGCATGGAACGACGTTACTGCATTCATCGCCATGTGTCGTGGCGTGTTTGAAGAGGTGGCAGCTCGTTATCTGACCGGTTCAGACCCGTTCGAGGCGAAGGTTCACCCTGAATATGCCGCGCATATGCATGACTTCGATCATCTCTCTCGGCTGGCCGAATGGCAAGGCAGGACTAGATGAGCGCTCTGAAGCCTCTGCTCACGGAACAGCGCGATGCTGCCCATCCGGACAAAAGCGCCTGGGTGTCGGCGTCTGCTGGGACAGGCAAGACGCAGGTTCTGACCGCGCGTGTATTGAGGCTGTTGCTGGCGGGTGCGGCGCCGGACCGGCTGTTGGCGCTTACCTTTACCAAGGCGGCAGCGGCCGAAATGCAGACGCGGATATTCGATACGCTCGCGTGCTGGGTGCGAATGTCCGACAAGGTACTTGGGGTGGAATTACGAGCGATTGGCGCGGATGATGAAGTCGATACGCTGCGCAAGGCGCGGACATTGTTTGCCGATGCCTTGGAAGCAAAAGGTGGGTTGAAGGTGCAGACGCTGCACAGTTTTGCTTCGACGCTGCTTGCCGCGTTTCCACTCGAAGCCGGTATCGCGCCGGGATATGAAACGCTAGACGAGCGGAGCGCACTGCAAATGCGCGCGGACGTACTGGCGAATAAAGTGGCGCGCGCGGCTGGCAGCGACCCGGTTTTTATGGCGGACCTTGCGGCGCTGTCCATCAAGTCCGGTGAAGGCGGGGTTCGCGATGTGATCGCAAAACTATTGTCGAACCGCGGTGCGTTTGATCGAAGTTATGGTACTGCACTCAATTGGGAAGCGGCGGTGCGCGGTGTGCTTGGACTGCCGCGGAAGGGTAGCCGGACAGAAACGCTTGCTGCTGCGCTTGCCGACGATGTTTTCGATTGGGCGACCGTCCGCGACTATGCTGCGGCAATGGCGGCATGGGGAACGAAGACGGGGCTTCGCTTTGCCGATACGCTCACGGCGCTGCTTGCCGCGACGCCAGATGTGCGTGCCGTGAGGGTTGCTGACCTTCTTGAGACAGGACTGACCAAGGCAGGCTTGCCGCGCAAGGCGCCGAACAAGCTTGACGATTTGCACGAACGCTATTGTACGCGGCTTGTGGCGCTGGGGGAACTTGCCGACGGCCTTGAACTTGCCGAGGTGGCGGCGCTGCATTTGCGCGTGGGCCAGGCAATAGCGGGGGTTTATGCGGCGGCGAAACAGCATGCAGGTGCACTCGACTATGACGATTTGATCGGCAAGGCTGCCGAATTGCTGCGCTCGCTCGCTGCGCCATTTGTGCTCTATAAACTTGACCAGCGGATCGAGCATATCCTTGTTGACGAAGGGCAGGACACCAACGCCAGTCAGTGGGCGATTGTCGATGCGATTGCCGACGAATTTTTCGCAGGAGTCGGTGCGCGTGACGAAGCCGAAGTGGGGCCGCGCACGCAATTTGCCGTCGGCGATTACAAGCAGGCGATTTTCAGCTTTCAGGGCACCAACCCAGATGAGTTCGACCGCGCGCGGCATCGGGCAAAGGCGCGCGCGGAGCAGGCAGGGAAACCGTTTGCCGAAATCGATCTCAACCTCAGTTTTCGATCGACTCCTGCCGTGCTCGACGTTGTTGACAAGATGGTTGTAAATGTCGGTGCGGCGGCGTTTGGGCTTGATGGAGATATTTCTCCACACCGCGCCAATCGCAAGGACGAAGCGGGCGAGGTGGTGCTGTGGCCGCCGGTTATGAATGCGGTGACCGGCGAGGATGATACAGACGAAGCAGACGATACCTGGGTTGAAGACAGTGAGCTGACATTGGCCAGGAAGATTGCCGAAGAGATAAGTAATTGGTTGAAAAATAAAGAAATATTATCTTCACAAGGCCGCCCTGTCGAAGCGGGCGATGTGCTGATCCTTGTACGCAGCCGGGGGGAGCTTGTGCCTGCGCTCGTCGCCGCCTTGCACAAGGCGAAGGTGCCGGTGGCAGGCGCCGACCGGTTGCGGCTGACCGCGCCGATCGCGGTGCAGGACCTGCTGGCGCTGGCGCGGTTTGCGCTGCAGCCGGGCGATGACCTGTCATGCGCGGCGCTTCTCGTCTCGCCGTTCATCGGCTGGACACAGGAACAGTTGCTCGACCTTGCCTATGGGCGCCAGACGACTTTGTGGCGCGCGCTGCGCGATGCCAAAGCGGATGGTGATCCGGCGATCGTCGCGGCGGAGCGCTGGCTTGGCGAGGTTCTGGCGCGGGCAGATTATCTGGCGCCATATGAGTTTTTCGAGAGCATTTTGAGCGGCGAACTTGAAGGTCGCGCGAAACTTTTGGCAAGGCTTGGGGAAGAGGCCCGCGATCCAATCGAAGAGGTTTTGAATCAGGCGCTCGCCTATGAAATGGCGAACACACCAAGCCTGCAGGGGTTTTTGTCGTGGGTTGAAACCGACGATGTCGAGGTAAAACGTGACCCCGAAGCGCCGCTGGATGCGGTCAGAATCATGACGGTGCACGGTGCGAAGGGTTTGCAGGCGCCGATCGTCATCTTGGCCGACGCGACAAAGGCCGTGCCAAAGGGCGCAAAACCGCCGCTGATGATGGATTTGCCGGGAACAGGCCCCGCGCCGATTTTTTACGGCAGAAAGGAATTGCTGTCGGGCCCGGCAAAGACACTGTTCGATGCGGCGGAATTGAGTGACGCCGAGGAGACGATGCGGCTGCTCTATGTAGCGATGACGCGTGCCGAAGACCGGCTTTATATTGGCGGTGCGCTCGGCGCACGGCCATCAAGCGCCAAAAGCTGGCACGAATATGCTGCCGACGCGCTCTGGGCGCTTGGGGCAGAAGACATAGACTGTCCGCGCTGGGGCGAGGGTGTGCTGCGCCACGCAAGTGGTACGCCAAAACCCATCGAAACCGAGGCGAAGCAGGCCGTCATAGCGCCCGTTGCACTGCCGTCATGGGTGCACGCAAAGCCCCCCGAGGAGGAAACGCCGCCACGCCCGCTTGTCCCTTCCGCAGCAGCCGAAGACGATCTGGTTACCGCGCCACCCAGCCCGGCGATGCAGGACGCGGCGCGGCGCGGACAGGTCCTGCATATGCTGTTTGAACGGCTGGGACCGGTTGCCGACGACGCGCGGGAAGATGCAATGCGGCGCTGGCTTAAACGCAATGCACCTGAGCAGGATGCCGATGCCATCGTGCGCGAGGTGCTGGGCGTCATGGACGATCCGACCCTTGCCGACTGGTTTACACCCGATTCTTTGGCGGAAGCGCCGCTGTCGGCCATTGTCGGGAAGCGCGTCATATCGGGAACGGTTGATCGATTGATCGTTGGCAAGACGCTTGTGCGTGCGCTCGATTTCAAGACCGGGCTTAAAGTTCCAGACAATAGCGATGCTGTTCCGGCCTATCATCGGCGGCAGATGGCGGCCTATCGCGATGCGCTTGCGGCGATATTTCCGGGATATGAAATTGAGACGGCGCTGCTCTATACGGCGGGACCGAAATTGATCCTTGTCTAAAGCCCTGCTTGCCATGACAGCAGAAATCGTTGCAACCTAGGGCATTGAAGCCGACGTCGATAAGCGTCAGATTGGCTGACATAGATATTTGGACTGGAGAGTTGCTATGGGTTCGACCGCAATCACGCCGGAAAATTTTGATGCTGAGGTCAAAAACGCCAGCACACCTGTGCTTGTTGACTTCTGGGCGCCGTGGTGTGGACCTTGCAAGCAGATTGCGCCTGCGCTTGAGGAGTTGTCCGATGAACTCGCCGGCAAGGTGACGATCGCCAAATTGAACACCGACGATCATCCTGAACTTGCCTCGCAATTCGGAATTCGCGGCATTCCAACGATGATCCTGTTCAAGGACGGGCGTCCGGCGGCGACGAAAGTCGGCGCGCAGCCAAAGTCGATGATCAAGGATTGGCTTGAAGGCGAAATCGCCACCAGCTGAAAATCGATCAGCTCCGATAGTCGGCGTTGATCGATATGTAGCCATGCGTCAGGTCGCAGGTCCAGACGCGGGCGCGACCTTCGCCAAGGCCAATATCAACGCCGATATCGATTGCCTGACCCTTCAAATGCGCGGCGACTGGCGCTTCGTCATAACCATCGACGACAACGCCTTCGCGCGCGACGATGGTCGCGCCAAAGCGGATCGCAAGACGGTCGCGGTCTGCCGGTTCGCCAGCCTTGCCAACCGCCATGACGACGCGGCCCCAATTGGCGTCCTCGCCCGCAATTGCGGTTTTGACGAGCGGTGAATTGGCAATGGACATGGCGATCCGCTTTGCCGACGCATCGCTTTGCGCGCCTTCGACATTGACGGTGATGAATTTCGATGCGCCCTCTCCATCGCAGACGACCTGACGGGCAAGTTCAGTGCAGACATTGGTGAGCGCGGCCTGAAAGGCGTCGGCCCCCGGAGAGTCCCAGCCGGTGATCGGCGCGTTTCCGGCCTTGCCGGTGGCAAATACCAGGAGCGTGTCGCTCGTCGACGTGTCGCTGTCGACGGTGATCGCGTTAAAGCTGCTGTCGGTTGCCTTGCCCAGCATTTCACGCAGGAACATTGGATCGACCACCGCGTCGGTAAAGACGAAGGCGAGCATGGTCGCCATGTCGGGTGCGATCATGCCCGAACCTTTGGCGATCCCGGCAAGCGCCAGCGTCCGGTCGCCAGCAATCGCGGTTGCGGTTGCGCCTTTTGGGAATGTATCTGTCGTCATGATCGTCGAGGCCGCGTGCAGCCAGCTTGCGTCCGAGCCTACCGACAATTTTGTGAACGCCGATTTCAGGCCTGCTTTCGCCTTGTCCTGCGGCAGCGGGACACCGATGACGCCGGTCGAGGCAAGGAAGATGGTGTCGCGCGGGATGCCAGACTCACCGGCGACGGTATCGAGAATCAGATCACATGCGGCTTTGCCGCGCCCGCCGGTAAAGGCGTTCGAATTGCCCGCATTGACGACGAGTGCGCGTGCATCACCGCCTTTGAGTGCGGCGCGGCACCATTCGACTTCGGGCGATGGGCATTTCGAGCTGGTCGTGACGCCCGCGACGGTCGTGCCTTCGTCAAATTCGGCGAGCAGAAGATCGGCGCGATCCCAGTCTTTGTACCCCGCGCGCGCCGTGACCAGACGCACCCCGTCAATTGTCGGCAAATTGGGGAATTTTTCAGGGGCAAGGGGCGAGCGCTCGTACATTGTTCGTTCCGGACGTTGAAATGAAACCGGACACGGATTTACGCCATGCTGGTCTCCGCGTCGAGCCGGGTGTTGGAGAAAAAACACGGTGCTACGGACAAAATGCTGCACTGCACAATTTTCTCGCCATTTTATTTTTATGGTGATACTGTGCTATCCGTCTTGCAGGTTCATATTTGTCTGGAGTGACTCCTATCCAGTTTTTCAACGAGATGTATGAAGGCGAAGCGGTTCGCGAACCGTATCGTCAACTCGCTGACTGGATGCAGGCGATGCCTGAAGAGGCGCTTGCTTTGAAACGTGCAGAGGCAGACGCGCTGTTCCGTCGAATCGGCATTACCTTTGCAGTTTATGGAGAGGGCGGCGACCCCGAGCGTCTGATCCCGTTCGACATGTTTCCGCGCGTCTTCACCAGTGCCGAATGGCGAAAGCTTGAACGCGGCGTCAAGCAGCGGGCGCAGGCGTTGAATGCCTTTTTGCGCGATGTTTATGGTCGTGCGGAAATCGTGCGTGCGGGACGTATACCGGCGGCGAAGGTTTTCCAGAACGAAGCCTATGAACCTTCGGTCGTTGGCTTCACGCCGCCACGTAATGTTTACAGCCATATTGTCGGCATTGATCTCGTCCGCACCGGACCGGGCGATTTCTATGTGCTTGAGGACAATTGCCGGACGCCATCGGGCGTGTCCTACATGATGGAAAATCGCGAAATCATGATGCGCATGTTTCCAGACTTGTTCCAGAAAAACCGTATCGAGCCGGTCGACGATTATCCCGACCAGTTGCGACGGACGTTGATGAGCGTTGCGCCCGCGCGTTGTGACGGGGAGCCAACCATTGTCGTGCTGACCCCCGGCGCGATGAACAGCGCCTATTACGAGCATTCGTTTCTGGCCGATCAGATGGGCGTCGAACTTGTCGAGGGGGCCGACATGTTCGTCGACGGGGGTCTGGTCTATATGCGCACGACGCGCGGGCCGCAGCGCGTCGATGTCATTTACCGACGGATTGATGATGATTTTATAGACCCGCTGTGTTTCCGGCCGGAGTCGATGCTGGGCGTTCCGGGCCTCATGAATGTTTATCGGTCAGGCGGGGTGACGATTGCCTCTGCGCCCGGCGCAGGTGTCGCCGACGACAAGGCGATCTATACCTATGTCCCGGACATGATCCGCTTCTACCTTGGCGAAGAACCGATTTTGAACAATGTCGAGACGTGGCAATGTGGCAAGCCCGACGATCTTGCCTATGTGCTCGACAACCTCAAACATCTGGTTGTCAAGGAAGTGCACGGATCGGGCGGCTATGGCATGCTGGTCGGGCCAGCATCGACGAAAAAGGAAATCAAGGCCTATGCCAAGCGCATAAAGGCCGAACCCGCCAATTTCATCGCGCAGCCGACGTTGGCGTTGTCGACAACGCCGACCTTTGTCGACAGCGGTGTCGCGCCGCGTCATGTCGATCTGCGGCCTTATTGTCTGGTCGGAGAGCGTGTGCATCTGTGCCCCGGCGGGTTGACACGCGTTGCCATGCGCGAAGGGTCGCTGGTGGTGAACTCTTCGCAGGGCGGCGGGGTCAAGGACACCTGGGTGTTGGCCGACTGATGCTGAGCCGGACCGCTGAAAATCTGTTCTGGGTGACGCGCTATATGGAGCGGGCCGAAACCATGGCGCGTCTGCTTGAGGTCGGGTACCGGATTTCATTGATGCCAAGCGCGGGCGCGGGGCACCAGAATGACTGGGCATCGATTCTTGCCGCGTCGGGCGGGCTTGCCGGATATGAAGCAAAATTTGGCGAACCTGATCAGGCAAAGGTCGAAAATTACCTGTTTTTCGACCGGGACAATCCTTCATCGGTGGCAAGTTGCATCGCAAAAGCGCGCGACAATGTCCGTATCGTGCGCACCGCGGTGACGAGCGAGGTCTGGGATGCGCTCAACAATGCGTTTCAGGAAATGAAAGGTCTTGAACAGCGCGGGCGCGGGCGGGCCGACCTGATGAGCCTTTGCGACTGGACCAAGCGGCATACGGCGCAGCTCCGCGGAGCGATTGAAAGCACGCAGTTGCAGCGCGATGGCTATGATTTTCTGAACCTTGGCTATTATCTGGAACGCGCCGACAACACGGCGCGCCTGCTTGATGTCAAATATTATGTGCTGTTGCCGACGACCGATCGCGTCGGTGGCGGTATCGACAATTATCAATGGACAACGTTGCTGCGCGCGCTGTCGGCGTTCCGGGCGTTTCACTGGGCCTATGGCGGCGATTATACGCCGACCAAAATCGCACATTTCCTTATTCTCAACAAATCCTGCCCGCGCTCGCTCATCCATTGCGTCGAGCAGGCTGAATTTCACCTCAGCCGACTGGCGCGCGCCTATGACCAGCGCACGCCGGCGCAGGATCGTGCGCGCAAATTGCTGGGCGTGCTTGCCGATGCGGACGTCGCGATGATCGTATCCGAAGGGCTGCATGAGTTTCTGATCGACTTTATCGCCGATACGGCGGCGCTTGGCGTTGAGATCGGTGAAAATTATCTGTTCGGGGCGCGGCGATGAGGCTGCGTGTCGCCCATGTCACGACGTATCGGTTCAGCGCACCGATGCGGTTTTTCGTGCAAAGCCATCGGCTGACGCCGTCGCGCTTTGACGGGCAGGTCGTGCGCGAGTGGAATGTCGCGGTGGAAGGCGGGGCTTTTGGCCCGGACTTTGTTGATGGCGCGGGCGATACGATCACGACAATGTCGCTTGCCGGGCCGGTCGATCTGGTCGAGGTGTTGGTGACCGGTGTCGTCGATACGCGTGATCTTGCCGGGGTGCTGAAGGGGCATAAGGAGCAGATTTCACCGATTGTCTATTTACGCGGCAGCGCGGCGACGATGGCGGACAAGGCCATATTGGCGCTGGCGGAAAAAGCCGTCGATGGCATTGCCGGGACAAGCGGCCTTGACCGGGCGCATGCGCTTGCTGCCGCGGTTGCCGAGGCCATTGTCTATGCGCCGGGCGAAACGCATGTGCAGACGCGCGCGGCCGAAGCGCTGGCGCTTGGCAAGGGTGTTTGCCAGGATCATGCCCATGTGCTGATCGCGGCGGCCGTTTCGCTTGGCATTCCGGCGCGCTATGTGTCGGGCTATCTGCATGCCTCTGCGGATGGTGAACTTCACGAGGCGAGCCACGCCTGGGCGGAGCTTTATGTCGATGGCCTTGGCTGGGTGGGGTTTGACCCGGCGAACCGCTGCTGCCCCGACGAGCGCTATATCCGGCTGGGTTCTGGTCTCAACGCGCTTGATGCGGCGCCCATACGTGGCGTTTCGATGGGGGCGGGCGCAGAGGCGCTCAATGTAGATGTTGCCGTCACTGCGGTGCAGCAATAAAGACACTGCATGACCTATTGCGTTGGCCTGCTCCTTGATGAAGCGATCGTGCTTCTCTCCGATACCCGTACGAATGCGGGTGTCGACAATATTGCCAGCTATAAAAAGATGTTCATCTTCGAGGCGCCGGGCGAGCGGGTGATTGCGGTGATGACGGCGGGCAGCCTGTCGGTGACGCAGACGGTGATTGCGCGGCTGCGCGACGCGATCGACGATCCCGACCTCACCGAGACAAAGTCAATCATGCAGGCCAATACCATGCTCGAGGTCGCAGAGATTATTGGCGAGACGCTGTCGCTGGTTTCGGCCGACATTGCCCAGAAAATGACCCGCATGAAGCAAAGCGCGGGTGCGTCCATGATCGTCGCGGGACAGCGCAAGGGCGGCGGGTTGCGGCTGTTCCTGTTGTACCCCGAAGGCAATTTTATCGAGGCGACCGAGGATACGCCTTACCTTCAGATCGGCGAGACCAAATATGGCAAGCCCATCCTTGACCGCGTTGTGACGCGCGACATGTCGGTCGAGGACGCGCGCAAGGCGGTGCTGCTGTCGATGGACTCAACGCTGCGCTCCAACCTCTCGGTCGGCATGCCGCTCGACCTTAGCGTGATTTACAAGGACGACTACAAGGTCGGCGAAACGCGGCGCTATGGCGCAGGCGACGAGGCGTTCAGCGCCATGTCGGAAGCCTGGGGCAAGGCGCTGCGTGACGGGTTTTCGAAGATCGATATCTGAGCCGGGCCGGGCAGACGATTTAGCCGCCTTCATTGACTATAAAGCCCGCGCTACCTATGTCGGCGCGCTGGGAAGTGCGTGATTTTGCGTACCAACATACTCCTGGTCGCGTCCTCAAGATTGTACAAGGTTTCCAATGCTCGGATTTAACGCGCTGGCGAAGCGCATATTTGGTTCTTCGAATGATCGCTATGTCCGTTCGCTCGGGTCCATCGTCAACAAGATCAATGCGCTTGAAAGCGACTTTGCAGCGCTCGACGACGAAGGGCTGAAAGCCAAGACCGCCGAGTTCCGGACGCGGCTGGCGGCGGGCGAAAAGCTCGACCAGCTTTTGCCCGAAGCCTTTGCGACGGTGCGCGAGGCGGCGAAGCGGACGCTTGGCCAGCGGCACTATGACGTGCAGTTGATCGGTGGCATCGTGCTTCACCGCGGCGAAATCGCCGAAATGCGGACCGGCGAGGGCAAGACGCTGGTCGCAACGCTCGCCTGCTACCTCAACGCGCTTGAAGGCAAAGGCGTCCACGTCGTCACCGTCAACGACTATCTGGCGCGTCGCGACTCCGCGTGGATGGGACAGGTCCATAATTTCCTTGGCCTCTCCGTCGGCGTCATCGTGCCAAATCTCGACGAGGCCAGCCGCCGCGCCGCCTATGCCGCCGATATCACCTATGGCACCAACAACGAATTCGGTTTTGATTACCTACGCGACAATATGAAATATTCGCGCGAGGCGATGGTGCAGCGCCCGTTTAACTACGCCGTCATCGACGAAGTCGATTCGGTGCTGATCGATGAAGCGCGCACTCCGCTGATCATATCGGGGCCGACCGACGACAAGACCGAGCTTTACCTGAAAGTCTATGACGTCGTGAAGCTGTTCGAGCCTGACGATTACGAGATTGATGAAAAGCAGAAGTCGGTCGTGCTGACCGAATCGGGCACCGAGAAAGCCGAACGCGCGCTCGAAGCTGCCGGGCTGCTGGAAGGCGAAAATCTCTACGACTTCGAAAACACGCAGGTGGTGCACCACCTCAATCAGGCGCTGAAGGCAAACCGGATCTTCAAACGCGACACCGACTATATCGTCAAGAACGGCAAGATCATCATCATCGATGAATTTACCGGGCGCATGATGGAAGGCCGCCGCTGGTCCGACGGCCTGCACCAGTCGGTCGAAGCCAAGGAATGCGTCGAAATCCAGCCGGAGAACCAGACGCTCGCCTCGATCACCTTCCAGAATTATTTCCGCATGTACCCGAAGCTCGGCGGCATGACCGGCACGGCGGACACCGAGGCCTACGAATTCCAGCAGATCTACGGTCTCGAAGTGACGGTCATTCCGACGCATCGCCCGATGGTGCGCAAGGATTTCGGCGATCTGGTGTTCCTGACCAAGGTCGAGAAATTCGACGCCAT
>JBFKAE010000002.1:0-67426 GCA_041621755.1 Sphingomonadaceae bacterium | reverse complement strand
GTCCCTCATACCGATGACCGCCAGTTGTGCCCTCGGGGTTTCTATCCAGCCAAATGAGGTGAAACCTGCCGTTTGACGATGCGGCGTGGGGGCCAAAGAAGTCGAGCGCCGGGATTCTGACCAAGCCATGGGAGAAGGGTTTAATTTCAAGCGGACTGGCGAACTCTGGCAGCGCGGGCGACTTGTCGCTCGGGCCATCGCCCCCGAACAAGCGCTGGAGGAACCCCTTCATGCTGCCGCGTTCAGAGTATCTTGCAGGTTGGCGATCGCCTCAACGACTGCATCAAAGTGCGGCGGCTCGCCGAGGATCATGGTGCTCATGGCGCGATAGTCCTGGCGCAAGGCATCCGTCATCTTTCCCTCCGGGCACAAGGCAAATGTCGGGGCCTGCGCGGTCGCCAGATCGAAGTCCGGGCGATTGAAGAACATGCGGGCATGGGCGACGCAGTCTTCACCAAGCGCGCGGTTTGCCAGGGCCGCTTGGCCGATCTCCGATTGGAGCAGGCGGAACAGGTCGTAATAGTGGCGAGAAATACGCTGACCGTCGCCCCGCAGCTGCCCCCGGATTTCGAACCATCGCCTCAGGCCATGCAGGATGACGACCTTGTCCCAGAAGGTTCGCTCGGCATCGACCACAGTTACGCCCGGCACGGCGAGGTCGAGGTCGACGGCGTCAGCGTCGACGTAGGGCACAATGGTTCGGACCGAATTGGGATCGAGCGCCGACTTTGCGCCCGACTCGATCTTCACCGACTTGGCGATGTAGGCGTCCTCGGGGGTGATGCTGGGATATACCAGGAGCAAGGTCTGGCCATCCCGGGCGTCGGCCTCGACCCGAATTGACTGCGCTTCGAGGCCTGCGCGCGCGCAGGTGTCGGCGCAGATTTGCGCGAGGCGCGCCTTCATTGGTCCGTTGATATGGGTTTCACAGGCGGCTTTGATTGCGTCGAGCGCGGCTTCCCGCTTCTTGCGGCTCAGTGCAGCCAATTCCGCGATGGTCGCGGGCACGCCGAGATCATCGCGGAAGACTGTCACGTCGATGTCTTCGGAGAACCGCTCGATCAACCCGAACCCCTTCGACAGCGAAGTTCCGCCCTTGAACAGCAGGCGGGGTCCGTCTTCGATCCCGTTGAATAGCGCATCAAGGGTCCAGCAAACCCAGAAATCCTTCTCGACGTTTTGCGGGGTCGTGCCGAGGCGTTGCGCAGTCGCCGTATAGAGCCCCGTCCGGGTGGCCGTGTCTGCGCGCAGCACTTCATCGAAGGCGGAGTTCATTCGCTGGGCGCTTCCGAGACGAGCGGACGGAGCAGCTCCTGCATCCAGGTCGGGAGCGTTGGCAGCCCCTCGGCAAGATCAGCGCGCAAAGCTGCGCCGTGGGTGGGGTTGCCGAGAAGGGTGGCAAGTCGCTCGCGCCATTGTCCCATGTCGTCCGTCGACATTGTATCGCGCAGCCAGTGCAGCGCCTGGACGATCCTCATGGCCGGGCGTCCCGCCCAATAGAGTTTGCTTGCCGCGGTCATTCTGAACTCGATGGTGAGGTTGCCGAGCTTGATCGACTTGGGCCGCGCTTCGCTGTGCACGACGATCTTCGCCGGTACGGCATTGGTTAAGCCGAGATCGTTTGCAGCAGTCATCCCGTCGACCAGGACACGGATCTGATCACGCCGTGCGACGGCGTCGATGACCGCTCGCGGATCGGGGGCATTGTCCTGCCGGGTCAGGCTGTTGAACTGCGGTTTGTCATAGAGGCCGCGATCGATCCGGCGCAGCTCGCCCCATTTGACCAAACGCTGGAGGGTCTTGTCGACCGCATCGCGGCCGGCAAGGTCGAGGAAGTCGGCCGGTGTCCAGACAGTGTTCGCCGCCGCTCGGCTTACGCGGTCGAGAATTTGCGCTTTCAGTCCGGGCGAGATCCTGTCCATGTCCGAAATATGTAGCATAACTTCGGACACGATCCAAACCGCCATTGTCCGAAAAATGTAGAGGGATTTCGGACGGGGTGGTGACGAAAACCGTCTCCCACGGCCCAAGCAGATCAAACAGCTTATGGATGAAAGGGAGCGTAAGGCTCGGCCTTCTCATTGAAGAACCGGGACGCCACCGCTGGCCCATTCGCAAGGGCCAGTTCCTTCGCCACATTGGGCAGCTCTGCCTTCGCCCGCTTCACGTCGTCCAAACCGATCGGACCATCGGGCAGCAGTGGCGCATTCAAGCGAATGAGCCGATCACGGCCAATGAGTAGCCCGGCTTGCCCAAGCGCATTCTGGCTGAAGAGATGCATCGCTGACGAAACGATATCGCGCCAATGCCACAAGCCTCCGCGCAGGACCTGTACATCCGAAATCGTCAATTCGGCGTCACCGCATCCCAGCGACAGGATATCGATCTGATCGCGATCGAGTGCGTTGCAACTGAGCGCATCGACCAGTGCGACCATCACCGGATTGTTCGCCCACACGCCTCCGTCTGCGAACCGTCGCTGGCCATCCCTGTAGATCGAGAAATAGGTAGGAGCAGCAGATGTCGCGAGCGCGACTGTGACCATTTCTTCGCGCCAATCGAGCTTGAAATCGGGATGATGCGGCGTCTTGAATATGTTGACCTCGGTGAAGCCGTCGAAAGAAGGAATGCAAAGTCGACGCTGGGCATCTCCAAACGGGCGCGCGCCAAAAATCCGGCGCAGTTCACGTTCAAGCGGCTCTCGGTCATACTGGTAATATGCCAGCGATCGAACCTTGGCCCAAACTCGCTTGAGCCCTTCCAGGGGCGGCCTGGCCGATGGAAAAATCTCTTCGCCGTGATCAAAATAGACTTGGAGAATGTCGGAAGCAGGCAGCCCGATCGAAAGCCCGAGGGCGATTATTCCCCCCGTGGATGTACCGGCGATCAGATCGAAATAGTCACCAACGGAGTGTCCGCCCAGATACTGCCGTTCGAACTCCGCCAGAATCGACGCGGGCAGGATTCCCCGAATGCCGCCGCCATCAATGGACAGGATCCGAAATCGCTTGCCCTCCGGCCACGGCAATTGTCGCCGCCGCTCACCAAGCGTTCCATCAGACCGCCGCAATGGCCTTTGGTCGCTGGGTTCCATCCAACTCCTCCTGTGTCGGGTGCCGGCCACCGCCTGACCATTTTCCGGTCAGCAACCAGCCTTCATAGAAGTAGAGATACCGTGCGGCCCAAGGCACAGTCGTTTCGGCCAACAGGTCCGATGGCGTCCACTCGCCGTTGAACGGATCGAACAGGCACAAGTAAGGCAAGGATTGCTCCGCACGGTTTACATAGACGTGCGGGATCGGGCCTTCTTCATATTCAGGATGGAGTTCAAGACGTGGCGACAGCACCTGGATCCGGGGTTGCACGTTGAGAATGGAGAAGTTTTCGATCGCAAGCGGGACTTCGTAACCGATCCGCACACGGTAGCGCTTGCAAACCGGGTCGAGCGTTCCTTCCCAGACCGCTCGGCGCCCGATCCTTTGCACAAGCGCAAAGTCCGGCCAGCGTTGCTCCATCGCCGCGATCTGGGTCTCGATCGGGATCAGTCCAGGAACCATTCGCCGCCCATGTTGGTGCTTGCCCGAGCCGGGGTGCAATTGGTTGCGACAGCAGCGGCAGTCACGCCTGCATGGACCCGGCCGCTGGGACCGAACCGCATCGCGCCCTTCTCCATGGCGACACGGCTACGTTCCATGTGTTCCTTGATCGCGTACTTGGCCGCCGTCTCTCCGAACAGATCGTCGAGAATCGTGTTCGTTTCAGTCAGCGAAATGTGTTCCGTCCGCAGGCGAACCAATTGCCGGACCAGATACTCCAGATCACGCACATACTCGTTCTGGTCAGACAACGCGCCGGGCCAACGATCGGTAAAGACATCCGGTATGTAAGCGGGGTTGCGGACGTCGATACAGAGATTTTGTGCACTGTGCTCCTGCAGACGCCGTGCAATGTGCCGCGAAATCGAGACGACCTCCTCCAGCAAGCCCGCGCCGACAGGTGCCACTTCCAGCGCCAGTGCTGCCAGAACCACAGAGGGCGGCTTGCGCTTCGAACGGTTGCGAAACCGCACATCGCGATTGCGCTTGATCAGCTGCAGCGCGACGACGCGCGCGGCCTTTTCAGACAACGGAACGCGGTCGGGCAACGGATCGACGTCGGCCTTCGCGACCGTTCGTCCGTCAGCCAGAGCTCGAGATTCAAAGATTGCAGCAAAAACCGGATCGTATGCCGTCTGGGCGTTGAAGTGGTCGGCAAAGCCCCAAGGATTGACAGGCTTGTGGTAGCTCTCAAGCGGCTGCTGCTTGAAATGGAAAAGATGCCCCGCTTTCTCGGGGGCCGCAGTCAGCCGCGAAATGGGCATCAAATCGACGCGGACACCATCGTCGTATTCGACGGTCACGCAACGCGAATTTCGCGTTACCCGCCCGTGATAACGGGAGCCCGGCTCGGCGTTGATGGCTTCGAAAAGCAGGTCAAGAATCCGCTCGGGATCGCTGTTGGTGGGAACGTCGAGTTCCATGACCACATCGACGTCATGCTGATCCTTCGAAACACTTGAGGCTATCGCCGTTCCTGTCGCGAAGCTGCCCCCGGGGTAGCACGCGATCACCTTGTCCTGCAGCGGGCTGCCAGGACGATCGACATAGCTGCAAAGCGCCTCGAAATGCTGCTGCGCCTCGTCGTGCTTGGTGGGTGAAAGCTGGACCCGGCGTGCCACGTCCAAAAGCATCGCGTCGGCGAAGCTCGGGGTCGGCAGGCGCTCGGGGCGCGGACGGATCGGATCGAAAATGGTCATGATGCCCCCTATTCGGCGCAGGTGGCAAAGCCCAATATCGGCAGACTTCGCCTTACAGGACCGTAAGATACACCGAACGCGCGGCATAGTCAACCGATCTGCCGCAAATGTTCGATTGACCGAACGACACAGCTTTCCTACAGGCGCGCAGGTATGTTACTCTTAGGAGGCTGGGAGAGTGCCATGTCGCTCGCGATGAAATTGCAAAAGCTGCGGACCCAACGAGGGCAATCGCTTCAGGTGGTTGCCGATGCAGTGGGGGCTTCAAAGGCGCATATATGGGAATTGGAGAAGGGAACGACAAAGAACCCCTCGATCGAATTGCTCAAAGGCCTCGCCGAGCATTTTGGGGTGACGATTGCTTCGCTGGTCGGCGAAGACCCTTCCGAAGCGGAAGACGAGCAAATGGTCGTCATGTACCGTGATCTGCAAAAACTTGCCCCCGAGGACCGGCAGTTTATCGAGGCGATGATCGAGACCATGAAAAAACGCGGGGGCAAGACAACAGATGCAGATTGATCGGGTTGAGCTTGCTGACTGCACCTCCCCCGAGCGCATCATCGCAGAGGTCCTCCGGCAACTGCCTGACCTCCCGACTCCGGTTCCAATCGAGGAACTTGCGATGGCCGTTGGCATCACTGCCATCCATCGAATGACAACAGACAACTTCGAAGGCGGGTTGATTACGCAGCCAGAGCGTCGGGACGGTGTCATCTTGGTCAACGGCAAAGCCAATCGACTGAGACAGCGCTATACGATCGGCCACGAACTCGGACACTATCTCATTGCGGCACACCAGCCTGGTGACTCAGGGCAATTTGCTTGTTCGAAATCCGATATGAACATTCGCAAGGCCGACCGCGACAACCGCAGCCAGCGAATGGAAGCGGAAGCGAACCGGTTCAGCGCTGGGATCCTGATGCCGGTGATAAAATTCAGGACCGACATGCGCGCACAAGGTGGTCCTGACCTTCGTCATGTTGTCGATTTGGCGGCGAAATACGACGTCAGCAAGGAAGCAACGGCGATCCACTATTCGACCTACCACCACGATCTGTGCGCCATTTTGCTCTCGCAGAATGGGACCTTGCGCCGCATCTACAAGCCCACCCGCTTTCCTTTTGTCGAAGCCGGGATCGGAACGCCGCTTCCCCACAATTCACTGTCTGCTCGCCATCAAACCGATGGGGTCGAATCCGACGACGTTGACAGGGGTGTGTGGCTGGCCAGCCTTCACCGCCCATCATCGATCAGGGAACAGGCTTTGAATCTGGCGAATGGGTGGAAAATGACACTGCTGGTCGTCGAAGACAGCGACGATGACGGCGAAGACGAGTTGCGCGACACCTTTGATGTCTGGGAAAATCCGCGCTTCCCTGGGAAGAGCCGACGCCGGTAGCCGGATTGGCCGAGCTGCAGGATTAAACGAGCATTTGGGGCGCTGCCCTACGGGCGACCTACCTATTGTGCAACGCGAACTAAGCTATAGGTTTTGACACACAAGGGCAGGGATCGGGGACTTCTCGCGAGAGAATCTGGGCTGAATGTACAGCCGCTTTCGGGGTGCGTATTTAGTGTTCGCCGCGTCCGAAAAGTCAGCGCGAGCCGCCATTTCCATTCCCCTCAAATTGCCTGATAACTACCCGGATGCTTCCACTCCACCAGCCCACCGATCCTTCGGCCCTGAAGCGCCTGTCGCCGATGCTGCGGGCGGTGTGCCTGACCCTCGACCACATCGATGCAAACGGCCCGATCGGCCTGACGTCCTCGCGCGCGCTCAAGCGCTATTTCGTTGAATGGGCAGCCGAAGCGTTCGATTGGCCGGGCTACACGGTCCAAGATCTCTACGCCGTCAACAAGGTCCTCAACGAAGACGATTTCCCGCCGCTTGCGATCATGCACGAACTGCTGCTGAGCACCAGGTTCGCCCGGCACAGGCAGGGCGCTTTGCATATGACTCGGCTCGCTCCTCAATTGCGCGCCGACCCTGTGGCCTTGTGGGCACTGCTTGCCCGGCAGTTCCTGTTTGCAACTGACCACACCGGCTACACCCGCTTCGGCGATCGGCCCTTTGGTAACTGGGACATCTTCCTCAATGTGATCAATGTCGAGGCCCGGGCCGGACTGAGCAAGGATCGCTTGTGCGAGGTGCTCTATGGCCCCGAGAAGTCGGATGGCCTGCTTGACGCGGTTCGCACCAAGGCGGCCTTGCACATCCACGTGCTTCGCCCCTTGTGCTGGATGGGCCTGCTCGAAGAGGTGCGCACGGGCGAGGGGTTCGAGCGCGAGGAGCACTTTTTCAAGACCGCGATCTGGCACGAGGCCTTGAAGCTCGACACGGACATGCATCTGGACCCCGTCACGCGGCACTGACCTTTTGACGCGCCGTTTCCTGCGGCTGGTGCCGCATGCCGGACAGGCCTGGCATCGGCCATGCTCGCGGTGAACCGGTCAAAAGAGGGGAGGGGGGCTTCACGGTCGGATCAACCGAACGTGAAAGGACCCGGCCATGGGCGACAGAGCCCCAGTTCACATCACCATCGGCGGCACGATGCCGCGCGAGGCGCTTGCCGAATTCGCAGGCATTGCCGACAGCTATGACCTGCGCGTCGAATGGGACGGCGAGCCGTTCGATCCGGCGGCGATCGTCGCGGGCGAACCGCTCGAGCTTTATGGCACCGAGCTCAACGGCGGGCAGATTCCCGAGATCGACGATTTCTGCGTCCGGCACGGCCTCGTGTTCCGCCGCTGGTCGGGAGGATGCCTCGGCGCATTCCTGCCCGAGATCGTCGTCTTCGACGGTTCGGGGCCCATGCGCGATTACACGGCGAGCGAGGGTGAACACCTCCTCTTCCCGCCGTCCTGGATCAACAGCTTCACGCGGCTGCGCGAGCTGAAGCGCGCGATGGCGCGCGCCGAGATCACGGTCCCGCCGCTGGTCATCGCCTGACCGGCCCGCGCTGCTGACCCGTGGCGGCTGGCACGACCACGCCGCCGCATCCCTTCCCTTTCTGATCGCCGGCTCCGTTCGCTCCCGCGCCTCCGGCTGCGGGGCAGGGGGCCTTGCGGCCAATTCCCGAGGACACCTACCATGCCTCCTGTCCGGCTCACGCTTGAGCTTGCCTGCACGCGCGAGGAAGCTGCGCGCTTCGTCGCCGTGCTCGTTTTCCTCCATGACCTTGCCACCGATGCCGCTGCGCAGCCCGGCCCCGAGCTCGACGGCCTGTTCGGCCCGCAGGCGCGCGACACGATCCTCGGGATCGTCGGCCACCCGATGCCGCTCGGGCTCAATGCCCGCTACGATCAGGTCGCGGGCCAACTGGTCATCGCCGACGAGGATGGTGCGCCCAATCTCGCGGCGCTGCCGTTGCTGCTGCTCTGGCTCTATCCCGACAAGCTGCCGCTGGCCTGGTCGGTGCATACGGATGGACATCCGGGCGAGGCGATCTGGACCATCGTTAGCCTCGACCGCATCGAGGTACTCGTCGATCCCGCCCGGGTCGAAACCCGGCTTGCCGCTTTGCGGGCCGCGCCGCCAGGCGGACGCCGCTTCGATCTGCATCCGCGCCGCGGACCCGGCGGCAAGCTCGACTGATCGCAGCTCAGGCGAGCGCTTGCTCCTGCCTTGGCGCTGGGCTGCGGCGTGGCCGGCCCGCGCGTTGGGGCAGGGCTTCGCCTTCCTTCCAGAACACATGGGCCACGCCCCCGCTCGCGAGCAGCGCCTCGAGCGGTTCGCCGGCCTCGTGATCGCGATCATGGATGTGGATCGCAGTGGCCTGCTCGCCGGTGTCCTTGAGCACCAGGCTTGCGATCGGCGTCTCGGCATCGAGATTGACGCGCAGACCCTTCACGAACCGCCGCTTGTCGGCAACGGCGCGGGCAATCAGGTAGCGCTCGTCGCTGGTCTCGTAGGGCATCCATTCACCGGTAACCGGCATCAGCGCCACCTCGATAAGGTCGAACGTGCCCTGTCGGCGCCGCGCGAACGAGCCGGCGATAACGAGGTGGCCATCGCTGCCACGGGCGCTGTCCTGCGCCTGCCACAGCGCCAGTTCGCCCGCGAACCGCTTGTGGAAGCGCCGCGCCATGTCCGGGTCCATGACGAAGGGCATGTCGCCGACATGACGCAGGACGATGCGTTCGGCGCCATGGGCGGGCACGATCTCCTTGATCTCGCCGATCACCACCATCATGTCGCTCTGCGAACGGTAAACCCTTTCCAGCGCCGCGCGGCGGCGGGCGCGGATGTCCTCCTTGTCCTCGAGCCGGAAGGTTTCCGGGACGAACAGCATGTGGGGCAGGGCCTCCTGCTTCGCCTTGCAGGCAGCGGCGGCTTCGATCAGCGCGCGGCGCACGACGAACCAGCTTCGCTTGCCCGCCATCTTCGGGTGCCAGTGGGTGAGCTCGGCCCGGTCCCACAGGACGTGGAGCAGCCCGCGCATGGTGAGCTTCTGGCCGGTCGATTTGACCGTCGGCTTGTCGTTGGTCAGCGCAGCGGGCGCGAGCCTTGCGGCCCCGCGCGACAGCGGAAACCCAAGCTTGAGGCTGGTCTCGCCGCTTTCCTCGTCGTCGATCACCGCGCTGCCGCGCACCTGGCCCATGCCGGTGAGGTGATCGGGGGCCTCGTAGTGATCGCAGGCCGTTGCATGGCGCGCGCCCGAACCGGGCCAGCGCGCGAGCACGTAACGGTCATTGCGATGGGCTATATAGAGCGGAAGCTCGCTTGCGGGTCGGCATTCGCACAGGACCGGCAGCTTGCGCGCATAGGCTTCGGCCAGAAGGGGCTGCAGGCGTTCTCCTTCGGGAACGACTTGCCCGAGCAGACGGTATCGCTGGATCATGGGTGGGTTCTCCAATTCCTCGCGATCGACGCTGCCCGTTCGACCTCTCGCGCATCTCCTTTGTTGGTTGTGCGGGTCCCGCATGGACCCCGCAGGATTCAGTCTATGCCTGCCCTTACCGGGCCGCAAGCCCGCTGGACCCTGCCTGCGGCAGTGACATTGAGGGGCTGGACGATTTCCGGCTACGCGCTCTCCGCGTGGTCGCTTTCGGCCTTGAGGCTGTCGATCACGCCTTCGGCGAGGCCGAGACACAGCGCGGCTTCCTCGCGGTCGAGGTCGATGCGCTCCGCCGAAAGATCGGCGAGCTTTGCGCCGAGCACTTTGGCGATGGCTTCGGCGACCTGCAGCGCAGTGGGCATGAGAGGATTGTTTGCCATCTGTCTCATTCCTGTCGGGGTTCAGTGCCGGGAATCGGCCCCGAGGGGGCTTTCCAGCTCTGCGGTAATCTATCCTGTGCCCGCCCGGGCGTCGAGCCTGGGGAGGCGGACGATTCCAGGGGATCCTGCGGTGCAGCGGTCCCGCTGGCGCGGGATGCGAAGGGGTATATCCTGGGATCTGGCTGCTGATGTCGGGAATGTGGATCAGGAAAGGGCAAGGGAAGGGGCACCCCGGCGCCCGCGCCCCGCGCGGGCTTGGGGCAACCCGCTCTACTCGCTAGGGCGCGCGTCGACGCTGGCGCGCCGCCGCCCGCCCAAGCTCGCCGGCATGGATGCCGGCCCTTCAGGTGACGATCGGGGCCAGGGAGCGTGGGGCAGTCGAGGTCCATTGACTCGTCGGTTTGACGGGGGGAGGGGGATTGCTTCCTGAAGCGGCGCTACCCGAGGGCAAAGCCGCCGTCGCAGGCATCATGGAGCTGACCCCTGTGACGTCCATCGCGGCGGTGTGTTCCCTCGAACGGTACCCCAGTCGATATGTCGGCAGGCTGGACCTCTGACCAGACCGCCATCGGTCCTTGGAAGCGACATCACAGGCTGGCCGTGCCAGCTAGGTGAGAAGCCATGAGGGCAGGGCCCGCACCGAAACTTGTCCCTATGTGTCTCGCCAGTCTGAGACGCGCGACCGCGTAGCGATGAAAAATCCTGTCCTCTTGGGGGTAGGGCCAGGCAAGTGCGCGTCCAATCGGGACGAAGCTCCATGTCCGTCATCCAACCTGCCTGAACTGGCGCAAACCGCCCTTTGCATGCCGATGAACCCTGCGGCGCCCGTCCCGGCCGGCAACCGGAAAAGCAGCGGACCGTGAAGCCCTTGCGGGCTTGCCGCGCCACTCCTCGCTTTTGCCGGTTTCCCTCACGCCTGCGCGATGCTTGTCGCTCGGTGCAGCCCGGGCCTTTGCGCGCCGCCGATCGCGTTCATCGGCGGGCGGTTCCGCCGAATTCAAGCAGGAGAAAACCCATGAAGAACCTCGTCATCCTGATCGGCCGCATCGCCAGCCAGCCCGAAACCCGCCGCGCCGGCGAGACCGAAATCACCGGCTTCACACTGGTCACCGATCGCCCCAAACTGGTTGATGGCAAGACGGTCAAGAACGAAGCGGGCTATACCGAAACCCTCGCAGAATTCCACCGCATCACCGCCTTCAACGGGCTCGGGGCTTCGGTCGCGAAGCACAAGAAGAAGGGCGATCTGGTCGAAGTCCAGGGCCGCCTCCACTACTCGAAGTGGACCGACAAGGAAGGCATCGAGCGCTACGCCGTCGAGATCGTCGCCGAGGAAGTCCTGTTCCTCTGACGCCAGGCCAGGAGGCGGCGCTGTCCATCGGGCAGCGCCGCTTCTCCCCGTGTGCGCATTATTCAACCCCGTGCGATCTTTTCGCACTTGCAGCATTGCAGGGTGCGGCCTATATTGGCGCTGCCTTTCAGGCATCCTCTCCCAAACTTTCCACGGGGGTCGGCGCAAGCTGGCCCCCTTTTTCTTGGCCGACCGGCCTTGCGAGACCGGCGCTGTCATTCGTGACACTTTGCCCGGAGATGGAGTGTCAAGTTCGAAAGGGGCTGGGTGGCGTCCCTGACCGATAGTCCCCTTTTCGGGCATTTTTGGCTATAGTCGGCGATGCGAATGGGCGATGCTGGAAAGGTCTTTTCCGGGCCCCGGGCAAAGTGTCACAAGCGACAAACGACATGTTTTGGGTCAAAGGGGATTCACAGGATTCACGTTTTGTGCTCAATACTAATCCATGAAACGACAGGCACAGATATCAGGCGTTGGAGGCATCTACGCGGTCCTGGCCGAGGCATCGAACCGGCCGCGCTATGCCTTCCTGGTTCTTCAACTCATCGCTGAAATCGCCGACGGGCGAGGGCATGCGGGTCCGTTCGTGGCCAGCTCGCCTGGTGCCGGGGAAGGGGACCCGGTCCTGCTGCGCGACTGGCTTTGCACCCAGCTCCTGCCGATGAGCGAACAGCCCGCACGCCGTGCTGCGCTGCGCGAGCGCGTCGAGGCGGGCCTCAAGGACGAGCTCACCGGCAGGCCGGAGATCGACGAACCCCATATCGAAGCTGCGGTCGAGGAACAGGTGCTTTCGGTCGGGCGCGCCAACGTCAGCCGTGCGACCTCGGACCTCGTGCGCGCCGGGCTCGTCACGCGCCACTACGCGGGCTACGCGACTAATCACAAGAACCGCGGCGGTGGGCGCCATGCGGTCTATGTGGTCAAGCCTGCCGTGCTGCGCCTGTTGCGCAAGCCTGCGGCGGTGCCGGCGGTTTCGGCGTCACGGATCCCGCGCCAGGGTGAGCTGTTTGCGGCGTGATTTTCGGCTGCAGCTTCCGGCGCTTCCGGGGTTAATCGATCAGTGCGATTGGCCGGAGCGCTTTTCCCAAGGCGCCGGTCTCTTGAGAATCTCCACAAGCTGCGGAACCGCTTGCGCTGGCCGTGCGAGTTCTGCGGCGAACGCGGCAAATCCTCTGTTGCTCATCCCGATGAGTCGCTGTTCCATCAGCGCGTCTTCGGCCGCGCGTACCGCTGCTTCCCGAACGAAATCCGCTCGCGAACAGCTCCGCAAGCTGGCGGCGCGATCGATGAGTGCAAAGTCGTGGGCGGTCAGCCGTACCGAGACCGGGCGACCCTTGCTTTCGACGGACTTGGCCATATCCTTCCCTCAACTATCATCGCGCGGCTCGCATTGCAGGCCGCTTATAGCCGGAATTCGGGAAAATTCATGTGCACGTCGGCCTTTCTGAGTGAAGTTTCCGATGAACATGGTGTCTCGCCCGACAGACTGTCGGCTGCGCTTCGGATCACCTTGTCCGAACTGGCTGCTGCCTCTGGACTTCCGCCACATGCCTTTGCGCGTGGGGTGACAGAGCAAACACGCCTTTCCGAAATTTGCGGGATTATCGACAAGGCCGTTCCATGGGCCGGAAGCGCCTGTGCAGCCTACGCGTGGTACCGTTCGCAAGCTCTGCCTTCGTTCGGTGACGCAACGGCAGAAGAGCTCGTCCGGCAGGGATATAGCCATCAGGTCCAACGCTATCTCGACCGGATCACCGAAGGTGGTTTCGCCTGAATTTGCGGAGCGTCACATGGCCTCGGAACGATTTGCCTTCTTGTCCCCATTAGACTATATTCAGACCGAATATGGTATGGAGTGAGCTATGGGCCTCGAAACCCGCGTCAAGCCGATCAGCTATCTGAAAGCCCACAGCGCCGAAGTCATCCGCGACTTGGCCGATGGCGCGCCGCCGCTGGTGATTACGCAAAACGGCGAGGCAAAGGCGGTTCTGCAGGACGTTGCGAGCTATGCGGAGACCCAGGAACTGCTGGCGCTCCTCAAGCTTCTCGCGATGGCGCGCGACGATATGGCGCAAGGCCGGGTTCAGCCGCTCGAAGGTCTCAAGGATCGGATACGCGCTCGCGCGGCGCGCTGATGGCGAAGCCAACCCGCATTCAGTTTGCCGCAGAAGCCGAAGGCGACCTGCAGGCGATCTACAATCATCGTCTGAAACAGCGCGGCGCGGACGGTCCGGACGGAGCCGATGCGCTTCTCGACACGCTCTACGATGCCATCGAGAGCCTGATCGAGTATCCCTTGCGCGGGCCAGTCCCACCGGAGCTGGACGCGTTGGGGATGACTGACTGGCGGCAGCTCTCGGTCTGGCCATATCGCATCATCTATACGGCCCAAGGTGATCTGGTTACGATCGCGGTTGTCGCCGACAGCCGCCGCGACTTCGCCAGTTTGCTGGAACGCCGGCTTCTCCAGCACGGCTCGCGGGCCTAACCCATTGATATTTAACATAAGATGTATTATCAATTCGGAGCAAAGAAGCAACTCACGATTGCTCCAATGATAGAATGGGTCCCTGTCAGCTAAGGGACAGTTCGGCGCAGAATGCCGTCGGGGTCATGATCCGCGCCCGCTGGAAACTCCCGTGCTGCAGGAGGCCGGCACGCCTGTCTCCTGTCACAAGGAAATCCGCATCGCTGCCCAGGATCATGCCCAAGAGGAAATCGTCGTCCGGGTCTTGTGTTTCCACACCGTCCGGTAACGCCGGAACCTTATCGAGCACGATGGCGCGATTGAGATGGTTTACCATGGTGCCGATCCGATGGTTCGGCAGAATTGGCTTGAGCTTGGGATAGCGGCTTATCCGTCTCAGCTCGTCCAGCTGCAAACGAGATGTCACCAATTCGAAACGGCCCTCTCGCCAGGCGCGGTAGATCGCGTCGGGCGGGCTCAATCGCGAAATCAGTGCGGCAATCAGGACGTTCGTGTCCAGTATGACACGCATCAGTTATGGCGCGCCCACTCGACAGCTTCGTCGATCAGCTCGGTGAGCTCCGCCTCGCTCAGATCGGCAGTTGCCTCTTTCGCCTCTGCGACAGTCTGCTCGAACAGGTAGGAGCGAACAGCCTGCTCGATGAAGCGCGACAGGTCGCCCTTACGACCTCCCCCACGGGCGGCGAGGAACATCCGCACGGACCGATCCGTGTCCTGCGACACAGCGATATTCCAGCGAGTGGAAGACATGGCGAACTCCGGCACTTGTGTGTTTGTACACATATACACCGATCTGGCGAAAAGGCAATCTGCTCAAGCCTGACGCTCCATCGAAACGTCCTCGTGCGGCGCGTCCTTCAGCAGCAATCCATCAGGCATCAGCTCAACGACCAGTCGCGATCCAGGCGCCCAGCCATGGCGGGCCATGATCGCTTGCGGCAGTTGAAATTCGCCATTGCTGTCCACTTCGATGGCAACCTCGTTTGTCATATCTTGGGGTCCTTTTCGACTTTCGCGGTCTTTCGCACTAGACGATGAGACTGGTGCGGATTCCTTCTTCCCATTGCGCCAGCATCCGGGTGCCAATTTCCTCGAACTCCGGTTCCACCTGCATGTGACGCTTAAGGTCCCCCATTGTCTCGAACACCGCCTCGGCAATCGCGCCGAGCATGGCCTTGATCGCTGCGGGCGATCCGATCTGCCGGTTCGTGCCGAATGCCAACAATTGCTTCGCCGTCGGCCACCGGGTCGAACCATCGAGCGTCAGCGCCATCTGATCGGCCTGAATATATGCAGTGGTCGTGACCAGGTCGTAGACCGGCGCCAGCGCGACCTCTCCTTCGATGTCGTCGTAGACGATCCCGAAGTTTTTCAGGTGCGCGTCGCCATTACGAAGCGCAGCGTTGAGTGCGATCATCCGGAAGATCGTCTCTGACCCTGCCGCAATCTGCTCGGGCGAGGCAAATTCGCGGAACCGCTTGAGGACGGCAGTCTCGTATGATCCGCGGTATTTCTCGGCCGTCGCCCGTGCGTTGAGGACGCAGAAATCCTCGAAGCCGCGATATCGACCGTCGCTGCGCAGATCGAACCGGTCGATCACGAGCGCGCGGCCGTCCTCGGAAAGCTGGAAACGCGGGACCGGAAGACCGGCACGTTCTGCCGCCTTGAGACAGAAGAACTCGTTTGCAGCAAGCTGCGGATACTGATCTTCCCAGAATTTGACGATGTGTGTTGCGCCCTGGATGCTTGTCCGCGTCCCTGCCTCGGGCCCTGCCCCCCAGGCAATGTCGTCGCGGATGAGCAACTTGGGCTGAACTCCGCTCACGCCCGAATAGGCGGCAAACCGCTCAAGCAGATACTGGAACAGATTGCCGTCCCGGCGACTGGCCAGAAGCTCGTCGACCGACTGGAACGGGACAGCTTGGTCCAGCTCGGCATGCTCGTCGGTGTAGCGCAGCCGCCCCACCTGCGAGCGCCCCACGATTGCAAGCAGGTCGAGGTCGTCGAATGCCCCGGTGGCTTTTGCAAAAGCCATCCGCAGCCGCTCGCGCAGCGCGCCTTCGGGCAGGTTCATCTCGAATATCGGGGCAAGACCGTAGTCGCTGTCCCACGAGGCCAGGCGCACCGGCATGGTGACGGACACAGCGTCCGCCGGCCCTGTGCCGGAGGCATATGCGAACGCCGTTCCCCTTGCCCCCTTCGCCCCAAGCAGGCCTGCCGCTCGCCCATCGGTCCAGACCTTGATGGTCATGCCCGATCCTTCAACGGCGTCTCATCGGTTTCGGCGAGAAGGTCCTCCAGTGTCGGCCGCCCCCGATTGGCCTCGCCAAGCTTCAGGGTGAGGCCCAGTGCAGACAGGATTCGTGCGATCTTGCCGAATCCCAGCTCCGCCAGGCGGCCATTTTCCAGCGCATCGAGTGTCGATCGCCCGATGCGCGCGCGCCGGGCCAGTTCGGCCTGTGTCAGCCGCTGCGCGCTGCGGTGCTGCGCGATCGTTTCTCCGAGCGTTGCCAGATCCAGCATTTGCACAATATACTAGGCAATAATGAACAAATCAACAAATACGCCTTGTATATGATGCAATTCTGTTCAGGCACCTGTGAGTCGGTGCCTGCAAGCTAAAGCTCGGCGAAAACTTTACGACCTTGCCTTTCCGGCGCGCTGCCGTCCCCCGCCAGCAGCCATGCGCTGACGCGCGAGCAATTCATCCATGTTTCTGGCGACAGGTTCGGGGAACAGCATAGCGAGATTTTCATCGCAACGCAGCGCAATCGCCGCGCGCACCAGGTCCTCGATCGAAGCCTTGCCCTCTCCTTCCATCCGCCGCCAGGTTCGATAGGCTACGCCAGACCTGGCCGCTGCCGCCTGCTGCGTGAGGTTGAGGCCAAGACGCCTCTGCCTGATCTGTTGTCCAAGCGTGGACAATTGAGTTTGCAAATCCGCGATCATTGTCCAAATATGGACACATACCAGCGGGTCTCAAAGGGATTTCGGACGTATTCCGATTGGGTATCACCAGATGGTCCGGGTTTGGTCTGAAGATTACTCGGAATTCTGCCGTTTACCCCGCAAATCGCGAACACGCCCGATTGCAGGGTAAATCGCCTGGATCGCCTTTTCTTAGGGGCTGCCTAGCTGTCCGCAGCGCTGTTGGCTTGGTCCAGAAGGTCCATGAAAGTTCGCGCCGCATCGCGGTCCTGCGGGTCCTCGAACGCGACATCGAGGTCAGGCGCGGAACCCAGCATGTAGAGCAGCGACCACATCGCGAACCTGCGGCCCTTGTCGGTCTCCAACCCGAACTCGACCTGCATGCGCTCGATGCCGCTCGCCATCGCCTCGGGGGAAACGCTCGCAAGGTCGTCTGTCCCGAAGAACCGCCGCATCTGATCGTCAAATTCCATGACCCAATTCCCGATCGATCAATTCAAAATGGCGTTCTCGCCCTGGCTTGTTCTCAAGAAGCTGCGCTGCCCGTGACGCGAGAACGAAGACCGTCAAAATAGTTCGCGTCAGCGGGCTTGCCAGTCGCTGAGGCGGCTCCCTCCATCAGCAAATCGCGCAGATTCACGCTGTCCCGATCTTTGCGGATCAGTTCGCACACATAGTTGCTGATCGTGCCCATGCCACGCGCAGAGACCTCGCCCTGAACAAACGCCATCAATTCCGGCGGTACGCAGATCGTCATCGTCACCATTCCGGCAATCTAGCGCGCGACCCCAGGGTTTGGCGAGCCTGCAATGCGTCACGCGCCTGCAAATGGATCACGACAAGGTCCCCCCACGCGTTCGCGATCGATCTCAGAAGGAGCGGCCCTGTCAAGATTGCCGCACTCGGTCCCGCGCGCCTTGCAGCCGCGCTCCTGCGGGTGCGGTGCTTCCTGCATTGGGCCGCCGGCACTCTTGCCTCCGGCTCCGTCGCCGTCCCGCACCCGTGACAAGCACGGGACCCGCGCGACGACGGACTTGCTCCGGCAAGGGGTCCGTTTCTGGTTGCTGGCCGCGCCGTCGTCGGCGCTCACCAGGGCGACCCCGCCTGCCTCCCGTGGGGCGGGCACAAAGGTGCCCTGCGGGAGCTCTCAAGGGCGGGTCGCAGTCGATGCGGTGTTTTGCTGTTCACCCCGACCGCGTGCGCGGTTCGGGGGCAAAACCTTTTCAACTCTCTCATCTCGGTAGCCGAGTGAAATCGGCATCGCCAAAGCATGACGCCTGCGAGCTGGCGGCCGTCAAGGATCGCGGGTGCCCCCCGATTTTGCGGGCCCTGCGGCGTGCGCCTTGTGCCCCGCAAAACCGGCTCCCCCCACGCCCGCTTGGCGCGGCGGCGTGGCCTGCGGCCCCGCCGTCCTGTGACTGCCTGACTCCGGCGTCCTTCAAGGCTCATCTTTCATCGCGGTGATGAGAGAGACAGATCCTTCGGAGGATATCATGACAACTCGTTTCTCGAACTTTTCCGACCTTGCCGAGCACTATGCGCGTGAGGTCCAGACGCCCGACTATGCCCGGGCCTTCATGGAGCAGACCGAACTTTCCCGGCTCTCGGTCGCCGACGAACCCAGCTCTGCCGAAATGCCCGATCCCGACATTGCGCAGGCCGCGATCGAGATGATGCTGGCAACGGTCTTCGATTTGTTTCGCGACACCCGCATGGAAGACTTCGCAAGCGAAGTCGCATGGGGCGTGGCCAACAGCTTCCACGTGGTGGCAAAGCGCCTCGATGACCGCGAGGATGCCATGGCCAGAAAACTCCAGGAGAAGCTGCGCGAATACGATCCGAGCGAAGTCTACGCCACCGACGTCGAGGACCTCACCATGCAGGCCAGGAGCCTGGCCGAGTGCCGCGACGCGATGGAGTGCATGCGCGATCATGCCGCCTCGATCTATCTTGTCGAAACCGGCCGTCCCTTCTCGCCGGTGCGTGGTTCGCGGGTCTCGATGAAGTCGAACGCGTCGATGATCGAAGCGCGTGATTACCTCGCATCGCAGCGCGCGCAGCGGCGCGAGCAGTTTGCGCCTTCGGGACCGGTCGTGGTGTTCTCGGGCGGACAGCAATTTACCGATATCGGCCTGGTGCACGACTACCTCGATGCGGTGCGCGAACGCATTCCCTCGATGGTGCTCGCAACCACCGCGCAGAACAAGGGCGCCGATGTCATCGCGGCCTCATGGGCATCGCGCCAGGGCGTGCCGGTGATCCTGTGCAAGCCCGATGCATCGCGCGGCGCTTCCGCGCCCTACCAGCGCAACGCCCGCATGCTCGCGTTCAAGCCGGTCGAGGCGATTGTCTGCAGCGGCGGCGGCATTCAGGCGAACCTTGCCGACCGGCTGCGCGAGGCACGCATTCCCATGCACATCGTGCGCGAAGCGGGTGCCGACAATGAACCCGTGCAGCGTCAGGCAAAGGCCGCGGACCAAGCCGGCCAGCAAGCCGCAAAGCGCGTCGCCAATGGAGACGATCTGCCGCCGTTCTGAGCGGCACGGAATTGCACCAGCGGTTCTCGCAAAGGGGTGTCCGGTTTCACCGCCGGATGCCCTTTTTGCTGTCGATTGCGTACTCCCCTGCCCGGCTCGCTCGCATGCTGGCCCCGCCAGTGACGGCCCATGGCCTGCTGGCGGGACGGCATGGCTCGCATCGGCCGGGCTGGATGGATAGGGGGTATTCCTTCTCGCAGACTTCCAAGCGTGATGACCGCCATTGGCCTGCGTCAAGAAGGGCGGTTCCCCCAATTTTTGCGCGTCCTGCGGCTGCGCCTTGGCTCGCGAAAAAATCGGCTCCCCCACCCCCGCTGACGCGGCGGTCCTGCGGCCCGTTCTGTGACCCGCGCCAAGCGCGATCATCCTGCCTCGAGACCTCTTTTCAAGTGCTCTCAATAGGAGGTTTTCATGAACGCTCTCGTTTCCCGTTTCGACATTCCCGAGTTTGACACTGTCAGCTACGACGCCGCCATTCGCACAGCAACCATGCGCGCCGCGCACAGCTTCTTCGACTGCCACGTGATCGAGGACGAAGACGGCTCGTTCCGCGTCATAGAGGAAGGCGACTACAACGCGCTGCCGATACACCTCATCGACCGCATCGTCCATACGGTCCAGGGCCAGATGGCCGACGACTTCGACGAGGAGAACATCGCTCGCGCCGCCAGCTTCATGAGCGTGCTGATGGACGCCGACTGGGACGATGACTGCCCGTTCTGATGCACCGATCGCGATCAAGCCGGAGGGATCCGATTTGGGTCTCTCCGGCTTGTTCTTTTGCATGATGCAAAAGCGCCGCCCGACACATCGAGTGCCCGGCGGCGCTGGTCTCTTGCCGAGACCGGTTTCAGCTTGCCGACAAGCGCTTTTCCGCCTCGTCGAGCCCGAGCTTGCCGAGCGTTGCAAAGAACGCTTCGACCCGCTCGAACGGCGCCTTGCCAAGCGGGCTTTTGCGCATCAGCTCGATGCTCGCCTTTTGCTCGTTATCGCGCAGTTTCGCTTCACGCGCAGCCAGCGCGTCGCGGTCCTTTGCGATGGCTCGACGTTCGGCTTCAAGGCTTCCTTTCCTGGCCATGATCATACTCCTGGGTGGTGCTGAAACCTCCCGGCCACAAGCCTTGCCCGGACATGCGCTCTTGGCAAGCCTTCGCGCATCGCCAGGCGCAAATTCATGACCAATTGGCAAAGTAAAATGCATCGGGGTCAGCGCCGTAACATGCCATGAAGGCCCTTCCCCATATCCTCTTAAGTGCTGACAACCCCGCGAGCGACGGCATGGGTGGGATTGATTGGATATTTTGCAGACCGTACACTGCGGTGCAGTTCGAAGAATGGCCGAAACTGGTATGTTTACGCACGGTATGTTTTGTATTCTGGTGTATTACAATAGGACTGACACAACCTTAAGCGGCTGAACTACGCCATTTCGTGCGTAATACGATGTGATACGCCCAGGGCCTGCGACCTTTCGCTTGCCACCCGTCTGGCGATAGCCTAAATTCTCCCTCGCGCAATTCCCGCCAGGCCCTTTTCGAAGGGGTTGGCGATGACAGATACGGTATTAATTTCGGTGCGGCTGCCGCAGCCGATTGCCGAGGCAGCAAAGGCCGCTGCCGAAGCGCAAAAGACTTCCCGATCCAATCTCGTGCGAATCGCTCTTGAGCATTTTCTCGAAGGCGTCGCGGGAGCTTCCGAACTCGACCGGCGGCGGCAGTTCTCGCTCGAGTATCTCTTCCTCGCGCTCGACCTCATCATCCAGCGCCAATACGCCGATGTACATGGCGAACTACTCGCCGAAGCCGAGGCCCGGATGGAGGCGCTTTGTGGCGCGGCCTGACACCTGGTCCGACCGCCGCCGCCCGGGCAAGCTTCAGCACCATTCGGCGCGCGGCAACATGCCGCGCAATGCCGGTGATTTCACGCGCGGATCGCAGCTCATCACCCACGAATTCCTGATGTGGTTCGCCTCCGCGCGGCTGCCGTTTCTCGTCTGGTTCTTCACCTTCCTCGCAGTGCTTTCGGTGGTCCTGGCGCTGCGGCTTCACGAACACGAAATTCAGATGATTGGCATGCGGATCTATGCTGCCGGATGGCAGTTCATGGAGTTCTCCAATGCCAAGGTGATCAACCTCACCCTGCCCTCGGGAGAGGTCATTCCCGCACCCATCGGCATGGTCGCCTCGCACCCCGATGTCGTCGTCGCCTGGGAGAGGATGATGCGCGCGATATGGGGCTCGCTGTTTATCTCGCTTTTCGTCGCCGTGCCGATTGCGGTGTGGTTCGTCGACTTCTCCCGGCGGCGCGGAAAGTCGATCCTCGAGGAGCGCCATCAGCGCGGCGCGATGCTCGTCGATGCGACCGATCTTGCATCCGTCATCAACGATCACAACCGCGCCGCGCTTGCCCAGGAAGTCGCCGAACGCTTGCCGGGAAGGACCATGGACGAGGTGCTTGCTATGCCGCTTGTCGAGCGCAAGGCAGCGGGCATCCATCATGCCTATGCGCTCGCCGGCGTGCCCTTCCCCTGGCGCACCGAACAGGCGCACACGATGATGATCGGCTCGACCGGAACCGGCAAGACGACGCAGATGCGCGCGCTGATCGCGCAGATGCGCAAGCGCCGCGACCGGGCCGTCGTCTTCGATCTCACCGGCGCCTATGTCGAGGCCTTCTACAACCCCGAGACCGACACGATCCTCAATCCCATGGACGAGCGCTGCCCGTCCTGGTCGGTCTTCGCCGAAGCGAAGAACCACGCCGACTTTACCGGCATTGCCGCCGCGCTTCTGCCCGCCGATGGCGGCGGAGCGGAACCCTTCTGGATGCTGGCTGCGCGCACGCTTTTCGTCGAGACCTGCATGCGCCTTATCAAGCTGGGTAAGGCGACCAACCAGGCGCTCGCGAGCCGACTGATGATGGCCGACCTCAAGGCGGTCCACAAGCTGCTCGAGAATACCGTCGCCGATCCGCTGACCGCGCCCGAAGCGGCGAAGATGGCGGAATCGATCCGCGCGGTGTTCAACACCAATGCGCAGGCTTTGCGGTTCCTTCCTGAAGGCAAGGAACCCTTCTCGATTTGCGACTGGATCCGCGATTGCGACCAGCCCGGATCGATCCTGTTCATCACTTCCTCGCACAACGAACTGGTCCTCAATCGCGCGCTCCTCTCGCTCTGGATGAACCTTGCCGTGCACACGCTGATGCGCTTGCCGCGCACGCGCGATTTGCGCACCTGGTTCTTCTTCGACGAGGTCCATGCGCTCCACCGCCTGCCTGCGATCGAGGACGGCCTGCAGACAGCGCGCGGGTTCGGCGGGGCCTTCGTGCTTGGCATCCACAGCTTCGCCAAGCTTGCCGAAACCTATGGCAAGGAAGGCGCACAGAACCTTGCATCGCTCGCGCGCACCAAGCTCATCCTTGCCGCCGCCGATCGCGACACAGCCGAGCATTGTTCGGATTTCATCGGCCACCGCGAAGTGCGCATGATGGATGAAGCATACAGCTACGGATATTCGAACATTCGCGATGCCGCGACGATCACCCCGCGCAGCGAAGTCCAGCCTCTGGTGCTGCCCGACGACATCATGAAGCTGCCGTCGTTGCGCGGTTTCCTGGTCTTCCCCGAAGGCTTCGATGCGGCACGGATCAGGCTTGCCTGGAAGGACTATCCGAAGGTCGCTGAAGGCTATGTGCTGCGCGAAAATGTCGAGCCGATCGAATTTGCCGAAGAGACCGACGAAGAGGATCAGGGCGATCCGGAAGCGGGCGGGCGCGAGACCCGCGATGCGCCCGAACCCGAGCCGGAGATGGAGCGGGACGACGACCGGGAGTCTGCTCTTGAGGCCCTCGCGGACGAGGACGAACCGGCCCAATTGGGGAGCCAGGACATCGGTGAAAATGTTCCCGTTGCCAGCAGCCTGTCGCGGGCGATGAGCTATCGTCCGGGCGCGCCGGATACCGAAATGTCCGCAGCGCAGCGCGGCGTTGAAGGCGCCCCCCGCTCGTCCACGAATGTGAAGCTGGCCGGAAACGCCAAGCAGGTCTCGCAGACTGCGCGCGAACTCACCGAGGCACTCGAACCCGAGCACGGCGTTGAACGTTCCGCAGGCGGTCCGGGCGAAGCCCAATTGCCCGGCCTCGACGCCGCTGACGACCTTGGGTTCTAAGGGCCATGCATTCGATCGCACCGGTTCGCTCGGCGGGCGGCGCTGCCGACTATTTCGCGAACGACAATTACTACACGGCTGAAGAGAACGCGGAAAGCGGGGTCTGGGGCGGCGAAGGCGCGCGCCTGCTCGGGCTTGTGGGCGAAGTCGGGCGAGATGCGTTCGAGGCAATCCTCGGTGGCCGGCTGCCCAGCGGCCAAATGGTGGGGCAGGTCGAGGGGCGCAGGCTGGGACTTGATCTCACCTTCTCGATGCCCAAGTCCGCCTCGATCCTGGCGCTCGTAACCGGCGACAAGCGTATCCTCGATGCACATCTTTCAGCCGTTAAATCGACGATGAGCGAGCTTGTCGAGAAGCGCCTTGCCGAAGCGCGCAATTACGAGCGCAATCGCAATGGTGAGCCGGAAAAGACCGGCAACCTCGTCTATGCCTTGTTCGCTCACGACACGAGCCGCGCGCTCGACCCACAGGGCCATGTCCATGCCGTGGTCGCCAACCTGACACGCGACCTCAAGGGCAACTGGAAGGCGCTGTGGAACGGCGAGATCTGGAAGAACAACACCACCATCGGCCAGTTCTACCATGCCGCCTTTCGCGCCCGGCTGCAGGCGATCGGTTACGAGACGGAGAGCACAGCCAAGCATGGGGCCTTCGAGATCAAGGGCGTGCCTGCTGCCGTCATCAAGGCTTTCTCGACCCGCACCGCTGAGATCGAGGCAAAGATCGCGGAGACCGGTGCCACGAGGCTGGCCACCAAGAAGCAGATCACGCTCTACACCCGCGATCCCAAGCTCGATGTCGCCGACCGGCAAGCTCTGGTCGAGGGCTGGCAGGCGCGCGCGGCGGAACTTGGGTTTGATGGCAAGCCGCTGGTTGCCGAGGCGCAGGAACGCGCTGCCGCGCTGGCTCGCCCCACGATGCGCGAGACCGCCAGTGCTGCCTTTGCCGAAGTCGCCACCCGTATCAATGCGGCGCTGCGAGCGCCGAGCGATCTCGCCGTATCCGGCCCCGCCGCGCTGTTCCTTTCGGCAGGTACGATCAAGGCCCAGCATGCGACCGCCTCGGCGATCCGGCACCTCTCCGAACGCGAGGCGGCATTCAGTCCGCATGCGATTCTCTCCGCAGCGCTGGGCTTCCAGATCAAGGGGCTTGAAGGCGAGGCAGTGATCGAGCGTATCGGGCAGCTGATCGATAGTGGGCATCTCATTTCCGGCAAGTCCGGCCGGCTCGACGGGCATTTCGACCTGGTGACGACGCCCGAGGCGCTGGCGCGCGAGCAGCAGATATTGGACCGCATCGACGCCGGGGCGGGCAAGGGCTGCGCGTTCATGGCGCCCGACGTGGCGGTCGAGCGGTTACAGCAGGCCGCGCGCAAACTGGGACGCGAACGCGCCGGTGCCGAGGACTGGCAATTGAATTCTGGCCAGTTGGCGGCGGGTGTCGCGGTTCTGTCGGGCAGCGACCGCTTTCTCAACATCCAGGGTGTGGCCGGCGCAGGCAAGTCGACCTTGCTTGGTGCAGTCGCGAAGGTTCTGGCCGAAGACGGGGTGCGCCTTGTCGGCCTGGCCTTCCAGAACAAGATGGTCGCCGACCTGCGCGGGGGTGGCTCGCAGGCCATGTCGGTCGACGAGATGCAGGCGGCCGGCATCGAGGCCTATACGATCGCGCGTTTCGTCAGCACTTATGGTTCGGCCGCCGCGCGCGGGGAAGGCGAGCGTTTCGAGGCAGCGAAGGCTGAGCTGAAAGACACGGTTGTCATCACCGACGAGAGCTCGATGGTCTCCTCGCGCGATATGCTTTCGGTGATCGCGATCGCCGAGCAGCTCGATCTCGCCAAGGCCCCGTTCATGGGCGATCGCCAGCAATTGTCGGCGATCGAGCAGGGCAAGATGTTCGCGGTCTCGCAAAGCGCGGGCCAGGCGACGGTGCGCATGGACGAGAACATTCGCCAGAAGAACTCGCCGCTGCTGCTTGCGGTCGCGGGATTGTCGAACGAAGGTCATGCCAGCCTCGCGCTCGACCTCTTGGCATCGCATGGCAAGGTCACCGAAGCCGGCAAGGACCATGTCACGGCGGCGGCCGATCTCTGGCTCTCCTTGCCGCCCGATCAGCGCGCTGAGACCGCGATCTTTACCGCTGGGCGCGATGATCGCGCGCAGATCAATGCGCTCGTCCAGGCCGGCCTGCTGCGTGATGGTATGCTCAAAGGCGAAGGCGTGGCGCTCAAGGTGCTGCAAAGCGCCAACACTACCCGCGAAGAAATGCGCTTTGCCTCAACCTACCGCGCGGGCCAGGTGCTCGAAGCGCGCATGGGGGTGCGCGAGCTCGGGCTGGGCAAAGGCGAATACACCGTCCGCGAAGTGCGCCGCGACGGCAAGGTCCTGCTCGAGCGCGGAAACGCAAGAATGCTCATCGATCCCGATCGGCTCGATCCGCAGCACCGCTTCGACCGGCTCGGACTCTACGAGCAGAAAGACCTGAGGCTGCACGACGGCGATACCGTGTTCTGGCGCGACAAGGATGCGAGCCGTGACATTGCCAAGTCGACTTATGCCACGGTGCTGGCAGCAACGAAGGATGCGGTCACGCTGGAGCTTGGCGACAGGCAGCAGGTCACCCTGCCCGCCGGCGATCCGATGCTGCGCCGCCTCGATCTTGGCTATGCCCTCAATGCCCATATGGCGCAGGGCGTGACCATGGCGCGGGCGATCGAGGTCATATCCTCAAGCCAGCGCAATCTTGCCACCCAGCGCACACAGAACGTGCTCAACACGCGTGCCACCGACGACATGCATGTTGTCACCAACGACCTTGCCGCGCTCAAATTTCAGCTCGACCGCACGCCGGGTAACAAGACCTCGGCGCTCGAAGCGACCGGACGGATCGAGGTGGACAAGTCGCAGGTGAACCCGACCGATGCCCGGCAGCTGCCAGACCTGAAGATGAGCCCGGAGCTCAAAGCCAAGCTCGATGCGGTGCTCGGTCCCCGGCCCGAACCGCAAGTGCGCCAGCTTCCCGTTCCCGAAAAGTCGTTGGGGCTCGATCTGTGAGCTGTGCCCCCTCCCCCGTTCACCCATACTGCCAAGGAGACCCGTCCCATGTCCTATGACCACCAGGAAATCGGCGATTTTGCCAGCGAAGCCGATGCGCGCGACTGGGCCGAGCGCAACGGCCTCGAACTGCGCGACCTGCACCTGCGCGCCCGCGGTGAGGGCAGTGTGACGCTCAGTGTACGCCGTTCAGCGCTTGGCGATTCGGCGCCGAGCGACCTCTCCTATGGACGGCGTACCGGGTTCTTCTGATGCGCGTTTCTTTCCCCAACCTCTTCCGCCGGGCAGGCCTTGCGCCGCGCCTGACCGGAACGGCGCGGTCCGGGTCGCCTCCCACTGGGCCGCGCCGACCGGGCGGTGGAGAGAATCGCGTAATGATCGCTTCGGATCGCGTAGGGTGTGCTTCGCCCTTCTCGTTCAAAGGGTGGCGTCGATGGTGCTTCAGCCCTAGAAGAGCCGTGACTCGCCGTTTCCGGGCGCGTGTCATTCTCCAATCGTTATGAACAAGACCATGCACCAACCGAACTCGCGCGCCGCCAATGTCCATGTCGGAACAATCGAAGCTTCACCGCGCGGGCCGCTCTTGCGCGATGACGAAGGTGTCGTCTGGCGCCTCGGGTTCGTCGATGATCAGGTGCCCGAGGATCTCGTAGGCAGGGTGACCATTCGCGGGAGGGTTGTCGATCTCGACCGGATCGAGGTCGAGTACTGGGAGCGATTGGATGGCGGTGGTTGATGGCGCTTTCAGCTCCACCGACATCAAGAAACGACAAGGCCAACTCAACTCATTCGCCGGGCTGAGTATACAATCTGCGTCTCAGGATGAGATCAGTTCGCTTGCGAGGTCGTGAAGCGGGATTACGTCGATATCGTCCGCATATGGGAACTTTTCCGTTCCGGGATAGACGATGAGTTTCCGTGCCGGCCCGATGTCCTCGCAGGCGTTGTGAAAGCCTCTGCCCACTTTCGGTGTCAGGCTGCGCTTGATTTCAACGGCCCAGACCTTGCCTGACGGCAAAGTGAGCAGCAAATCGACTTCAGCGCCGGCCGATGTTCGATAGAAGTTTGCAAGTGTCCCTTCCGGTGCAGCGCCAATGAGGTTTTCAATCACGAATCCTTCCCAACTTGCCCCTGCCACGGGGTGAGCAAGCAAGGCTTCGAGGTTGGCGATATCCAGCAGACTGTGCACGAGACCGCTGTCGCGCACGTAGATCCGAGGCGATTTGACGAGGCGTTTTCCGACATTGGCGTGCCAGGGGGGCAGTCGGCGCACCAGCAGCAGGTCGACCATCAGGTCCAGATATGTCGCGACCGTCTTGCCATCGACGCCCAGCGATCGTGCAAAATCTGCTGCATTCAGCAGGCCTGACTGATGATGTGCGAGCATGGTCCAGAACCGGCGCAGCGTTTCAGCGGCGATGCGTGGCCCCAATTGCGGAATGTCGCGCTCCAGATAGGTCTTGATGAAATCCTTGCGCCAACGCCCGCTGGCCTTGTCGCCCGCAGCAAGAAAGCTGTCCGGAAAGCCGCCCCTCACCCAGAGTTCGTCCTGTTTGCCGGCACCGCATTCGAGGATATCAAGCGGTGTCATTTCCAGATAGGAAATCCGGCCGGCCAGACTTTCTCCTGACTGGCGCATCAGATCAAGCGAGGCTGAGCCCAGCAGCAGGAATCTGCCGGCGCGTTGTCCTCGCTTGCGGCCTCGATCGACGAGGCCGCGCAGGTTCTGGAACAGGCCTGGCAACCGGTGGACTTCGTCGAGGATAACGAGTTTGTCTGCGTGTCCTTCAAGGTAGAGTTCAGGCTCCGCAAGACGTGCACGATCGGCGTCGGATTCGAGATCGAGATAGATCGAGGGCATTCGCTCGCCGATTTCATGTGCGAGCGTTGTCTTGCCGACCTGGCGCGGTCCAAGTAATGCTACTATCGGGCCTTCGCCAAGGCGTTCGAGCAGTTCTTCCTGAATTCGCCGGTCAATCATCCTTGCATTTATGGAGTTTAACTCCACGATTGCAAGGTTAAATTGACATTGAGAGTGCCTGCTCAGGGAACAGCAGGTGGAATGTCGGGCTTTGCCGTCGGCGTCCAAACGCTGCAATCCAGCGCATGCGCGCTGCGGGAGGAGGATGGAGCGGCAGGGGCGTGGGGCGCTGATTTGCCCGGCCATCCGATTGAAAATCGAGCCCGATCGGGTTATCCATGCGGGGACAAGGAAGAGCCTGCCATGGACCATGATCGCTACGGACTCGATGGCTTGCCAATCAATGCCAAAGGCGTTGACTGCGACCCTGTGACTGGTGAAATCCTGTCGAATGAGCCGACTGGCAGCTTTGCATTCGAGCCATACACAATTGCTCTCGTCATTCTCTCGATAGGCTTCCTCATCCTGATGGCGTTCGAGGCAGGCCTGATCAATTAGATCATTCAATTCTTGCGCTTGGCCACATGCAGGTGGTCGCGCGCCGGGTTGTCGGGGAACCGCTCGAAGTCGACAGCATAGGATGGGCCAAGGCGCTCGCGCACACGCGCGGCCCATTGCTCGCCCTGCTGGTCGGAAATGTTGTTGCCCCTAAAGTCGAGCGCGCGATTGGCATAATGCGCAGAGCCGGCGACATGCTGGTCGCTGTCGTTCCCTGAGGTTACGACTGGCCTTGGCAGGCCAAGCGCGCTTGCCTCTTCCGCGACCGCACTCATCGCCGGGACCAGCGATCCGTCCATCCGGTCGAGCCGCGCGCCGCGTTTGATCCCAAGTCCGAGCTCGCGTGCCATGGCGGCCCCATCGACCGGCCCAGCAAAGTCCTGCGTGATCAACCTGCTCTCGCTCAGACTTCCGGTTGGTAGCGGCACGCCTGCGGGGATATCGAGATCGGCGGCCGAACCCAGAGTGCCCTGCCCCGCAATCTTCGCGACATCGGCCAGTTCGTCGATCCGGCGGCTGCGCAAGTCGCTCATCAAGTCGTCCATGATGAAGCTGATCGCCTGGTCGCGCCGGGCGATATCGCGGTAGTCGAGCCGCGGGTTGGAGATATCGGGCAGGTGCCATTCGGGATGTTCGCGTTGCAGCGTCTCGTAGCGCTCCTGGATAAGGTTCGACATGTCGCTCGAGACCTGGAAGCCATGGCTCTCCGCATAGCTGGCTTCCGACATCATGCGACCGCCGATCTCGCGGTAGCGTGCAGCGGCGGCCCGGCGTTCCTCGGCTTCGGCGACGCGCCAGTCGGTTCCGCCACTGCTGGTGCGCGACTGGCTCGAATCGGAATAATCGGAGTCCTGGCTGTAGGTCCCGCTCGATTGCACATCGCCCGCATTGTCGCTGATCACGACGCGGCTGCCAACGTCCTCCGACTTGTCAGTGCCACGGGTGACCTGGTTTGTTGACGACCGCTCGCTGCTTGCTCGGGAATCTTCGCCCCATTCCTTTCTGCCATAACCATTGACGCTCAACGAGCCAGACAATCCGGCTCCCTTGCCCGCTTCTACATTGCCTCCGCTGCTGCCCGAATTTGCGTCGGGCTTTCCCTTCCCTGCACCACCCGGAGAACCGCCAGACAAGCGCCCCCCTAACCCGAGTGAATAGCCAAACGTCCGATTTTCGAAGTCGGAGTAGGTACGACTATTCCCCTGCCGCAGGATCAGGTCATCGTTCGTGACCTCGCGGGTTGACTTGCCCGACGAGCCTTCGATGAGGACATTGCCGCCGACATTGTGCGTGTCGGATGCGCGTGAACCACTTTCGCTGCGCGAGCCGGTGACCTGGCTCGATGCGGCGACTTCGCTGCCGAACCGCCCGCGCGAACTGGACCAGGTAGTCGACGTGCCGTTCTCGATCCGGTCGGCCTCGTTGAGATACCACTGGCCCTGGTTCCTGAGATCACTGGCATAGCCGCGCGTCATCGTCGCCTTGAACGGCAATTGCGAAATCGCGCCGCTCGCATCGATCACCGAATGGCCATCGCCATAGGTGCGGTACATGCGTCCGTCCTCGCCGCGCAGGCTCGCCTGCGGCGCCCCCGCCATGAGATTGGGAGCAAGGTTCCACTGCGCCATCTGCCGGTTCTCGGCGTTGAGGTTGCCGTAGCTGACATCGCCGAACGCATAATTGCCGGTGGTTCGTTCGAGCGCGGCGGCATCGGCCGCGCCCTGGGCTGGAGACAGAAGTGCCCCCATATTGTGCGCGACCGAGAGCGTGCCGCGCATGACCATCAGCGCAAGGACCGGCACCGACATCATCAGGAACCCGGCCATCGTCGCCACGTCCTGGTTGACAGCGTCGATCCCGGCCCAGGTGACAAGGCTCACCCCGCCAGCGGTGCTGGCAACGGTCTGGCTGGCGAGCCGGTCCATGATGAACATGTGAATGAGGACGTAGAGCGGGCCCCAGGCGGCGAGGTAGAAGAACCCCGCGAAATAGCCCTTGAGCGTCGCGATGCCGGTGCGCGGGAACAGCAACAGCGGAAACACCACCGGGAACAGCGCGTAGAAGACGAGCGTGAGCACGACGCCCAGAACCGGTATCCAGATCAGCCCCTGCTCGGCAGCCGTGGTCATCGCATTGCGGGTCTGAGCATCGGCGCGCTGCAGGGCGAAGGCGTCGGCATCGGCATTGCCGAAATCAAGCTGGGCCGCCTCGAAGGCATCGACCATGCTCTTTTGCTTGAAGAACTGGTTCCGGGTCATGGCGGTACCCGTGAGCAATTGTGCGACCACGGGCACGTCGGCGGCAAGCCGTGCGCCGGCTGCCGCCTGGGTGAGCTTGGGATACATCGAATGGGCGAACGGCAGCGCATAGGCGTTGATCGCCCCATCCCACTGCGCGTCGAGCAGCACCCAGGCCTCGGCGCAGGTCCTCCCCTCGATATCGACCGCCCCGCCCCCGGTATCGGTGAGGAATTTCATACCGCGGTTGGTGGCGGCATTGACCCCGAGGTCGGCCCAGAGATCATTGGATTCGGAAAGGAGCCGAAGGCTCTTGGTGCCGAGCAGGATGTCGTAGTAGGCGCATTGCTTGAGATAGCCGTCAAGGTTCGCCCTGAAGACGGGATCGCGGATCTCGAAGCCGCGCACCTTGTCCCACAGCCGCGCGCCATAGACGAACCCGCCTGTCGAATAGTTGAGCGCGGCGGGCATGACAAAGACCGTCTCGGCGGTGCGCGTGAGGTAATCGCTTACCTGGCTGGTGAACGAGGCCATGACCCCCAGGCCAATCGGCACGTTGGCGACCGTCGCGGGCGCAAGGCCGGGATTGATACGGTCGGTGACCTTGACCGTGACGGTCGGCACCATGAGCACGAGGTAGATCAGTGTCGACTGGACGAACCAGCGAAACCACGCGCGCCAGTCGAGATCCATCGCGGTGATCAGCAGGGCGTAGATCAGCCCCATGACCATGCAGACGCGGATCAGCGCCTTGAATCCGCCCGAGCCGGTCCAGGCAGCGATCGCGTTGAAGGTGTTGACGAGATACTCGCCGCCCCCGACGGTGAAGACCTCGAGCATCGCCCTCGCCCGCCCCTACTGGACCTGCTGGTTGAGCGTGCGCGAGAATCTGAGCGCCGCCGACATCTGCGGCGAGAGCTGCGAGCGCAGGGTCTTTTCCATCATCTGCGTGCGCTGGATGAGGGCGAAGGTCTGGTCGAACCGTTGCGATGTGCGCGCCGAGAGTCCGAGGAAATTCCGGCGGGTCTCGTAAAGCCCCTCGCGCCACTCGCGCAAGCTGTCGGCATCCGCCCCGTTGAAGTCCGAGCGCGCGTTCACCGCCATGTCGATGAAGCGCATGGTCATGGTCGTGACGAGGTCGATCGCGACGATTTCGGAGAGATCGTTGATCTCCTGCGCGGAGATGCCGAACTCGGCTGCCGCGCTGACGGTGACGATCTTGTAGACTGGCACGCTTGCCATGCCGAGCAGCTGCACCTCGGCAGGGGTCAGCGATGCGCCCGGATCGCGCACCTTCAAGGCCATCGATTCGATCAGCGTACGGACCCTGGCTTTCAGCGCCGCATTGGGTCCGATCACCAACGCGGTCTCGGCCGGATTCATGCATTTGGTGGTGTCCGACCCGCACGACCAGACCTTGTGCGGCGCGGCCGAGGTGCCATCGAGCATGGCGCTGATGAGCGCCGAATCCGCCGGGCCGATAAACTGGACGCGCGGCTTGCCGCCGCTGCCTGCCGGATCGTAGATCACGGTGCCGACCAGCGTCATCAGGAATTCGCGGAACTGGGTGTCGAATCCGCCGTATTTCTTGCCCAGGGCCTCCCAGGTGTAGTTGTTGGGCATGCCGGCCTGTTCCTGCATGTCGGGATCGGAATTGCCGGCCTTCAAGGCCTCGCGCTGGCCGCCATTGTTGCACTGTTGGCGCGCTCTCGCCCAGTCGGCGACCGCGCCCTGGCTGTTCGCGATTGCCTCGCAGATCACCGAGGATGCGGTGTCGGTCTTGGGCCAGAGCCCGCCGACCAGCGCCTGCGCGGTTTCGCAGGACGAAATGTTCATCTGGTTCATCTGCTGCACTTTCTGCGCGAGCTCATCCATGACCTTGCCAATCTCGGGCGAGATCGTGTCGATCGCGAGCTTGAAGGCGAAGCCCAGCGCATTGTTGGCGGTGGCCTTGAGCATCGCGACGAGTTCGGCGGTGTTGATGAACGAGAACGATCCGGCGAAGAGGTCGATGCCCCCGCACCCGGCGCGTGCATGGGGCAGCTGGATATTGAAGGGCTGGATGTTCTTTTGCGGAAAGCGCGCCCACATCGCGCCTCCCGAATAATAACCCGCCGACTGGCCCTGGTAGGCCGAAGGGCCGGTCACATTGGCCTGCGCGCCCATTTCGGTCATGAAGCTTTGCATCTCGCTTTCGACCCCGGCGGATGCGGGAACGGGGGCTGTCAGCACGATTGATGCGGAGAGCACGACCGCTATGGCGCGGCGCGAGGCATGAAACAGCCGCGCGCGCATCAGTAGTCGCTCCCGGGCTGGACCTGGGTGAGCTGGAACACCCGGTCCATGATCTCGTCTTGGCTGAGGATGCCGTAGCCGATCGGCATGGGCTGCTTTGTCACGCTGTCGAAGAGCACCAGCGCCGGCACCTGGCGGTCGGCGCCGAGACCGAGCCGCTCGTATTGCCCCGCATCGACGACATAGTCCGGAAAACTCGCCGAGGGTCCGCCGTCCATCGAGACCGCGAGCACGGCCAGCCCGAACTTGTCGCTCACCGATTTGAGGATCGGTCCGAAGATCTCGCAGGCCCCGCAGCTCGAGGCATAGAAATAGAACACGCCGTAGCGCTGCGAGAGCCGGGACATGGCAAGATCGCGGTCGGTCTTGCGCTGATCGATCCATGCCCGCTTACCCAGGGTCGAGACCGGGCGCTGGAGCGTGTAGTCGAGACCCGGATCCTGCCAGAGCGCGCGCTGCCAGACATCGGCGAATAGCGAGGATCGGTCGAGTTGTTCGCGCTGGAAGCGCACGTAAGCGGTCACATTTTCCGGGGTGGGCTCGAGAATCGCGCGCGCCTTCAGTTCCTCAAGCGCAGTGGAGATTGCCGCCAGACGCTCGCGTGCCGGGACCTGCGCGGCAGCCTCGGGGCTACCGGGCTCGGGCCGTGGGTCTTCGCAATAGAACCATGTGCCAAGCTTGCGCTCCTTGCAGTAGAAGCTGTCCTCGGCCTGCTCGACCTCGATGCCGTCGCCGCTGGCCGCGCGTGCGCCACCTGGTGCGAGGAGATTGAGAGCGAGGCTCGCGGCAAAGCCGGCGGCGATGGGGATGGCCTTGGCGTGGATCACGATCGGTTCCTGACCTTCTGGGGGCTCATGGCTGGTGGCTTTCGTAATAGGCTTCGATCCGGCGCTGGATTTCGACGAGCGTGGCGGCCTCATCGGGAAGCTTCGCGGCCTCGACGAATTCGGCATAGACTTCAGAAAAATCCATGACCGAGAGGTCGAGCCGCTGGAACTCGAACACAGTAAAGCCTTCGCAAGTCTCGGTCTTGGGTTTGCCCCAGGACTTGCCAAGCTGGGGGCGGCCCTGTTCCTGGAGGATGCGGCTGATCTTCGATTCAAAGCAGCAGTAGACCTCTTTCCTGGTCTTGCAGATGCCGAGGAAACTCGAGGAGCAATAGGTCCCGACCTTGTGGCACAGGCCTGCATCGTCCTTCTGGTCAAGCAGGACTTCGGACGGGCTGCACAGGAGCGGCGTGAGGAGCGGTACGCCGCGTCCCGAGCAGCAGTTCGAAAGCCCGAAGAGCTTGTGCGAACAGGTCTCGCGCGTGCCGCGAAACAGCGTCAGCGTCGCCTCGTCGAATTCGGCATTGGCCTGGCCGAGCGCATTCAAGGCCACAACCGCGTCCTTGAACTCGTCAGAGGCCTCGCGCTCGATCGTCTCGCACTCGCCATTGATGCAATAGACATCGCCGCCGCAGATGTACTGCGCGGGCTCGGGAGTGCTTCCGGGAATCGGGCAGGAATAGATCCGCTCGGTCACGCCGCACGATCCGTTCGCAGCGGGCGAATCGTCGAGGCAGGTTTCGCGCGCGAGCGAGCACGAGGCATTGGCCTCGAGGCTGGCGCAGTCGTTGCCGCCCCCGACAATTCGTTGGCACAGATATGGGCGGCTCTTCTGCCAGCAGGGGCGCGTGACAGGCACGCCCGCTACCGTGCGGGTCTCGTTGGGCGCGGTGCAGATTTCGTTCTGGAGCGTGCAGGCGACCGGATCGTCGGGACAGCCCGAAGTGCTCCAGCTTTCGGTGAACCACTTCGAGACCGAGACTTCCGGCGTAAACCCAGCGAGCGTTGTGCTGCACGACCAGACTTCCTCGGGCGCGGCGGGCTCGATGCAGGTCAGATATCCGCCGCTCAGCGGATCGCCGACAAAATCCCAGGTCTTGCAGAGACTCCGCTCGGTAAGCCCTGCACTGCTTGGCGTGGTGCGGGTGCAGGCAGGCTCCGAGCCAATCGACCCGCATTGCTGGAGCCCGGTTACATAGTCGAGCGGAAAGCCGGTGACCGGATCATAGGTGAGTGCGGCGCTCAGCCCGTCACTGTTGCAGCGGTAGATATTGCTCACGACTTCGAAGGCGCCGGGCGGCGGCGGCGCCGGAACGGTGCCCAGCACGTAGATATTGGGATCGGCAACCGCGCTGCTGCAATCGTAATAGTCAATGGTGATGCCGTAATCGGGGATGGGATAGCTTGCGGTGCGCCGGCACTGGCCATTGCCGGCAAGCGCGGAGCAGCCATCGAAGCCTGCCGAAATCGCGCAAAGATACTGGTAGGTGAGCGCGCTCCACTCGGTAACGACAAGATTGCTGGTGCAGCTTTTGGTCTCCTCGATGACCTGCGAGCCGACATGGCAGGTCCATTCGGCGCTGTTGGGCGTGCCCGGCCCGGGCGGCAGCGGCGTGCAATCACCGGTCGAGCCATCGGCGCCCACTCCATCGAGATAGGCGTCGGGACTTGCTTCGATCGCAGTCGCACGCGCAATGTCGTCGCGGGTGACATTGACCGTTGGGCGCGATGTCGAATTTGCCGTGCGGTAGGCCTCGCTGCTATAGCCTTCCGCGGCGCCTGCGGCATACATCTCGCCGGGATTGTCGTAGTACTGGGTGAGCCCGGGATAGGTGGCCTCGTAGCCCGGCACTTGCGCTGCCGCATCTGCTGCCTTTGTCAGGTTCTGATAGGTCTCGCGCAGCGCGCTCCCCGCAGCGCGGGCTTCGGCTTTCGCTTGTTCCGGCGTCATCGAATCCGGTGCGGGAGGAGGTGGTGGCAAGGATTGCGGTAGCGGCGTCTCGCCGGCGGCGGGAAGCACCGGCAGCTCCTCGATCAGATCGTCGGGTGGCGGGATATAGACCTGGGCTTGCGCGGCTGTGGCGGCGAAGAGCAGGCAGGACAGCAACAGGCTCGCGATCAGCGGCCTTGATCGACCAGATGCTCGTGCGAGGGGCGCCATGTCACCTCGCCTTGCGCAGGTTGGCAAGCGCGACATGCGCTACTCCGGTGCCGGGGCCGCGCGCTTCGGCAAAACGCTCGAGCGCGTATTCGACGCTGACATTGCCGCTCATGCGGTCGTGTTCGGGAACGACAGAGGTGCAATCGAACCCGTCGCACAGCTCATAGGCGCGGCTTGCCACGACGAAGGTCGGTGCGGCGTGGACGGAAAATGCCCGAAACAGGCGCGGGTCGATGGCGATATGGGCTTCCTGGCGCTCGTCGGTGACGACGCGCCTAAGCCCCTCGGCGAACGCCCGCGTGCTGCCTTTCGGAAATCCGCGAAAGACCACCACGCCGCCGGCCGCGCTGGTGTCCGCAATCAGGCGCGAGAGCGAGGCTTCGGGCATCGAGAGGCTGGCAAAGGCCACGAACAGCGGTCCCTCCCCCATCGGTGCTGAAGCATTGGCGGCAGCGCCCTCGAGGATCGCGTCGAAATCGACCGGACCGTCGGGTCCCCTGGGCAGGCTGGCCGGATCGATGCCCCGCATCGCGGCCATGGCCTCATCGCGCAACTCTTCGGCTTCGCGCGCATGTGGCAATTCGCGTCCTGCAAGGGCATCGACGAAGTCCTGCGCCTCGCTGGCCTGCCCCCCGGCGCGTGCCTTGATCGCGTCGAGATCGAGGCCATCGACAGTCTGGGTGACGCTTTGTGCGGCGGTCTGGGTCAGCCCCGCCGAGATCCCGGCGAGCGCCAGAAATGTGGCGGCAGCGATAATCCGCGGCGATCGGAATAGGCCGATAGAGAGGCGTAACCTGTTCATAAAGCGCAGCAATTTCGCTTCCTCCACACGAGGTAGCCAAAATCCTCGCCCTTGACCGGGAAGGACTTGCCCGTGTGGGGAATGATCGTGGTCGCCCCGATCGGCGCGCAGGCGTAGCGGCCTTTGACGGTCGGGATCGGGTTGGTCATTTGCAGCCGGTACTGCTGCTTCCTCATCACCGGCATCAGGTACTTGTGACACAGGGCCTTCGAGCCCATCGTCCCCCAGGCAAGCGCTTCGCGGTGCATCTTGTAGAGCATGCGTTCCGCCACGAGCCGCGAGGCCTGGACCGGCGTGACATGGGCCGCGACATGGCCGTTCAAGGGGTACATCCCCCCGTTGCAACCCGCGCACCAGAACATCTGGTCAATCGGCAGCTTGGCGGTCGCGGCGACACAGTCCGCGGCGCAAGCAGCGGTGGCGATGGGATTGGCGAACAGCGCGACTTCGGGATTGATGATCGAGGTGAGCGCGGAATCCTGCCAGAGCGGATCGAGCTCAGTCACATAGGCCACATCGAACGTCGTCTGCTCGAAGCAGAGGAAGTCGGTTAGGATCTCCATCCAGTAAAGCAGCGGATAGACGTAGTAGTGGGCCTGCCACTGCGAGGAGTTCTGCGTCTTGCCGCCGACCTGGCTGCGGCCCTGGACATGGCCGTTGCCGATATCGAAGCCGGGGTTGAGCCGGATCCCGCCAAGGTTGGGGAAGCACCAGGACTTGTTGGTGACATCGACAAGCCGCACCGGCTCCCAGAATCCCACCGAGATGCCGATGCGCGGGATCGGCGAACCGCAGGCGCACAAGGGGAACGAGGGATTCTTGGGATCGGGCCGCGAACCTTTCCAGATGGCAAGCCCGCCGATCGAGAGCGGAAACAGGCACGACCAGCACACGTCGGTGATCGGATTGACGAACTTGCCATGGCAGGTGACCGAGGCGCGGGCGGGTGCGGCGCCGAGACCCATCAGCGCGAGCGTGGCAAGCGCCGCCAGTATCAGGCGCGGCAGCCGCATCACACCTCACATTCCTGGTTCTTGGCCCGGTTCCAGGCTGCATCGGCATTCGTTTTGGCGCGCCAGTAGATGAGTCCCATGACGGGCATGGCGATAAGGAGCAGAAGCGTCGGCAATGCGCCTAATGGGCCGACGAAGCCGACGATTGCTGGGTTGAGGACAACTGCGAGCAGGAGAGCAACGCACAGCAAGACCCATGCATGACGCAGGCGCCTCAACCTCGGGGTCTCCGGGGCGGCCATCGGCGTGGCCAGGAAAGCGAGCAGCGGATGCGTCATGAGGTCCCGCCTTTCGGCCCGAGCGGGACTTCGGTGATCTGGAGCGCCTTGCCTGCCGATGTGACGACGGCAGGCGTGTGGCGAATGCCGAAGCGCGCGGTCAGTCGGCCGCCCTGGTCGAACCAGAAGCGGCGCTGGTGCGGCTTCATCGCATCAAAGGGCGAGCCAGCGACGAAGATGATTTTGGCCCCTTCGGCGCTGTGGCTGCGCACGGCCCAGTCGACCTGCGTCTGGTCCGTTCCGTCAACGAAGATCAGGTCCTGTCCGAGCGAGACATGGTCGAGCGGATTGACCCGCGTGCCGCGCGCAGCGGTCAAATTGTTCTTGTCGTCGCGAATGTCGGCTTCGATGACGATCGAGGGGTCGAACAGCCATTGCCGCCGCTCGCTCGCGGCCGATAGCCCCGCGACCGGCCTCGGGCGACGCACGCTCAGGGTCGCCTGCTCCTGCATCCGGCGTTGCAGGCCTGCGATCTCGCCCGAGGCCTCGAGTGTCCTGAGCCTCGCTTCGATGGTAGTGAGGAGGTCCTCCTCGATGATCGGGAAGGTTTGCCCCATCTGCCCATGATCCGCGGCCTGCACCAAGGACACCACGGGCCATCCTGCCGACAAGGTAAGGCCGAGAGAAAGCGCGAGGGGATGGCGCGCGCTCACAGTACCGAGTCCCCAGTGCCAATGATCCGGTCCTGGCAGACAAAACCGATATCGGCATAGCGGCTGTCGAAACCGTCGGCATGCGCGGTGCCCAGGTAATAGCAATGCTCGGGGATGCGGCCCACCGGTCCGGGCTCCAGCTTTTCGCCGCGTTTGCTGAAGGCCTTGATCCTTGCGACCTCGCGCCCATCGATCAGCACGACGGGTCCGTCGCGTGTCACCACATCGCCCGGCATGCCAAGCACGCGCTTGGCGAAGGGTGTTGGCACCTTCCCGAAATGCGCGACGATGAGCGGCGTTCTCGGCGGATTGAACACCACGAAATCGCCGCGCGCGGGAACGCGTTTCCGGTCGATCCAGAACGCCCAGTTGGGGAGCGACTGGCTCGTATTGATGAGCAGCGCATGATCGTCGCGCCAGGCAGCGAGCGCAGAGCTGCCCGCAAGGCACAGGCTGAGGCCTCCGATCGCCAGCCAGCGCCGGGCATGGCGCGAGGGTTCACTGGGCGGGGCCATTGCCTGCCCCTCCCGTAGCACCCAGGCCTGGCTCTCCGGCGGGCGCGGCCATGGCGGCGCGCATCGCGCCCATGACATCGCCTGCATCGGCCGCGGCGGGCTGCGGCATCCGGACTTTGGCGTAAATTTCGCGGCGCAACTCGGCGGTGATGTCGGGAACCTCGCCGGCGAGCACTGCTTCGCCTACCAGCACGATCTGCCCTGAGCGGCCCCGCGTCTTCAGGTTGCGCTCGATCTCGGCCATGAACGCCCGGGTCTCCGCCGTCACCTGTTCGGGCGGGGTCGCCGAGCGTGCCTGGGCCTGGACATATTCGCCGACGATATTGGAAAGCTGCACCTTGGCGATCGGCGGCACGCCGACATCGGCGAGAACTTCCTTCGTCACCCAGGCGCCCCACAGGCCTGCCATAACCAGCGCGCTCACGAGTGCGACCGGGAGCAGTCCGAGTTTGCGCGGTGCACGAAGCTTGGATTTGCGTGTCTGCACGTCGCCAACGACTTCCGGCATGTCGTCGAACAGCGGCCCGTTACCGGCCGGCAGGGCGTTCCTGGCCATCGGGCCTCTCCTTGATGGGTGCGATGAACTGGATGAGCGCGGGCAGGCGCAGCACGGCGACAACTAGGAACAATGCGCCCGAAGCCAGCCAGAATTGTGCGCGGAACGCGGCCTGACGCAACGGATCGGCCCCAATGTAGCGGCTTGTGAAATTGTCTAGATGGAGCACCAGCCCTGCGAAGCTGAAGTCACCGAGCGCGGCAAAGAACAGCGTCCAGCATGCGGTGACGAAGGCCGCGCAAACCGCCAGCCACCCGCAAAGCCGCAGCGTCACATAGCAGGCCGTCTCCAACGGACTTTCCGCCTTTCGGGGTGATTTGTGAAGAGGCTGGGTGGTCATTGTAGTGGCCTCCCCGCCTTGTCGGACCGGATTGAAGCCCATTGTAAAACGGGCGCCAACGCGCTACATGTAGCGCAAAGGAGATCGCTAGTGGCGGCAGCTTCCCATGCACGCGTGACAAAGCGCCGCGCCAACTTGCGCGCCGCCGGTTTTCGGCCGGTACAGATCTGGGTGCCTGACACGCGCGCGCCCGGGTTCGCGGCCGAGTGCCGCCGCCAGGCTACCCGGGTCGCCAGGGCGGACCACGCGGACGACGAGCTCGGAGCGTTCCTCGACGCGGCGCTCGACGACATGGACGACGGCATTGGCAAGGACGCCGCATGAAGCGCGGCGACCTGGTGACGGTTGCGCTCCAGGGTGATTTCGGCAAGCCTCGACCGGCCCTCGTGATTCAGTCCGACGCATTCAGCGAACTCGAGACGGTAACTGTCCTGCTGGTGACGGGGAGCCTCATCGACGCCCCGTTGCTCAGGATTTCGATATTGCCCGACGCGGATAATGGCCTGCGCAAAGAATCGCAGGTCATGATCGACAAGGCGATGACGGTCAGGCGCGAGCGTCTTGGCCTGGTGTTCGGAAGTCTGAGCGCGGAGGATCTGTTGCGCGTCTGGCGTTGCCTGTTCGTCTTTCTCGGCGGCGGTTGAGCAACGGGCACCACCGGCAAGGCGCTGTAATTCGGACCTCACGTCGAAGGGCAAGCGCGTTAGGCGAAGGGCGGATCGGCGCATCATTCTGCCGCCTCCTGCTGAATCTCGTCCCCCACCTCGCCCTCATGAAAATCGGGCGCGCCGGGTTCGGGCGGCACAAAATCGGGAAAGGCAATGCGCTCGATCGCATCGGGCAGCGCCATGCCGCCCTTGACCAGCTCCTCGATCGCAGAGAAAACGCGCGGGCTCGAGGAATAAAGCGTTGCCGAATAGGGATCGAGCACGAGGCGGCCGACGCACAGCGTCTCCGGTCCCTTGATGAGCACGTCGGAATATTCGGTGCCGTTGCGCTTCAGCGAGCGCAGCAGCGTTTCGGTATGGCGGTCCATCTCGAAGCGCTGGTGGCGCGCGAGATCGTTGATCGTCTCTTCCTTCTGCTGGAGCACCACCGACCAGTCGGAGTTTTCCAGCGCGGCCAGCGAGCCTTCGGACTTGTAGAAGTCGTTCAGCGATTGGGTCGCGGTGACGAGCGCGCCGCCATACTTGCGGCAGGTGCGCGCATAGGTCTCGATCGCCTGGCCCATCTGCCCGCCGCCCAGCAGCTGCCAGGCCTCGTCGATCATGGTGAGCTTGGGCACCGAGCGGTCGAGATCGCGCATGACCCGGAGCGTCAGGAACATGAGCGCGGTGAGCGCCACCGAACGCAGTTCGGGCTTGGACGAAAGGTCCGAGAGCTCGAACACGGTGAGCCCGGCGGAAAGATCGATCGAACAGGCGCCGGCAAAGAAGCGCCCATAAGTGCCCCCTGTAAGGAACGGCGCCATGGCATCGGCGAGATCACCGGCAAATGGCGATGGCAAGGCGCGCAGCGCGGCAGCGACGTGGTCGATGGTCCCATCGCGCTGGTGTTCGCGCCAGACTGCGCTGACCGCCGAATCGATGAGCCCGCGTTCGGTGTCCGAGAGCCTGTCCTGCTGGCGCGCCATCTGCCCGACGATGGCTTTGAGCATGGCAAGGCATTCGACCTCGTAATCCTCGCCGTCCGCATCGTCGGTGAGCGCCGCGGCGTTGATCATGTCGAAGGGATTGAGCGAGAAGCCGGCAGACAAGCGGAACTCGACGAAAGCGCCGTCGAAGGCCTTGGCCATGTGTTCGAACGAGCGGCCGTCATCGATGACGATGACCTTCGCGCCGGCTCCCGACATCGCGGCGCAGACATCCTGGAGGAACACCGATTTGCCCGAGCCCGACTTGCCGAAGACCGCGACATTGTGATTGCCCGCCTGGTTCTGGAACGGCGACCAGAAGAAGGGTTGCCCGCGCCGTCCGACCAAGAGGACATGCGGGATCGTCCCGCCGAGCGGCTCGCCCTGGACCGGTGCGATGGCCGCAGCCGTTGTCGTCAGCATCGTGCGAAAGCGCTTCATGCGTTTGAGATCGGCGGAAAGCCCGTTGGGCAGCGATAGCGGCATGGCGGCAAGCAGCCCCATCACCTGGAGGTAGCGCTCGTCGATGAGGTCCCACCCGGCGGCCTTGTAGACCGACTTCACAAGCCGCTCGTTGACATCGCCTTTGCCGAGCGGGGAAAGCGCGCCGACGCCGTAATAGACCTGCGCCAGCTTTCGCCCCTGGCGGATCTCGGATTGCACATACTGCCATTCGTCGCGCTGGTCGGAAAGCTGGGGCAGGAAGCGCGCTGAACGACTGTCGGCAAGGCTGGTCGTGCGCATGACCTTGAGGCCTGTGCGCGAGGCGACGGCTTCCTCGTCCTGGAAGGCCAGCGCGAGCACGGTCATGACGTTGCAGCCAAAGCGCAGCTTGTCGTTGACCATGTCGCCGATGATCTTCTGCACGTCCCAGGGCGCCCATTGTTTTGGCAGGTGTCGCACCCCAAAGAAGCGCCAGTCGAAGGCGTCGGGCACGACCTCGCCGATGACGGGCACGCCATCGAGCTTTTCGCCGGTCGGACGGAAGCGTTCGGTGCGCAGCACGATCCGCTCAGGGCTGACCCGGGTCTCCAGGTCGCGGCGGATGCACTGGACGTTAATCGGATCGAGCTCGGAATAGTGTTCGGGCCGGTCGGCATTATCGACCGATGGGCAGAGGAAATCGTCAAGAAAGGCGATAAGCTCGACCGGACCCATTTCGCGCGCGGGTATCGAGAGCGCCTGCAAGGTACCCATGAGGCTTTCGCGCACGGTCGAAAGTACGTCGGCGCCGGTCGACGATCTGAGCGAGGCACCGACCGAGAGGATCACGCGGTGCGAACGCAGGTAGAAAGGCGCGTCACGCGAGATCGACATCCAGGCGCCGCGCCGCAGCCAGCGCGCGCGGTGCTCGGCGGCGCGGCCATAGACCCCTTTGGCGACGACGCGCGGCATAACCCAGTCGGCGATGCGCTCGCCCACCGAGGGGCTTTGCCAGTGGATCAGTTGGATTTCGCAGCCTGAGGGTACGGCGTCGGACAGGAATTGCGTCAGGATCTCGCCGCTGCGCTCGTCGGCGCCCATCATCGGCGCGAGTTCGAGGATGAACCCGATCGATTCCGTGTTGATGAACATCCGCGCCTTGGCATCGTAGCTGCGGTAGGGAAGCCAGTTCGACAGCATTGGCGCGCCGAGCAGCGGGCGCTCGGCCTCGGGCCGGGCGCTTTCGCCGAAGACGAGGTCGAGAAAGCTTTCCCAGAATCCGCGCCGCGCCATGGCTCTTAATCCTCCTCGACGGCGGGAAAGGATGCGGGCGGGTTGGTCGCCGTCTGCTCGCCAGGCACCGAAGGCTGCGCAGGACTTGCAGGACCCGATTCCGTCTGGGGTGCGCTGCTGCTAGTCGGCTGCGCGCCCATAGGCGATACGGCGGGTTCGCGCGCCACCGGAAGTCCGCCGGGCGCTTTGGCGGTCTGGCCAAGGCGCGCGTCGACTTCGGTCTTGATCGCATCGATCGGGTTGGCTGTACGCCCGGCATTGCTTCTTGCCCGGGCAGCAGCAACCACGCGCGGATCGGGCGGACCGGCAGGAGCAAGCGCGCTCACTGCTGGCGCCGGGTCGTGAGGCCCGGCTGACATTGCCGCCGGCATTTCGGGAATGGACGGGCCGGAACCCGGTGCCGCGAGCGCCGATGTTGGTGCAGCCCCTGAAAGCTGCATCCACCCGCCTTCGTCGGCGACCGTGTGCACGACGCGCGGCTCGTGGAAATTGCCCGCGCCATCGACATAAGAGGGAAACACGACCTTCAGGACGCGCCGCTCGCGATGGACCAGGTCAGGCCGCACCGCCGCCAGCCTTCCCCGGCCCTCGTGCGTGGCGGCAGAGGACCTGACGCTGGAATGTCGGGGTCGCCGCTCGAAAGTCGGCCCTGCCGGAAACCGTGTTTCGGGTGAAAGCGGCCGCGCGTTCTGAATGAGGCTGAGCGCCTGGTCGTCGATCACCGTCGATGGCGCGCAAGTACCGCCCGGCGCGCTGCACGAGAAGCTGCCCTTCACATTGCTACCGAGAAAGGCCGTGCAGGCGGCCAGCTGCGTCGCGGCCAGTCCGACAGCAGCGATGCGCGCCGCGCGGGCAAGCCTCGAGCGTGGTTCGCAAGTGGCAAGTTCGCCGAGTCGGCAAGCGAGACTCCATAAGGCGAGCCCCTGGTCGAGCGTCAACTGCAATTCGGACAGGATAATATGTCCATGCGAGCGCCGCCACGCGCGTCGGCGCAGATGCGCGCATTCCCGCGCGGTGAGTACCCTGCCCTTGCCCTTCGAAAATGCGGCCGCCACATCGCGCCACAAGGCGATGGCCTCCTCGCGCCCGGGATTGCGCGCGAGTATCCGCACCTGCCCTTTTGAGCGCCGCCAAACCGCCTGGCGCAGGCTCGCTAGCTCCCTATTCGTCAGCAAGTTCACGAGGTCGCTCCCTTGATCCAGGCCTCGAGGAAGGCGCGCGGACGGAAGCCTTCGATGACCGCGCCGTCCGAGCGCACGATGACTGGCGTCCCGGCAATCCCCTGCTCGCGCGCGAAGCGCTCGTTGGCATCGAGCGGCGAGGTATCGCAGGCGCGGGTGTCGGTAATCGGTGCGCCGGCATAGGCGGCTTTGATCGCCTTGCGCCGGTCGCGCGCGCAGAACACCTGGTTGGCAAGATCGCGGCTGCCAAGCAGCGAGATCGGCCGCTCGATGACGCGCACATTCATCGCCTCGAGTTCGCTCGCCAGCGCGCGGCAGTAGCCACAGCGAAAATCGCTGAAGACCGTGACTGTCTTGCCCGAAGGATTGCCCCAGACGATGCCGCCGGCCTCGGGCAGTGCGGCAAGCGACATCGTCCGGGGGCTGCCGGTCGCAGCCGATCTGGCTGCGGCAGCCGTGCTAACCCCACGCCTTGGCGCTTCGACTTCCTCGGCTTCGCGCCGGCTTCCTGCCGCGCCGCCGACCAGGAGGTCAGGATTGACTTCGAGCAGGCGCACCGCAGTCAGGTCCTGGCGCGTCTCCATGTCGTAGACCCGCCCGATCAGGAGGTAGCGTGCGCTCCTGTCGACGTAGAAGAGCTGCGAGCCAGCGGTCACTTCGCAAATTCCATCGACCACCTGGCAATCAATCTTCGAGACCTGCGTTCGCGGCAAACGCGCCTTGAGCAAGTCGGCAACCGTCGCATCGGCATCGGAAGACTGCGCTCCCCTGCCCTCGCCGGCATTGGCCCAGACCAGCGAGGCGCCGCTCCCGAGCGCGATTGCCGACAGGGCCCAGCCAAGGCGTTTCCATTGCATCGTATCCCTCCTCATCCGTTGATGAACACGCCTTCGAGGAAGACGATCTCGACATCGATTCCGGTCGGCATTTCGATTACGGGCTGGTATTGTTCGGCCCGCTCGATCAAATATTTGGAGACCATGTCGGCTGAGGTCGCGACGCCTTCACCAAGGCCTCCTTCGAGGATCTCGCCGGTGCCGAGCCGCTGGCGTTTGCCGTCGACCGTCACATTGGTGCCGGTAAGGATCGAGCTGGTGTTCGCCGAGAACCCGCGTCCGAACCCGCCGGCCAGCCCTGCGAGGAACGCCTGGCCGACCAGCGCGCCTTCGCGGCTCACCACCCGGCCCCTCACCCCGGTCTTGCCGCCAAAGGCGATGAACCCCTTGACCTCGGAAACCGCGTAGCGCCCGTTCGGCTGCGGGCAGGTCATGCGCTGGAGCTTGACGTAGACTTTCTCGGAAGAAAGGTCGCCGCGCGCAGCCCCGTTTACGAGACAGCCCGAGATATTGGTCGTGAGCAGGCGCCCGTTGTCATAGACCGAGCGCGCAGGCCCCGTGATGCGCAGCACCACCGGCAACGGATCGGTCTGGCTCTGGACGCCGGCATTGGCGTCGACGCCGACGATCACCCGCGCCAGAGCGATCGAATTGGGCGGCAGGTAATTGGCGCTGTCGGTATAGATTGTGTTGCCCTTGGGTACCGGCGATCCGTTACCGCTCGGGCTTCCCTCGCCGAACGAGATCATGCTCACTTCGCTGCCGCGTCCCGGCAGGCCCGCCGCTGCTGCGGCCGCCTCTCCCGCAGGTGTCGTGCCATTGGCACCGCTGCGGGGCGAGCCCGCCACCTGATATTCCGGTGGACTGGTTCGCCCGTAAAGCGCATTGGGTCCGCCAGCAGGCATGACCGGCGACTGGCGCGCGGCGGCGAGCGCTGCGCGCAGCTGTTCGTTCTCCGCCTGGTAGGCTGAGAGGACGCGTTCGGTGTCGGGCGAAACGCTTGCGCCCTGCTCGCGCGCCAGTTGGGCTTCGAGTTGGTCGGCGCGTTCGGCGCGCGCTGCCAGCGCGCGCATGTTGGTATCCATCGACATCATCTGCGCTTCGGACTGCGCGCGCCATTCCTTCTCGGCCATGTTCTTGTTGACCATCTCGTCGACCGAGATGCCCTCGACCGCTTCGGTAAGTTCGGCCTCGCCCTTGCCCGGACCGTCATCGAAGATGTAGAGCGAGCCAACGATGAGCGCCGCTGCCCCCGCCCCGCCGAGCAGCAGCATTTGCTTGCGCCGCGCGGCATCATTTGCCGCCATGGCATCGCCCAGCGGGGCGGTATCGTCGTCATCGGGGACGTCGAGCGCCTTGGGCTTTTTCTGGAAGAGGCTTCGCAAGTCCATCAGCGTCCTCCGCTCGACTGGATGAGGTAGACGGCGGCTTCCTCGCCGGGGCCGATGGCGCTCACCGGGGTCATGAAGGCGAGGCTGCCGCGCGCGGCGAGCACGGTCTCATCGAGGTTCTGGGTCGCGCGCCCGGTGTTGCGCACCTTGAGGACGAGGCCCTTCAATTCCGCACCGCGCCATTCGCCGACCTGCTGCACTTCGAGCGGGCCAATCCGCACCGGCTCGAGCACCGAGGCGCGCATGTCATAGCCTTCGATAGGCTCGCCCCGGTACATCGCCTGCGCAAGCCGTACCGCTGCATCCTCGGGCGAGGTGCGCAGTTCCCAGTCGCGGGCGCGATCGCTGGCGATCGCCTCGTTGGCGACGAACACCTGCTCGGCTTCCTGCCCACGCACCTGGCAGACGAATTTGTAGACATAGCCCTTGCGGGTCGTGCCGAAGAACGAGATGGCGGCGCGCGGGAAACCGTCGGGCACCGAGATGTAGATGTCGCCGCGCACCGGCTCGTTGACGATCTTGAAGTCTTCGGCCGGATTACCGGTCGAGATCTTCGAGACCGAGGCGAACTGGTCGCCGGCCAGACTGATGCGGGTAAGGTCCTTCGCCGAGGCCACGCACTGCACCGTGCCGTTGTCAGCGGTGAGCACGTTCTGGTCGGCAAGCGCGGGGCTCGCGAGCCCGGCCAGGCCAATCGCGATGAGCACGCCGCCCAGAGGTCGCCCAACGAAAGCGAGCGGCCTGCTGGCAAGGGCCGTGCCGGCACCCACCAGGCCCCAGGCGAGGTTCCACGAGATCGGGGCGATCATGCCTCGCCTCCGTTCTTGTCTTTATCCGTTACTTGTCCGAACCCGGCGAGTTTCAGGCTCACCCCCGAGTAGGACCAGACGAAGCGAAAGGTGCGCGCCTCGGCTGTCACTTCCTTCGAGCCGACGACAGTGTGCAGGATGCCGTTGACTTCGCTGGTCAGTTCCTGGGGGTCGACGCTCAGCTTTTCGATCGTGAAATACTGTGAGACGTTCGAGCCGTTCTGCTCGCTCATGATCTTCATCAGCTCGGCCTTCATGCGGCCGTGAGTTCTGGGATCGGTGATCTCGAGGATCGAATTCATCCAGTATTGCAGGTTCGACGGCGAACGGTTGAGCGTCAACAGCGCGGCATCGCGGGTGACGAGCTCGAGATAATCCTTGTCGACATGGCTCGAGGACAGGGTTAGCGGTTTGGCGAGCACCGGCTGCAGCACCACTTCCCTGTCGCGGCTTGCCGCGGTCAGCGTCAGCAGTACGCAGATGCCGAACAGCAGCGCGCAGCCGATCGCGAGGTGATTGCGCTGACGGAGCAGGCGCTGTGCCTGGTTGTGCGAGATCGAAAGGTCCATATCAGCCTGCCATCACGCGAAGGTGCGAGGGTGGCGTCGCCTTGAGGCCCATGAAGGAGCCCGGCAGGTACCAGTAGGCGGTATGGATGATCCACGAGACCGCGCGGCCTGCCTTCAACTTGCGCAATCCCCACCAGGCCAGCACGCTTGCAAAGAGCCCAATCAGAATATGTTGAGACAGGACGCCCCAGGCGAAGGGCACGATCATCGCGATGAACTCGTCGAGCGTCCAGAAGCCGATCAGCTCCGGGTCATCGAGATGTGCTGGGACCGTGTACCGGTTCATTGCCGCCGCCACCCTCTTGGCTGTTCCGGCGCGGGACCATGCGAGAACCCCTGGCCGGAAACGGTGAATGGTTCAGATCGTCGCGGTGACCGCGGCGGTGACGATCGGCACGCCCGTGCCCGCGCCGACGCCTACGCCGACGGGGATCGCGACCTGGCCGAGGCTGAAGCGGCCCGAGGCGAGCCCGACGATGCCGCCGGCGAGGCTGAGCACGGTGATGATCTTGCCGCCCGAGCCTTCGAGGAAACCGGTGAACGCGGTGAGCGCCGTGTTGAACGTGGCGTCCGCGCCGGCAAAGGCCGCGCTGCTTCCCAACAGCGCCGCGATCGCGACAGCTGCTGCGCCTTGCGCGAGCGCCCTTCCCCTCCCCTTGATCATCAATTGCATCGTCTCGTCCTTCCTGCTGCGTCAGCCGCGTTGTTGCCGGCCGGGTCAAAAGGACAGCGATGGAACTCGCGCGGCAATCGGCAGTTGCAGCGCATCGCGTGTGCACTGCGATAGAATTGCCGAATCGGGAAAGGTTGAAAGGTTGGGATTTCCGGGATCGGAATTACCTGTGCCGGGTCGGGGGCCGCCGTCTCCAGAAATGGGAAATAGGTATTCCCGTCAAGGAAATAGCGGTTTCCAGGTTGGAAATTGCGGCTCGCGAATCGCCATCAGAGTGCTGCGACTCGGGAAATTAACGATTCTGGCTCATAATTGCGTCTGCATGGAGGCGCACGCGAATGCAGTCGGTGGCCGGCGGGACGCGCAACATACGCATAACCGTGAGCCGGGAGTGCTTCGCGCTCCTGGCCGATGCCATGTGCGAATTTTCCAAGACCACAAGCAGGTTCCGGAGCTTGCGTTCGACAGTCCAGCACGCCTGTGAACGCGCGAAAAGCCTTACGTTTGCGCGCGAGGATGTCGAGAGGTTCCTCTCTCGTTATCCACTCGATGGACAGATCTCGATCTGGCTCGAAGTCAAACCCGACTGGATCGAAGATTATGATTGGATCCGCCATAAAATCGCGGATACCTGTGGCAAGGTCATGCACGACAGGGTCGTGATTGCATTCGTAGTCTGGCTTGCACGCACAAATAATCAATTCTGAATTGGACCCAATAGTTCGCAAAATTCAGCGTTTCACGCTCTTGACATCTTATGGTATCCCATAGAGCGATTGGTGCGGGAGGGTCTCTCAATGCCGCACCGAACCTTGACGCCGGAAACGGCCTTCAAGCCGAAGGCCCAGACGGCTGACGATTCCGCCTTCTCGTTTGCGCCACCAGCGCCGCGGTTGACCGAGCAGGATCAATACAGGCTGCTGATCACGGATCAAGCCGCGAAACAGGCGCTGCCGCTCGCCCATCTTGCCGATCGACTCGGTGTTGGCCGCTCACGGCTTCACAAAGTCTTGCGCCAGGGTGCAGCCCTAGTCGACGACCTGCGAGACCGTCTGTTTGAGGCGCTTGGCATCGATTACGTCCGGGCCAAGTTTTGTGTCGCGCTTCTCCATGATTTTACGGCCTATGACGATCCGGCCATCCTTCTTGTTTGCGAAGCCATGAAGGGGTTCTATTGCGAGGTCGTCTCTTGCCGGCGCGGCGAACTCCATGTTGCGATCCGTCCGCAGCTCATACACGAGGCTCTCGGCCGCGCATACGAGATGCTGCTTGCGCATCAGGAACGCGTACTCGAGGCCGATCGCTCGCTGCAGGACTGAAGGAAAAACGAGTTCGCAGCCTCATCGGTGGGCTTTACCTTGATCCGGTGTAGCCCATAAACTCTACGGTACGATAGGTGGAAGCGTTGACGGCAGACATTGCCGCCTGTGCGCGATCAACTGAAATTGAGCCTGGACGGTCAAGCTCTGCAAGACGGGCCAAGTCCGTCATGATCGCGCGCACGTAGTTAAGGGTTTCCGGAATGCGGGGAACAGTACCCTGTTGAAGCGTTCGCCGTTCTGGTCCGGCGTTGTAGGCAGCGAGCGCCAGATCGACCCGGCCAAAGCGTTCAAGTTGCTGGCGCAGATATCGCGCCCCGGCCCGCATGTTGGCGATAGGGTCGTAAGGGCGTGACAGGCCGAGTGCTCGCGCAGTCCCCGGCATGATTTGCATGATACCCATAGCGCCAGCACTGCTGATCGCTAGTGAATTGTAGCCGGATTCCCGGGCGATCACCGCATCGAGCAACCGTGCCGGGACGCCATTCTCGCAGGCGACATTGACAATCGCGCTGAAGTACGCGGCGCGGCGGGCCTCGACTGAGCGTGGGAGCCACCAGGTTGGGGAATATGACGCGTCTTCGCAGGCAGGACCGATTGTTTGAAGACCCCAGCGGGCCCGGCCTGATCCAGCGATCTGCGATGCCGAAATGTCGTAGGCTGACCGCAATGGCGCGGGAGGGGCATTGGCATGTCCTTCCGGGCGGCCTTCGAAGTATTCCCGCAACCTGCCAGAAATGGCTTCAAGGGCTTTGGTATCACTGGTTGGTGATGCGGATGTCTCTTCGATCGAGAGATTATGGCCAAATTGCAGCAGATCGACTTCACGCGCTGCGGATGGCATCGCACCGCAAGCAAGCAGGATTGCGATTGTCACAAGCTTCAAGAATTTCATTTCACGCACCATGTGGCGCGTGCTTTCCCGAGGGATTGCGCATACGCCATCAACCAAATCGAGTCGTTCGTGTCAACGGCGCGGGAAAGTCACTTTCATGCGCTCCTCGCCGTTGCAGCTATGCCGCGCGGGCCAGATGGCGAGCAAACCCTGATGTTATTGCTTCGGCGCAAAAGCAACCGAACATTCAAGGCTGCGTATCTGGCTCTGGTTGTCCGGACATTCGCATGGCTGAGCAACGACTCGAATTGTCTTCGGCTCATCGGGATTGGCAGCAGAGAAGATACCGCTCCATTGTAGGCATGAAGCTGGTGTCACTGGTACAAGCCGATAACAAAGCAAAGGCACCCCATAGAGGACGACGTTGAACGCCATCCCCCGTGGATGGGCGAGCGCGCCGCCTAGAGGCTGTTATGAACCTGCGACAAGGGCAGCGACCTGTTTGGTCATGATGGTGGCGAAGGCGACGAGGTGGAGGCCGGCGAGGGTTTGGGCATATCGCTCGTAATCCTTGACGAGCCTTCGGAACCGGGTGGCCCACGCGAAGGATCGTTCGCCGACCCATCGGCGCGGCAGCAGGACGAAACCGCGCTTGGCCTCGGGCAATTTGACGACCTTGAGGTCGATGCCATGCCTGGCCGCAGCCTGCTCGGCACGCTCGCCGGTATAGCCCTGATCGACCCAGGCGATCTCGACGCTATCGTCGGTGACGGCCTGGATGGTTTTGGCGAGTTTCTCGACTTCGCCACGATCCTGGGCGCTGGCAGGCGTGACATGGAGGGCGAGCAGGTGGCCCAGCGTATCGACCGCGATATGCAGTTTGGAGCCCTTCTTGCGCTTGGCTCCGTCATATCCACCACGCTCACCGCTTTCCGGCGTGGAGCGCAAGGTCCGGCTGTCGATGATTGCCGCACTCGGCTCGGCCTTGCGGCCCGCCGCCAGACGCAGCACCACCCGCAGATCGTCGATCAGCGCCTCGAAGCACCCCGCTGCCAGCCACCGCCGCGTCTGCTGGTAGACCGCCGCCCACGGCGGCAGATCGTTCGGCATCCAACGCCACGGCGCGCCGGTCTTCACGATATAGCGCAGTCCGTTGAATACTTCGCGAAGGCTGTGTTCCCGCTGCCCCGCGTCCTCGCGCTGCAGCGTCAGATACGGCACGATCAGCGACCATTCTTCATCGGATACGTCAGATGGATAAGGCTTGCGACAGGTCTCCATCCAAGCCTTTGAATCCATTCAGACTCACAAGTCCATAACAGCCTCTAGAAACGCATGCGGGCGGTAAAGCGCCCATTGATCGGCGCGCCAGGCGTGATGTTATTGTTGTTGTGCGCGTCCGCGAAATAGGTTTCGTCGAATACGTTCTCGACATTGACCTGGAACTCCACCGTATCGTTCATCGTGTAGAAGAATGCCGCGTCGACCCGCGTGAACCCAGGCAGCCGTGTGGTTGTCGCGGAAGTGCGGTTGGCCGCGAACTGGCTGGACTGGTGAATGACGCCGAGCCCAAATCCGACTGATGGATTAAAGTCATACCGATTCCACAAGGCAAACTGGTGCTTTGGCACCTGACCAAGGCGCACGAACTCGTTGCCGCGTAGCTTGGCGTCCTGATAGGTATAGCCGCCGCTTATTTGCCAACCGGGAAGCACCTGCCCGGTGACGGCGAGTTCCGTACCGCGCGTCCGGGTCTTGCCGGCAACGATGCTGGTTGCCGGGTTGGCCGGATTCGGCGTTGTGGCGTTGGTTCGGTCGAGCTGGAACAGAGCGAGAGTGACATTGATATCTGGCCGGATGTCCCACTTGGCGCCGACCTCGTAATTGGTAAACTTCTCGGGGGCGAGATCCTCGTCGCTCGTCGAGAGCGTCAGGAACTGGTCGCCCGAGCGTGGAAGGAACGACTGGCTGTAGCTGCCGTAGATCGAGACATTCTCCTGCGGCTTCAGGATCAGGCCGATGCGCGGCGACCATTTCTCGTCTTTTCGGCCGAAAGGACGGTTGCCGTCCTGAATGTCGATACCCTTGATCTGAAACCGGTCGTAACGAAGTCCAACTACAAGATCGACGTGCGCCCCAAAGCTGATCTGGTCCTGTGCGTAGGCGGAGAAGAACTCGACGTCCGAAGTGCGGTTGCGGCTGATGGCCGGGAACGTCACCGTCGGGTAGACGATGTTGGAAAGGTCGAGCGTGCCGTTGGAGAGTGCCGCATTGCGACGCTGGTTGGTCGAACCCTGGTCGCCGTATTCAACGCCAAGCAATATCTTGTGGGCAAGCCCGCCGAAGTCAACGTCCGCGACCAGATTGCTTTGCGCAAGAAAATTCTGCCGTGTGGTCGGATCGGTATACCCTGAGAGTGCTACGGTGCCGTTTAACCCGGTCGCCGCGCCATTGGCGTAAACGTTGGTATAGTACTTGTCGTAGTCGCCGTAGAGCAGCGTTGTTGACCAGTTTAGGCCTTCGGCCAGTTCACCGTCCAGACGGGCCTTAACGATGTGGGCCTCGAGACCCGTGCGGTTCACGTCGGGCACACCAAAGAAAGTGTCGCGATGACCGGGCAGAGGCTCGCCGTTCAGAGACGGGATGCCGCGATCGGTAACGCGATCATCGTGAACGTACTCATAGGAAATCCCAGCCTTCCAGCCCGGGGCCAATTCGAACGCGATGTAGGGGTTCACCGCGTAGCGCTCGCCGTCGAAGAAATCGCGGTGGTTGTTCAGTTTCTCGTAGAAGGCGTTCAGGCGGAATGCCGCGCCTTCGGCAATGGGCGCGTTCACGTCGGCAGCGACTTCCCATGCGCCAAACGTGTTGATGCTGACCTCGCCGCCCATGAAGAAGCGGTCGGTGGAGGGTGTCTTCTGGACACGATTGACAATGCCGCCGCCGCCGCCCCGACCGAAGATGAGGGCATAAGGGCCTTTCAGGACCTCGACGCGTTCGATGTTATAGAGGTTCCGAAAATACTGGACGTCGTCGCGCACACCATCGAGGAAGAAGTCGGCGGTGGTGTTCTGCCCGCGCAACGTGATCTGGTCACGATTGCCTTCGCCCTGGCCGATGGTGACGCCCGGGACGTAGCGAAGGACATCCGCAAGACTTCGATGTGCCTGGTCCTCGATCTGTTCGCGAGTTACGGCGCTGATCGTTTGGGGTACGTCGATAAGCGGCGTATCGGTCTTGGTTGCCGTAGCCGAGTCAATGGTGAGATAGCCATCGGACTTGCCAATGACGAGGATTGTATTGCCGCTTTCGTCGCCCGCCTCACTAGCGAGTGCGGTCCCGGGCAAGGCCAGCGTCGCGGCCGAAATCATTAGCAAGTTTCTCAAGGAATCCCCCTGTTGGTGCGTGATTGATCCGCAGCCAATTAGTGCTAATGAGAATGGATTGCAATAATGTTATGGGGCTTTCCTGCAGTTGCGGACAACAGGAGCTGTGCCGCAGTCCGGAACCGGCTTTCAAGTCGCAGCAAGAATTTGGTACATTGAGCGATTGTGGCCGAAGCGATAGACGAGGAATGCGCGGCGTGGCTCATCATCAACGCCTTCGTTCGCCAGCAAGTTGCGTAGGCAAAAAAAGGCCGCGAGAGTGCTGGCTGGAGGCTCTACACTCGCGGGGAACCGAACTGATTAAGCCGCCTTGAGTTCAGGGTGCTCGCCCCGGCATTTATGAATTTCGACGGTGACGTGGACATACTCCTCGTGAATCAAGAGTCGGGCGGCATACTCCGTCGGTTCCAAGGGTTCGGCGGCAACGAGCGAAACAACCGCAGCAAATTTCCCAGGTCCTACTCGCCAGATGTGCAGGTCGGTGACCGACGCGTCTCCATCTTCGATGGTCTCACGGACCTCCGCGAATTGGGCGCTGTCGGCATCGGCATCGACCAGCACAGCCGCGGTATCCCGCAGCAAGGACCATGACCATCGCCCGATAACCAGCGCTCCGACAAGACCAATCGCAGCATCCATCCAAGCCCAGCCGAGATATCGACCGGCAAATAGTGCAATGATTGCCAATACGGAGGTCAGTGCATCGGCCAGAACATGAAAATATGCGGATCGCAGGTTGTTGTCGGTATGCGTGTGGTCGTGACCGTGATCGTGTCCGTGCACATGGTGATGAGCGGCACCTAATAGCCAAGCGCTCAGTAGATTGACGAGAAGCCCGAGGACCGCAATCCAGATGGCCTCGCTGTAAGCAATTGCCTGAGGGCTAATGAGGCGTTGGAATGACTCGACAGCGATCCCGATGGCGAAGATCGCCAATACCAACGCACTGGCAAATCCTGCGAGGTCGCCAATTTTTCCGGTTCCAAGGGTGAACCTGGGATTGTCAGCGTGTCGCCGGGCAAACCAGTACGCGAAAGCTGCAACTCCAAGCGCGCCAGCATGCGTCGCCATGTGAATGCCATCGGCAAGGAGAGCCATAGATCCGGTCAACATTCCAGCGACGATCTCGACGAACATCATCGCTGCGGTCAGCATTACGACATACCGCGTCCGGCGCTCGTTGACGTCGTGATAGGCGCTCAGGAAATTGTGGCTATGAGCAAAGTCGCTCACGTCGTTGTGATGCATGAGAATACCTTGGTGACTACGATGTCTGATCGGAGATAGAGGATATTCCAACTGACAGGCGTTGAGCAACCTTTGAAGAGTCGGTGATTTCTTGGGGATGACCTGTCAGGACTGGCTGAAATTTCCGATCATTCTGACCGCCGGCGTCGACGTGGAAGGCCTTCAGCATGGGCGCTTTCAAGAGCGGAAGGGTTGCCCAACAAAATGGCAAACACCATCATGGCAAATTCTCCCGGCGTTGCGTCTGCTTGCACGACGTTGCGCGGGGAGCGGCGCGCCGCAGCATCTCTATTCAACAGCGCTACGAACGACATTTTTGCGTCCGTTGTACCAGAACCCGATCCAAAGGCTCACAACCGTCAGAAGCTGGAGAAGCAGCGGCTGCAATGCGGGAAAAATGCCGAGCATCGACAGTCTGGGCACATATGCGACCGGCGTGATGTCGATCAGGCCTGCTTCTTGAAGTGCAGCCGTCCCCTTGCCGGCGAGAACCACCGCGAGGACGGCGATGAGTGCCGAACTGTAAGTGAAGAATTTCCCGATGGGCAGCGAACGGCTGTAGCGCAGCATGGCCCAGGCGATTGCCGCGAGAACCGCAATTGCAGCGGCAGTACCTGCCGCGATGACGCTGCCGCGTCCCTGCGCCGCCAACGCCGCGAAGAAAAGGATCGTCTCGAAGGCTTCGCGATAGACGACAAGGAAAGCGAGACCGAATAGGAACCACGCCGAACTGCGTGACAGAGCCTTGCCCAGCACCTTATCTATGTAGCGCTGCCAGCTCTCGGCTTGCGACTTGCCATGCATCCAGATTCCGACAGAGACGAGCACTACCGCCGCAAAGAGCGAGCCGAAGCCTTCCGTGAGTTCCCGGCTCGCGCCGCTGATCCCGATCGCATAAGTGGCGACCGCCCAGGTCGCTCCGCCCGCAACGAGCGCCGCAATCCAACCGCCATGAACATAGGGCAGCACTTCGGGTCGGTCGGCCTTGCGAAGAAAGGCGATCATCGCGACGACGATCAGCAGCGCCTCTAGTCCTTCACGCAAGAGGATGGTGAGCGCACCGATAAAGGTCGAAGCGTCGTTCGCCGCATCGGGTGAAAGAACAGCCTCAACATCCGCAAACAGGCTTTCAAGCACAGCTTCTTTTCCGGCAAGCTCCTCAGCGGTGACACCGCGTCTGATTGCGGCCCGGTATTCGCCCATCGCACCCTCGATACGCGCCATGAGCGTCGCGTCTCGCGCCGCCAGGATTGGCTCCACCGGCTCGAACCCGTCGAGATAGGCGGAGAGAGCCAACCGCTTGGCTGCTTGCCTGTCGCCCTCGCGATAGGCAGCGAGGCTCTGCCTGAGCTTTTCGCGCGCGACAGTGAGCGAAGCTGGCGTCGCCATGTTGAGTGCCTGCGGGTTCGCACGCAGATAGCCCATGGCGGCGTCGGCCTTGTCCTGGTCGATGGTGCGGCCAAGGTTCTCGGGCGTCATGGTGGCCAAGGTCTGGAGGTCGGGGATGCGCTGGCGCAGGGCCAGGTCGCTTTTCCAGAAGCGCTCACCGGCAGCCGCATTCTTGAAAGCCAGGCTTCCTACATAGGTTGCCAGCGCCCACCTATCTTGGGAGGGCATGTCCGCGAAGCTCTGCATGGCAGTGCCGTCGAGTCCCTGATCGATCACCTGGTAAAGCGCGAACAGGCTGCGCTTGCGCGCGCGCTCAGTATCAGTGAAGGCGATCGGCGGCGGGTCGAGCCCTGCGGCCTGCGGACCGTGGCCATCGCCGTTTGCGCCGTGGCAACTTGCACAATTCTCTGCGTAGAGCGCCGCGCCACGAGCCGGATCAGGAGCCTTTGCTGGCGCGAGTGGCACCGGATAAGCAGCGAGCAGGTCGCTTGCCAGAGAGCGTGCCTTTAGCGCGACAATATCAGGGGCTGCCTTGGACGCTATTGCGGTCTGGAGCCCTTCCGCTTCGACAATGAGCCGCGCGCGCTCGGCCTTCGCGGGAAGCGCCGCGATGCCGCTCCGGATCGTCGCGGAGAACTCGGTCATCTCGGCATATTCAGCCGAGCTGGTGACGCGACCGTTCGACACTGCGCCACCGTAATCGACTGCCACATAATCGAGCAGTCTCCAAACGGTCTGAGCCTCACCGGCTTCCGCCCGCGCGCCAGCGGGATTGAGCATGAGACCGGCAAATACGGTCAGAAGGCTGACAAGAAAGCGAAGGCGGAATGGGACAGGCACGCGTGAAACTCCGAAGGTCAGGACGCCAGAGCCAGTTGATGCAGCTCGGCACGCGCACTGCGGAGAATCTCGAAGGCGGAATGAAGGAAGAGCGCCGCAATCACGGCGGCGACCGTCAGGTCGGGCCAGGCGCTGTTGGTCAAGGCGACCAGGCCGGCAGCCGCGATCACGGCAACATTGGCGAGGGCGTCGTTACGGCTGAACAGCCAGACCGCACGGACATTCGCATCACCTTCACGGAAGCGTGAAAGGACGAATGCCGATGCGACATTGATGACAAGCGCGATAATACCGATGCCCCCCATCAGATCGGCATCGGGAGCAACGGCGGTCAGTGCGCGCCAGAATGCGACCCCGATCACGCCAAGACCGAGGGTCATAAGGAATATTCCCTGCACGAGCGCGATGCGCGCGCGCGCCGCCGCAGCCCAGCCGAGTGCAATCAGTCCGACAAACGTGATTGTCCCGTCCCCGATGAAGTCGAGCGCATCGGCCTTGAGCGCCTGACTGTCGGCAATGAACCCGCCGACGATCTCGCATGCGCCGAAGCCCAGATTGAGCAGCAAGACGATCCACAACGCTCGCCGATACGCTGGATCGTGTTCAGCGCGATTGCTGTCTCCGGTGCAGCCGCAGCCGCCTGATTGATTCGAATCCACCATGGCCGCCTTCTACAAGCTCCAGCTACTGTAGAAGCAAGCATTTTTGCGAATCGTTCGCGATATGCGTTTTTTCCGGCACATCAACTCGGTCATCCCCGGCGCAACACGGTTGGATTAAAGCATGAAAGTCCGTAAGTTCTCCAGCGACTGGAGGATCAAGTCTTATGACGAAGCGGCTGGCGATTGGCGACCTGGCGCGGCAGACTGGCACCAAGGTAAATACCATTCGGTTTTACGAGGAAATTGGCCTCCTCCCGCTTCCCAACCGCACTGCATCGGGGCGGCGGACCTATGTCACGGCTGACGTTCGTCGTCTCGCGTTCATCCGGCACGGACGCGGGCTTGGCTTCTCTATCGATGAGATACGCTCCCTGCTTGCCCTTGCCGATGAGCCTGAGCGCGATTGTGCCGAAGCTACAGTTATTGCAGAAAAGCATCTTCTCGACATTGAAGCGCGTATTGCGCGCCTCGAAACATTGCGCGATGTGCTGGCGAAGATCGTCGTTTCCTGTGAGGGGGGCTGCGTTGGAGATTGCCAGGTGATCGAAGCGATCGCTGGCGCAGAAATGCCTATCGAGTGAAGTCCTCAATAATCAGAAGGCGATGGCTCTGAAAGGCGCTACGCTCTCGTCGTGTGGACTTCAGCAACCCTGAAACTATTGTCCCTTGCATGCCTGTTCGCGTTTCCGCTTGACTTTGCCGAGCGCATTGAGTTCACGCCCCTGCGGAAAGGACTTCGTACCGATCTGGGGGGTTGTCTGCGACTGGATGGCGTTCAAGGGGCACTTTCGTACCCCAGTGTCTGACGTTCACTTTCAAAGCGACCTTTACTTCAGACTATGGACCGGTAGCCAGGGCGAGACCGGTCGGAGCATCCAAAGGCGGAACACCGATCTGCGACATCTATGGCAATGGGTCGGAGAGCGGCGATATTCCAGCTGCCGAAGGCGCGCGCGCTGTCCAGCAGCAGGCCATTTATCCAAACTTGGGGCGGAGAAACACGAAATGTAAGAGTCTTGGGATCAGACACTTATTGTTTTTTCTCGGATCCCTGTGCCTCATCCACCAGGTTTCTCCACTTTCCCCAACGGGGAATGAACATCGGTACCCGGGACTGGTAGGTTCGGTAGGCGTTTCCGAACAGGGTTACCATGCGACGTTCCTCGCTGCGCGCAAGAAGGAAATAGGCGATCACAATCAAAGGGAACAGGCCAACCGAGAAGAGCGTCGGCCAGTGAACGACCCCTTCGCCAAAGAGCGCCAGGAACAAGCCCAAATACTGCGGATGCCTGACGAACCTGTACAGCCCGTCCGTCACGAGTTGGTCCTCTTGACGAGCGCGATGGACCTCTCGCCAGCCCTGGATGAAGATACCTATGCCGATAAATGCGAGGCCGTAGCCCAGAATCATCGAAATCAACATGCCCGTTTCGCCGACACTGGCAAGTGTCGACCAAAGGCTTGCGCTGACATATTCCCTGTCGAGGCCAAACGAACGCACCAGCAAGTAGATTGTCAACGGGAAACCATACATTTCTGCATAAAGTGCGATGATAAAGGCCTGGACCAGACCCGCACCCGCCCATTCCCGCCAAGCCTGCGGTGCAAAATATCGGTAGAATATCCAGGATACCACTACGATCATTATCGCCGCGAGGCCCCACCCGAATGTTCCCATGATATCCCCCTAATGTTGGTGCAATGGCATGCGTCTAGCGTTGTGCCCTGCAGAAATACTGATCGTTGTCCATTCAGCGGACTAAGACGCGCCAGCGGATGAAATCTTACAGGTTCGCTGAAAGCGGAGTTCAGGTGAGACCTTCAGGTGGCAGAGCATTCGGCGCCACGCAATGCGGGCCGACTTTCCGAAAGGCGGGCATGCCTTCCGTCCCAGCCGGACACCTGCGATAGGTTCTGTAAGTCGGACCTGCGAAAGAATGCCAACCACGGCAAGTTTGCAAGTGGTTCAAGAGCTTCTGACATGTCATGTATTTGATCCTCGGCATTCGCTGGAGCAGGCAGATACGGCATCTAATGAGCCATAAACCAGGACAGGCCTCCAGTCCTGAGCAACTCTCTGGTGACACCACCCCAAACGCGCTCGGCGATCGGTCCGCGACTGTAGGCACCTGCGACGATCAGATCTGCTGTCTCCCGATGTGCGTGGCAAATCAGATCCGCGCCCACACCATATTCGGAACGCGAAAGGTGGAGATGGCCAGCTGAAACGTTATGTCGACTTAGATGCGCGGCAACCGATTCAAGGCGCGGGCCGTTTATTTCGTCTCCCACACCGACGACGGTCACCTTGTCCGCGCGCTCCAGGATCGGCAATGCATCGTGCAAGGCGCGCCGCGCCTGCGGGCAATCTTTCCACGCCACAAGAACATTGGAAAAATGGCATGTCGTTAAGGCCCCGCCTGTCCGTAGCACGGGTGTCCCCGAATTCAGCGCAAGCTCGGCTGGTTCAGCCATAACACAGCCATTGTCCTCAGATACGCTGGTAATCAGAAGATCGGCGGCCAAAAGGTGCTCTTGCAGGGCGCTGGCCGGGTCACGGATCCCCTCACACCATTCCACGTCAATCGATGTGTCCAGGAACACTTTTGTGAACGCTGTTCTCGAAGAATCCAGGGATTCCTGCATCTTCTGCGCGTTCATCTGAACAGATAGGTTATTCCCTGAAAGGGCATCCGTGAAACGCGCCTTTGGCCAAGCATAGGCAGCGACGAACAACTTTGCATCAAACGCGACGGCAAACGCACGCGCCAGTTCAAGCGTCTGCTCAATGTTATTCTTGGGGCACGCGTCTATAACTATATCCCGAAAACTCACGGACCATCTCCATACGAAAGGCGTTTTGATTCTAATAATTCCTCGTTCTGAAACGCTCTAGCGAAATGAACTAACAAGCCGGTACTCGGATCCTCGCCATCTGAGGCCTCGCAATCTTACACCCCGCACATCTCAATCGAGCCGGACAGGTTTTTGTCGGTCCGGCGCGGCACGATACTCAACCCTGACTGACTTGATCTCGAGCGGCGTTGGTGTGCGGAGGAGCGCGGTAAAGGTCGCCGACTTGCTGCCACGCGGTGAAAGCGTCCCCCATCGTGTATCGACGCTCACCGGCGGGCGGCGATCCTCAAACAGGCCCTGGACGTGAAGATGGCCCCAGATGGGACGAAAGAGTGGTGCCTGCCGCCTGACCCTTCCGGTTACGAGTAGACCTTTTTCATGTGCGTAGGTCTTGACGCCGTAAATGGCCAGTTGCCTGCCGGGGAGTGTAATGACGGTGGTTCCCAATCGCGGACCGTAGCTGCAGGCGGAGAGAAATAGAACGCAGGCCAAAGAGAGCGCGCGGTTTCCCGGCAAATGGATCGTGCTCATGGTTTTACACCTTCCGCGGATGTGGAGGCGTCTCCCGGAACCTGCGTCGCGCCCGTGTGCTTCCAACGGCGTGGAGGTTTTCAGCCGCGCTTGCACAGGATCGGCTCGCGGTCGGTTTCTTCAAGCGTCAGATCCTTTCCCGAGAGCGTGATGTTCATCCGCTCTCCCAGAAAAATTCGACCCTGTGCCGCGGCTGACAAACGCAGTGATGGACCATCCGGCGATCGGCGCACCATCATCGACAAGCCGTCTTGAAGGATGTCGATGTATAGCACCTGCCCGTCCCCACAGCGATAGGAATGGCTTTCTACGATGGGCGGTATCGAGCCGTTGTCCGAGCCGCGCTGATCATCGGTTCCTGCGCCGGAGCACGCAGCCACCAAGCCGGCGACCAGAATAGGAAGGACGATCCGCGCTCCGGCGCTATACGCGTCAAATTTACGCGCTTTAAGTCCCTGGGTCATAGTGCAACTCACTCTCCCGACGATTATTTGTGCGAATATGCAACAATGGTGTCGCCGTGGGCACGCGGGGGCGGTAGGCGTGCCCACGGCGTGGTCCTGCGCAGGCGGAGTGGTCTCGTCTTGCGGAGCCTTTCCACCTCTTCCCGAGGACCAAAAAAAGGTTGCAGGGGCGGAATTGCCGATCTCTCGGCACACATTCCCTTCAACCAGTGCAGATTGGCCTGTGCTCATATCCTTCCTATCGATCAGGGCGAAAGCCCTTGCGAACCTGGGGCCTGCTGGATTTTGGCTTCGACAGCACACGCGTCAGCCGTCTTTGCAAGAGACGATCCGTTGCCTTCAGCATTCCCTGGAAGTTTCGCCGCAGCCCCCTGAGCGGCAGAAGAGAGAGGAGCCCGGTGCATCGGTAGCTATGAACCAATTTCGAGCCGACCGGATCATGGCCCATCGAGAAGCGCTCCTCGAGCGTCATCAGCCAGCCAAGACGAAGCTGGAATACGAGCCGAGTGCTTTCGTCGCACTCGGCCACTACTGCATTCATGGTCCAGAATCGGTCCTTGCGCGGATCGATCCTGAAGGAACATTGGACGACACTCTTCGGAACCGGCAGACCAGTGGGCCGGGTATAGGGATGCCAATATTTATAGTCGTCAAACCTGCACAGGACCGGCCAGACCTTTGCCGGTGACGCATACAAGATCGTCTCGTTGTTTTCTTCGATCATGCGCGCCTCCACAAACCGGATCAATCGAACAAATCGGCGAGAAAGCCACGCCGGCGCCTGTGTCCGTGATGGCCGGACCGGTCATGCGCACGGGATTCACGTTCCGAGGTGTCAGCCTGTGGCAAAGTGGCGCGACCGGTACGTGGAGCCACTATCCATTCCGATCGCGCAATAATCTTGTCGAGTTCGCCGCGATCGAGCCAAACGCCGCGGCATTGAGGGCAGAAGTCGATCTCGACGCCTTGTCGCTCGGACATCGAAAGGGAAATGCGGCAAACAGGGCAAAGCATACCTTGCTGTGAAGACGGTTGGGAATTCATTGTCGCTCTCCACTCTGGTTCGTTTCACTGACATTCAGTGGTGACTTGGCTCGTTCAAAACGCCATGCCCGTTTTCGGGACGAACCGAGTTCTTCGCGTTTCGATTGTCCTATCCACATCACGGCACGCGGTCCTGGGTGTCCAAGCTTCGCGTATCCTCGCGTGTCCGACCTTCGCTTGGAGCATTGCTTTCGGGTGCCAGATTGGCGGAGTCCCGTTCGATCACAGGAACTTCCGCCGGGGAACTGGAAGGGCGGGTGGCCGGATCAAGAGACCTCGGCCTGCTGAAGCCCGGCTCGAACAGCGTTCCGCCGAAGAGATTGAGATCGCGCGCCTCGGCGCGTCCCATGGCGGCGAGCAGTGTGAAGCCGGCGACATAGGCGTCACGTTCAGCGGTAACGAGCTGGACGCGACTGTTGAGAAGCTCCTGCTCGGCGTTCAGCACGTCGAGTACATTGCGCGTTCCAACTGAGTTTTCGGCGCGGACCCCCTCGAGCGCGAGCTCGTTGGCGGAAACCGCCGATTTCGAGGCTTCAATGACCGCAAGGGTTGCCCGATAGCGCGAAAAGGCCGCACGGGTTTCCGCAACGACACGGCGCTCGACGAAAATGATCTGCTCGAGCGCCTGGCCTGACAGCGCATTCGCGCGCCGCACCTCCGCCGCGGGCAGACCGCCCTGATACAGCGGGATGGTGGCGGACAGGCCGACCGTCGCCGTCGTCTGCGCCTGCCGAAAGGTCAAGCCCGGAAGCGAACTGGTCAGCGAGCCGAGATAGTTATTGTAGCCGCTACTGGCGACCGCCGATAGCCGGGGCAGCCGAGATGCTGCCGCGACCCTTACGTCGTAGCGTGCCGCACTGGCGTCCGCTTTGGCCCCCAAAAGCTGAGGGTTGCTCTCCACGGCAATGTTGACGGCCTCTTCGGAGGTTGCGGGAAGGCCGGGCAATGCGGGCGGCGGCTCAAGGGCGCGCGCCGGCAGACCGACGAAGCGCAGATAATTTTCAAGACTCGCGTCCAGTTGGGCTGTGGCTTGGTCCAACTGCCCGCGGGCGACGGACAGCCGCGCCTCGGACTGGGCGACATCGGTTCTGGTTAGGTCACCTATCTCGAAGCGGTCGCGTGTGGCCTGAAGATTGGTTTCGAGCACCGCCACGTTGCGGACGTTGAATTCGACGATAGCGCTGTCGCGCAGGACATCCATGTAGACCGAGACGATGGCGGTGAAAACATCAGCTTCGGTGGCGCGCAGGTTGGCCCTTCCCGCCTCAACGCGCGCATCGGCGGCACGGATTGAATTCTTGACCTGACCGCCCTGGTAGAGCGGCAAAAACAATCTGGCATTGGCGCTCGTTGCCCGTAGCGGAGCCGAGAAGCTGTTCGAAGACCGGACAACGAATTCCTGATATTCGGCGGTTGCGCTCAGGTTGGGCCGCGCCGACGCCTTGGCGATTGGCACGCCCTCATCGATCGCGCGAAGCCCGGCGCGTGCGCCGGTGAGGCTCGGGTTGGTTCGATAAGCTGCAATGAGCGCTTCGCGAAGGGTGTCCGCGCGCGCGGTTGTCGTGCACAGAAGAGGAAGTGATGCAAGCGCAAATTTCAGAGCTGCTTTCCCGGCCATCACGCCTCCTCCCCGTTGTCGCGGTAACCCAGAAGGCGAAGCGCGTTGAAGACGACGATCAGTGTCGATCCTTCGTGAGCAGCAACCGCTGGTCCGATCCCAAGCCCGAGAATGGTGGCGGGGATGAGCAGTGCCACCACCCCGAGGCTGACGATCAGATTTTGCCGGATGATGCTGCGCGTCGAACGGCTGAGACCCACGGCAAAGGGCAGATGAGCGAGATTATCTGCCATCAGGGCGACATCGGCTGTCTCGAGCGCGACATCGGACCCGGCCGCACCCATTGCGATCCCGACCGTCGCGCTTGCCAGGGCGGGCGCGTCGTTGACGCCATCGCCCACCATTGCCACGGGCATTTCTTCACGAAGCCGCTTGATCGCCTCCACCTTGTCCTCGGGCATGAGGTCACCCCAGGCCTCGTCGATGCCAACATCGGCGGCGATGGCTTCGGCCACTCGCTGATTGTCGCCCGAGATCATGATCATCCGGCGGATGCCCAGGGCTTTAAGCCGCTCGATCGTTGCCTTGGCCGCACCGCGGGGCGTGTCCATGAGGCCGATCGTGCCCAGGTCGCGCTCGCCCATGCGGACCGCCATGGTCGTCCGCCCCAGTAGGCGCAGGCGTTCTATGGCTTGCTTCAATTCGCCCGACAGCGGCGCAAGTCCATCGCTTCCGAACATCTCGGCCTTGCCGATGAGGACGGTTTCGCCATCGAGCAACGCCTGCACGCCGCGGCCCGTAAGGCTCCTGAGTTCGGCAGCGGCCGGAACGGGTTCGCCGTTAAGAAATTGATGCCCATCGCGCGCGATGGCGGCGGCCAGCGGATGATCGCTGAGGCTTTCCACCGCCACTGCGACCGCCATGAGCTGCTCTTCCCTCACGCCATTCACCGGAACGACATCGGTGATGCGCGGCCTCCCCTCGGTAAGCGTCCCGGTCTTGTCGAATGCGAGCGCTGAGAGCGCCCCGAAGCTCTCGAGCGGCCCACCGCCCTTGATGAGGACGCCGCCGCGCGCAGCCCGCGCCATGCCTGACAGCACCGCGCTCGGCGTCGCAATGGCCAGCGCGCAAGGGCTCGCCGCGACGAGCACGGCCATCGCGCGATAGAAGCTGTCGCGGAAAGGCTCGTCGATGACGACCCAGGCAAAGAGCAGGAGTATGACAAAGACGAGAACGCACGGCACGAACACCCTCTCCAGGCGATCCGTGAAGCGCTGGGTCGGCGATTTCTGCGTCTCCGCCTCGCTCACCATCTGCACCACCTTGGCAAGCGTGGTGTCGGCGGAAAGGCGCGTGACGCAGATTTCCATTGCGCCCGGTCCGTTGATGGTGCCAGCAAAAACGCGATGTTGGGATGGCAGATTGTCGGCCTGTGCGACCGCCTGGGTTCTGTCCGGCACCGGCTCCTTGTCGACTGGAACGCTTTCGCCGGTGACGGACGCCTGATCGACGCTGGACCGGCCAACAACCACGAAACCGTCGGCGGGCAGCCGCTCATTCGGCTTCACGATAACCGTGTCGCCGATGACGAGGTCCTCGACAGGCACCTCTCGCACGGCGGCGTCGCGCCTGACCTGCGCTGTTCGTGGGGCAAGCTCGGCCAGGGCTTCAATGGCCCGTTTGGCCCGTCCCATTGCGTAATGCTCGAGCGCATGGCCAAGGCTGAACAGAAACAGAAGAAGAGCGCCCTCCGGCCATTTCCCAAGCGCGGCAGCGCCGGCTGCCGCGACCAGCATCAACGAGTCGATCTCGAATCGCCTGAGCCTCAGATTGGCAATAGCTTCGCGCGCGGAG
>JBFKAE010000001.1:0-75179 GCA_041621755.1 Sphingomonadaceae bacterium | reverse complement strand
TGCTGATCGCCGATGGCCTGCCGCTTGGTTTCGCTCAGGAAGACGTGAAATTCACCGGCCACGCGATTGAAGTCCGGATCAATGCCGAGGACTGGGCAGAGGACTTTCGCCCTTCACCGGGAACCGTGACGAGAGCGAGCTGGCCCGCCGGACCCGAAATTCGCGTCGATACGCATATCGAATCCGGCGACGCAGTGCCTCCCTACTACGATTCACTCATCGGCAAGCTGATCGTCAGCGGTGCCGACCGGCCGAAGTGTATTGCAAATATGGCCAAGGCTCTGGGCACGTTGAAGATCGAAGGCGTGACAACCACCGCACCGATGCACCGCGCAATCATGGATGATCCGAGGTTTGTTGCAGGTGCCGTCGATACGCGATTTTTCGAAGGGCTTTCCCGATGAGCACTGTCAGCCTGGTTGATGTTTCCATGCGCGACGGCAATCAAAGCCTGTGGGGCGCGACGGGCCTGGCGACGCGGCAGATGCTCGAAATCGCCGGGACGTTGGACCGAGTGGGATTTCGGGCGATCGATTTTACATCGTCGAGCCACATGGCCGTAGCCGTCCGCTATTTTCAGGACAATCCATGGGAACGCATCCGCCGGGTTCGTGCGGCGATGCCGCGCACGCCTCTGCAATTCATTACGACAGGGCTGCGCTTCATCGCCTGGGAACAGGCCGATCCCGATTTCATGCGTATCGTGTACCGGCGGCTCCAGGCGAACGGCATCCGCCGCTTCGTCTTGCTCGATCCGATGCACGACGTTGACGCAGTGATCGAAACCGCCCGGATCGTGAAGCAGGAAGGCGAAGCCGAAACGATGGCAGCGCTGACTTTCACGCTGTCCGACGTTCATGATGATGCTTTTTATGCAGCGTTCGCTGCAAAGCTGGCGAGTTGTCCCGACGTCGATCTGTTTTATCTGAAGGATCCGTCGGGTCTGATGACCCCGGAACGCGCGCGAACGCTCGTCCCGGCGGTCAGGGCGGTAATCGGCAAAAAGCGGCTCGAGGTGCATCTCCACTGCACGATCGGCCTTGGCGCAATGGCGAGCCTCAGCGCCGTCGAGGCCGGAGCCGATGCTGTCCACGTAGGCATCGGGCCGCTTGGCAACGGCACGTCGCTTCCCGAGGCCAGCAGGATGGTGGCCAACCTGAAGGAACTTGGTCACGACGTCGCGATCGACGATGGAGCGCTCGCGCGCGTTTCCGACTATTGGCAGCGGTTGGCAAAGGCGGAAGGTCTGGCCATCGGAGCTCCGCAGGATTTCGATGCCAGCTTCCTCAAGCACCAGATTGCTGGCGGCGTGATGACGACGATGGTGCGGCAGTTGGAAGAGGTCAATCTTGCCCACCGGCTGCCCGACGTTATTGCCGAGACTGAGCAGGTGCGCGCTGACCTGGGTCATCCCATCATGGTCACTCCTTTCCCCCAAATGGTCTGCTCGCAGGCGCTGTTCAACATCATCGCGGGACAGCGTTATGCGCAGGTGTCCGATCAGGTCATCCGCTATGTCATGGGTCGCTTCGGTCGCCCGACCCGCCCGGTTGCGCAGGATGTGGAAAGCGCGATCCTCGATCGACCGCGCGCCAAAGAGATCGAACGCGAGCCTGCGGTTCTAAGCCTTGCCGACATGCGCAAGCGGTTTCCGGCGACGCTGCCGGAAGAGGAGTTCTTGCTTCGCGCAGTAATGCCCGGAGACCAGGTCGACGACATGCTGGCCAAAGGGCCGTCCCGGTCGCGATACTCGTCCGAAGCCGGTTCGATCGCAGCCTTGCTCAAACAGCTCGCGGCGCGGCCCGCCGCTAAGGATATCGTGGTCGAGCGCCCCGGCTTCAGGCTGGCTCTACATGCAGGACCGTCAGTATGAACGCCCTGCCACACGACATCATTGCTCGGGTAAAGGCGACCCGTGCGGTCGTATTCGACATGGACGGCACGCTGGTGCTCGGCGATGCCGCAAGCGGCGGCCACCGCGCCCTGCCAGGGGCTGCGGAATTACTCAGTCTCTTGAGACGGAAGGCAATCCCGTTTCGCGTTTTCACGAACGGGACTGCCAAGGCTCCTGCAACCTATGCCGCCAGCCTACGTCATGCGGGTCTCGATGTCGGAGATTCGGAAATGATGACACCGTCCACCTCGGCGGCGGACTGGTTCGTTCGCAACGGGATCCGCCGGGTCCGCGTGCTGGGTCTCGATGGAGTGCAAGTCCCCTTGCGCGAAGCCGGTCTCGACGTGATCGGCCCATCGGAGCAGGCCAAGGATGTTGAGGCCGTCTTCACCGGTTGGTTTCGCGAATTTACCTTTCCCGATCTTGAAGCCGCTTGCCGGGATATTTGGAATGGTGCGCGAGTGACGACAGCATCGAACGTTCCTTTTTTTGCTGCGCTCGGCGGACGGGCCATTGGCGTAAGCTTCGCGATCAATGCCATGATCAAGTCGCTGACCGATCAGCAGGCGCTCGTGTTGGGCAAGCCGGCCAGGGCTTCGCTCGACTGCGCCCTCCGCCTGATGGGCATTGCCGAAAATGATGCGGAACAGGCGATGGTTGTGGGAGATGACCCTGCGCTAGAAATGCGACTTGCCAACAGCGCCGGCGCATTGAGCATAGGGCTGACGACCGGCCTTGCGACAGCTGAATCATTCGCGAGCGGCGAAGCGGAAGAACGCCCGAGCGCGGTGCTTTCGAGCCTTCACCCACTGATAGAGGCACTTTCCTGATATGTTCGTTCATACCCGCACCGTGACGATCGAATGGGGTGATTGCGACCCGGCTGGGATTGTCTTTTATCCAAGATATTTCGCCATGTTCGACGCCAGTACGGCTGCGCTTTTTGCTGCCGCCTTGGGGTACAACAAGAACGTGATGCTGAAGCGATTTGATGCCATCGGCTTTCCGATGGTCGACACCAGCGCTCGCTTTCTCAAGCCCAGCAAATTCGGTGACGTCGTGACGATCGAGACGACCGTCACCAATTTTGGGCGAAGCAGTTTCGAGATTGGTCACAAGCTGATGCGCGAGGATGGCCTCGCCATTGAAGCGCGCGAGAAGCGCGTCTGGGCCGCCCGCGACCCAGAGAATCCCGAACACATCAAAGGCGTTCCGATCCCGACAGAGGTAATCGAAGCGCTCTCCGCTAGCAATTGAGGACAATTATGCGCACGTCAAAACTGATCGTCACTGTCGCGCCAACGGGTGGCATGGCCTCCAAGGACCAGAACCACAACCTGCCGACCCAACCCGGCGAGATTGCGGAATCGGTGTTTCGTTCCTTTAAGGAAGGTGCGTCGGTAGCCGCGTTGCACGCGCGCCGACCGGATGATCAGGCCACCTGCAACGCCGACATTTATCGCGACATCAACACGCGAATTCGCGAAAAATGCGACATCGTTATCAACAACTCGACGGGTGGCGGCTCGAGCGGAGACATGCTTATCGAACGGCCGGACGGTCTGTTCGAGTCCAGCTTCGACGAGCGGCTCAAAGGATGCGAGGCCGGCGCGGAGATGGCCACTTTCGATGGCATGACCTTCGTCGATGTGCACGGCGGAAAGGAAATTCTGGTCATTACGCCGCCCAGTCGCTGCGAGACGCTGGTCAAGCGGATGATTGATCGCGGGATCAAACCCGAATGGGAGGTTTTCGCGCCAAACCATATACTTCAGGACGTCACGCGGCTCATCCAGAAGGGCTACGACAAGCCTCCCTACTACATCAACATGGTGCTGGGTGCCGACAAGGGCTTTCAGGGTGCAATGCCCTATAGCCATGACGTGTTGAACGCGATGATCGCGGCGCTTCCGCCCCAGTCGATTTTCTGTGTTTCCGCCATTGGACCCGCACAGCTTCCCGCCACGACCCAGGCAATGCTGCTCGGCGACCATGTCCGGGTCGGACTGGAGGATAACAATTATTATTCAAAGGGTCAGCTTGCGACTAACGAGCAACTCGTCGCCCGCACTGTGCGTATCGCGAGCGAGTTGGGCTTGGAAGTCGCTTCCCCACGCGAAGCTCGCGATATCCTTGGCCTGCCTCAGCGTTAAGGCACATCGCGTTGAAATATCCTGCAATCTTCGATCTCTCGGGACGTACTGCCATCGTAACAGGCGCTGGCGGCGGCCTTGGATCGGCCTGTGCTGAAGCCATGGCCGAAGCAGGAGCGGATGTCGTGCTGGTCGACATCGATCCCGTGGGTCTTGGGACAACTGCTGTGGCAATCGAGGCGCTGGGGCGGCGGGCTCTGCCAATAGAGTGCGATATCGCTGACGAATCTGCCGTTGATACAATGGTCGCCCGGGCCATAGCCACCTTTGGCAGCATCGAGATAATGGTCAATAATGCCGGCATCGGTGATCCGGAACCGCTTCAGATTCACCAATATCCGACCGATCAATGGAACAAGGTGGTTTCAATCAATCTCAACGGGCAGTTCTTTTGTGCCAGGGCCGTCCTGAAGCATATGGTGACGGCAAAACGCGGAAAAATCATCAATATCGCATCAATGTGGGGCCTTGCTGGTCCATCCAGTGTTTTTCCATTGCCAGCTTATGCCGCCACAAAGGGCGCGATCGTTAATCTGACGCGAGAGATGGCCTTACAATATGCGCCGCTTGGAATCACGGTCAATGCGATTTGCCCAGGATTTTACCGCACGAAACTAGGGCCGTTTGACGATCCCGACTTCGTAAAGGCCGTAACCGACTTCACGCCAATGGGCCGTATCGCAGAGCCTCACGAGATCAAGGGCACGGCAATATATCTCGCATCGGCGGCTTCGGACTTCGTTACGGGCTTGATGCTGGTCACGGATGGCGGCTGCTTGGCTAAATGAGGAACCCTGAAACAGTGACCCTACGCATCAATTGGACCCGTAGCGAAATCGCGGCGCTGTTCGATCTTCCCTTTGACGAACTCATGTTCCATGCCCAGTCCGTCCACCGTGCGCATCATGCAGCTGGGGAGGTGCAATTGTGCACGCTCCTCTCGATCAAGACCGGCGGCTGTCCCGAGGATTGCGGTTATTGTTCGCAAAGCGCCTCGGCCAATTCAGGCCTGAAGGCCGAAAAGCTGCTAGACGTTGATGCTGTCCTCGCGAGTGCCGCCGAAGCCAAAGCGGCCGGGTCGCAACGCTTCTGCATGGGAGCGGCGTGGCGCGAGCCCAAAGACCGGGACATGGATGCCATCGTAGCCATGGTATCGGGTGTTCGTGCTTTGGGTCTCGAAACGTGCATGACATTGGGGATGCTTACTGGTGGACAGGCGCGAAGACTCGCCGACGCCGGGCTCGATTATTACAACCACAATATCGATACGAGTCCCGAGAAATACGGCGACATCATCACGACGCGGACCTTTCAGGAACGACTGGACACGCTGAGCGAAGTTCGTGACGCGGGGATCGCGGTGTGCTGCGGTGGCATCGTCGGTATGGGCGAGACCCGCGCCGACCGGGTAGGCTTCATCCACTCGCTTGCGACTTTGCCCCAGCATCCCGAAAGCGTTCCGGTCAACGCGCTGGTGCCGGTCAAGGGTACGGTGCTTGGCGATATGCTCCTGGATACGCCGATGGCGAAAATCGACGATATCGAATTCGTCCGGACGATCGCGGTCGCGCGGATCACGATGCCACTGAGCATGGTGCGGCTTTCGGCCGGACGCGAGAGCATGTCCGAGGCGACGCAGGCGCTGGCATTCATGGCTGGCGCCAATTCAATTTTCACCGGCGACAAGTTGCTAACCACGGGCAATGCCGGTGGCGGGGCGGACAATGCGCTGTTTGCCAAGCTGGGGCTGCGACCGATGATTGGCCAAGAGCCTGCACGGGCGGTGGCGTAGGCAGGCTGAAGTGGCGGGATACGAGGTTGCGACAAGTTTCGACCGGTCTCGCCGCACCCCGGTTTCTGGTCGCGTGAGGTTATTGGAGTGGACGTCTAAATGAGGACACAGGTTGCGATTATTGGGGCCGGTCCGGCTGGATTGATGCTGGGGCATTTGCTGCGGTCGGAAGGAATCGACTGCGTGGTGATCGAACGCGTCTCCGGCGACTATGTTCTCGGTCGCATTCGGGCAGGTGTGCTCGAACGCGTGACGACCGATATCATGGAAAGGCTGGGCCTCGCAGAGCGCATGAATGCTGAAGGGCTGCCGCACGATGGCTTCAACCTGGCCGACGGCGAGCGACTTATCCGGATCGATATCGCAGGCCTCACTGGAAAGCAGGTGATGGTCTATGGCCAGACCGAGATTACCAAGGATCTGATGGACGCCGCACCGGCCCGCGGACTTGAGGTGATTTACGAAGCAGACAATGTGGCGCTCCACGCTGTCGAGACAGATGCTCCCTTTGTCACATTCAGCAAGGGCGGCACAGAGCATCGGATCGATGCCCGGTTCATCTGCGGTTGCGATGGCTTCCATGGCGCTTCACGCAAAGCGATACCCGCAGGCGTTGGGCGTGACTATGAGCGCGTCTATCCCTTTGGATGGCTCGGAATTCTCGCCGATGTTCCGCCGTGCAACCATGAACTGATCTACGCAAATCACGAGCGCGGATTCGCGCTCGCTTCGATGCGATCCGCGACGCGCAGCCGCTACTATGTCGATGTTCCGTTGACCGAGAAGATCGAGGACTGGCCCGATGAGCGCATATGGGATGAATTGGCGATCCGCCTTGGCCCCGAAGCAGCCGCGAGCATCGTACGCGGCCCTGCTATCGAAAAGAGCATCGCACCGCTGCGTAGCTTTGTTTTCGAGCCGATGCGCCACGGCAGCCTTTTCCTTGCCGGCGATGCGGCGCACATCGTGCCGCCTACCGGGGCCAAGGGTCTAAACTTGGCCGCGAGCGACGTGTACTACGCCACGGAAGCATTGACCGCATACTTCAAGCGGTCGGACAATGACGGGGTCGCTGACTATTCGGCCAAAGCGTTGGCCCGGGTATGGAAATCGGAGCGCTTCAGCTGGTCGCTGACCAAATTGATGCACCGTTTCCCCGAAGACGGCGCATTCGAACGCGCCATGCAGGTGGCGGAACTTGATTACATTGCCAGCAGCACAGCTGCGCAAACCTCGATCGCCGAAAACTATGTCGGTCTGCCCGTCTGATGATTGGAAATCTCCAAAGCGAAGGACAGCTTCGGAGCTCAGTCGGCGTTCGACTTTTTCAGGATCGGCGGACTGAACCTTCCGTGTCTCTGGAACGAGACAGCTTTGCGATAAATAGGAACTGAGAGTGCAGAAACTTTATCCCAATGCGATTGCCGCACTGGATGGCCTTCTGAAGGATGGCATGTTGATCGCCAGTGGCGGCTTTGGCCTCTGCGGTATCCCAGAGCGGCTGATCGATGCCATCGTCGAGAGTGGCGTTACCGGCCTTGCGGTTGCCAGCAACAATGCCGGTATCGACAACGAAGGACTCGGGAAGCTGCTGCGCACCCGCCAGATTCGCAAGATGATCTCATCCTACGTTGGCGAGAACAAGGAGTTCGAGCGCCAGTATCTCGCTGGCGAACTGGAGGTGGAATTTTGCCCGCAGGGCACGCTGGCCGAGCGCATGCGCGCAGGCGGCGCGGGCATTCCTGGCTTCTACACGAAAACGGGCGTCGGCACTCTGGTCGCCGAAGGCAAGGAATCGAAGGTATTCGACGGACAGGAATACATTCTGGAGCGCGGCATCTTCGCCGACCTTGCCATCGTCAAGGCATGGAAGTCTGACACCACCGGTAACGTCGTGTTCCGGAAAACCTCGCGCAACTTCAACGTGCCTGCCGCCACCTGCGGCCAGGTCTGTGTCGTCGAGGTGGAGGAAATCGTCGAGGCAGGCAGCCTGGACCCCGATGCGATCCACTTGCCCGGCGTCTATGTCCAGCGGGTAATCGTTGGCAGCCCCTACGACAAGAAAATCGAATTCCGCACTGTCCGCGAAAGGGAGGCCGTCTGATGCCCTGGGACCGCAACCAGATGGCCGCCCGCGCCGCGCAGGAACTGCAGGACGGGTTCTATGTCAACCTCGGCATCGGCATCCCGACGCTAGTGGCCAACCATGTGCCTGCGGGTATGACGGTGACGCTCCAGTCGGAAAACGGCATGCTAGGCATCGGACCGTTCCCCTATGAGGACGAGGTCGATGCTGACCTGATCAACGCCGGCAAGCAGACTATCAGCGAGCTGCCGCATTCGGCCTACTTCGACAGCGCCCAATCGTTTGCCATGATCCGCGGCGGGCATATCGACCTCACCGTTCTCGGCGCAATGGAAGTGGCCGAGAACGGCGACATCGCCAACTGGATGATCCCAGGCAAGATGATCAAGGGCATGGGCGGCGCGATGGATCTGGTCGCAGGCGTCAAGAAGATCATCGTCGTCATGGAGCACTGCGCCAAGGACGGAAGCCCCAAGTTCATTCCAGCCTGCACCTTGCCTCTGACCGGCAAGAACGTGGTTGACATGGTGATTACCGATCTCGGCGTATTTCAGCGGATTGATCACCGGTCGCCGTTCAGGGTTGTTGAGTTGGCTCAGGGCGTAACCAGGGCGGAAGTCGAAAGGCAAACGTCCGCGGACATAGTCTGGGGTTAGCTGCTGTGCGGGGGAAGGAGTCCTGGCAATAGAAATCCACCAGCTTCGTTACGCCGTCGCAACTGCCGATGCGAAGAGCTTCTCGCGCGCGGCTGCGGCTCTCAACGTTAAACAGATCACGTTGAGCCGTAGAGTCCAGCAGCTTGAGGATCGTCTTGGCGTCAAGCTCTTCGAGCGCTCGACGCGCGGAGCCGAGATCACCGAGAACGGCCGTCCATTCATCGAACAGGCGCGCCGCATCATCACTGATGTCGATAATCTGCGAACGACCGCTCGCAATGTCAGTTACGGCCTGCAAGGCCGGATTGCCGTCGGCTATTGTTCACCGCTCATGGCCGGCAACCTCAGGCTGGCGATTTCGGACTATTTGACCAAGTTCGAAGATGTCCAGTTTGACGGGGTCGAGGCGGGGCTGGAAAAGCTGTTTCACGGCCTGCATTCGCACACCGTCGATGTTGCTGTTGCGCCGATCGGCCTTGGCGAGGATGGCGTGGTCTCGCGCCGCATCTGGTCGGAGCGGCTTTATGCCGTCTTGCCTGACGCTCATGCGCTGGCCGACCGGGAGCAACTCTATTGGCAGGATCTGCGCCGCGAAGTCTTTGTCGTTCCCGCAGGAGGTCTTGGGCCGATATTCGGCAATCTGATCGCGGCACGGCTGACCGAGCAAGGCAAGCGTCCCAACATCATCGTGCAGGACACCAGTCTCGAAAGCGTCCTCAGCATGGTCGCGGCAAAGCGCTACATCTCGATCGCTACCGAAGCGTCGCAAGGCGTCGCCTGGACCGACCTTCGCTTCCATGAAATCCACGACCCGACTGGTCCTGCTCGTCTCGAGTACGCTCTCTACTGGCGATCAGACAACGATAACCCGGCGCTCCAGCGCTTCTTCAAACTGATCGAGGAACGCTACCCGGGCTGAGCCGAACGGCGGGTTTTCGCGAAGCTTCGGTCGGTTGCAATGAACCGCTCGATCATCGGCGGGATCAACCGCTCAGGGGGCGGCGCACCCTTGGCATCACCGCCGTTCAGGACGGCGGCATAGGTCAGCAGTTCCCGGTGCAGCCGAGCCGATATCTCTACCGTCAGCCGCACCGGCTTCTCGTAGGCCAGATCGGCCAGCTTGAGCCTCGTCATTGCGCGCCTCCCAGAACCAGGTCGCGGGTCACCAGAACCCGCACCGGAAAACCGGGCCGGATCGTCAGGGTCGGGCGCACATTGAGTTCGCGGCTGACAATCTGTTCGCCGGCGCGGTTGATGCTGTCCTGCGTGCCGCGCCGCACGGCGCGGGCCAGATCGCTATCGTTGCCAGCCCCCATTTCCGAACCGGCGCCAAGCAGCGTCGAGACCAGCGCTGCCTTGAGCACGCCACCCCAGTGGTAATCGGTGCCATCCTGCAGACCGGCAAATCCGCCCGGGTCGGACGCTGGCTGTCGATCGAGCACGATCGAGCGGCCATCGGGGAGGATCAGCCGGTTCCAGGTGAGCAGGATTCGGCTTTGTCCAAACGCGACATCGGCGTCATAGTCGCCGATCAGCCGCGAGCCCTGCGGGATGAGCAGGATACGCCCCGTCGGGCTGTCATAGACATTCTGGGTGACCTGAGCGGTCACCAGCCCCGGTAGGTCGGAACGGATGCCGGTGATCAGTGCCGCCGGAATGACCGAACCCGCCTGCAGGATCGAGGGCGATGCCAGCCCCGTCAGCCGCTCGACCGACACGGTACGCCGGTCGCTGGCCCGTTCCAGAAACGCCTGCTTGCGGCCAGCATAGGACTGCGGCGCAGCTGCAGGCGTTGCCCCCGGGGTCTCGGCAGACGGTGGGAGCCCGGCAAAGCCCGCACTCCCGCTTGCCTGTGAACCACCTCCAAAGAACAGACGACTGCCCCTTGCGGCCTCGCGTTCCTGTTCGCCACGCTGGCGGGCTGCATCGGCGGCCGTGACTGCGGGATTGATCGGAGACGCAGGCGGCGCACCCATCGGTGGCAATGCAGCCACGTCACCGCGCCGCTGGGCATCGAGGATCGGCTTGCCAAGGTCTCCGGGGAGAGGTGGGCCGAGCTTGGGCACTTGGCCGTAATCCTTGGGTGCCCCCGCAAGGCTGTCGGCCACCGCAATGCCACCGGTGTTGTAGAGCTCATCCGCCCCCTTCCGGCCCGCAGGCTGGAGCGCATAGATCAGCGCGCCGCCGACCAGCGCAAAGCCGCAGGCTGAGGCGATGCCAATGGCTTTCCGCGAAAGGCGCATCACGCGCGGCGGATCGCCGCGCAGCTTGACTGCGCTCTCTGGATCGGCGGGCGCCGCTTCGGCGCGTTCGGCCTCGAGGTCCTCGCCCGTCATGCCCGCCCCCGCCGGTTGGAGACGATCCGCACGGTCTGCTGGCCCTTCCGCCCACCAAGCCGCAGCTCGGCGCGGGCGAACAGTCGGTCAACAAACATGTAGCGGCCAGAAACGCGGTAGTTGACCAGCTCGGCTTCACCCTTGGTGCCAATTACGAACAGTGGCGGCAGTTCGCCCTGCGCGATGCTTTCGGGGAACTCGATGAACACGCGCACCCCGTCATCGAACGCGCGGAGCGGCCGCCAATCTGGACGGTCGCCATCGATCGCATAGCGGAAGTTGAGCGTGGAGAGGTCGATGCCCGCCGCAGCCGGTGCAGCACCGATCGCTTCGGCGCGGGCTTGCCGCAAGGCGATCAACTGGTCCTGCGGATAGGTCCACGAGACCGAGGCCATATAGACCGAAGGATTGGCGCGCAGTTCGACGTGATAGGTTCGCCGGTCGGTGTTGATCACCAGGTTCGTCGCGATGTCTGGCCGGACGGGCTTCACCAGGATGTGGACTCGGGCTGACTGCCCGCTGCCGCTGACCGTATCGCCGATCATCCAGCGCACCGTATCGCCGGATGCGACCGGACCGGATCCGACCAGCTGCTCGCCTTCCTGCAGAGCGATGTCGGTCACCTGTCCGGGCTTGGCATAGACCTGGTAAAGCGCGCCCTCGGTGTAGGGGAAGACCTGGATCGCGTTGACGAACCCGGTGCGTTCGGGCTGCACCCGCGCGGCCTCCATTGCCGCTCCCACCCTGTCCCGGAGAGTGGGGCGACTCTGGGATGGGCGGGAGCGGCCCGCAGCGGTGGGAGGGGTGCGCTGCGGAAACTGTTTGAGCTGGCCAGGAAGCGGAAGCGGCACGGGGACGGCCACAATCGTCGGGTCGGAATGTGCCGCCTGCGGCGCCTCGTTGGGAGCCGCAGGCGATGCAGGCTGGTGCGTTGCCGGTTCTTGGGCCTGCGCAAGAGAGGTAAGCGCCGTACTCGCGGCAAGCAAAACGGCGACGACGCGGCCGTTCGCCGGTGAAAATTTGCTGATCATGATCCGAGTTCCTTCGACCAGTTGATGGCGTTGACGAAGATGCCGAGCGGGTTCTTGCGCAGGGCATCGGGAGTGCGCGGGGTCTGGACGACGATGGTCAGGATCGCGGTCCAGCGGCTCGTTTCGGCAAGACTGCCGTCGCGGTAGCGGCGTTCGGCCCAAGCCACGCGGAAGCTCGTCGGTGAGGCGCGGATGACGCTGGTGACGTCCACCCCGACCTGTTCGCGCCCGATCAGCGCGAACGGATCGTTGGTCCGGGCATAGTCGTTGAGCGCGAGGGCGCCCTTGTCGGTGGCAAAGTCATAGGCGCGCAGCCAGTTCTGGCGGACCACGATCGGATCGTCGGGCACGGCGCGGACCTGCTCGATAAACCGCGCCAGATGGAACGCGACCTGCGGGTCCGAAGGCGTGAAGCCACCATCGGCGGGGGCGACAGCCTGCGCCTCGCCGAGCTTATCGACCTGGACCACCCAGGGGATGATCGATCCACGTGCGCCCTGCCAGATGATCCCGCCAGTCAGGCAGGTCGAAAGACCCAACGCGCCGAAGAAGGCGAGCCGCCAGCTCCTGGCCTGGACACGGGCCGATCCGATCCGGTCATCCCAGACCTGCGCGGCGCGCTGATAGGGCGTTTCGGGTTCGGGAGTCTTGCCGTAGCGGATCGAGGGTCGTCGGAACATACGTCAGTCCTTTTCGGAAGTGTCGATGGAAGCCCCGCCGCCGTGGCTGTCGCCAGACTTGAGCGTGTGGGCGGCAAGGGTCGCGCCGTGCGCGATGGTTTGCCGGTCCTTCATCGCCTTGGCCCAGGCGGGCTGGCCTTGGCCCTCATCGGCGGGCGGATTGGGCGGCGTGTTGGGTCCCAAACCACCAGCAGGACTCGTAATCGTGCCGCCGGTGTTGGTGATCGCGGCGCGGCTGCCCTCGCGAAACGATTGCTTCATGCCGTCGCCGACCTTGCGTAGCGGAGAAGTCGCAGCGCCCACGGCGGCATCGCTGACGGCGGCCATGCCGGAGCCAACTGCGGCTGCGCCTGATTTGCCTGCCGAGCCGAGCGCATAGGCCATGGTCGCACCGCCCGCAGCGCGCGAGGTGCCGTGTGCGACGTTGGACGCGGCGCTGGCGACCGCGCCGCCTGCCATGCGCGCACCTGCAACCGCACCGGCAGCAGCACCGCCGGCAAGCAGCGCGGTTCCTGCAGCAGCGCCTGCTCCCAGCTGCGGCCCGCCCGAGACGATGCCATTGGCGATGCCGGGGCCGAAGATGCCGAGACCGAGCAGCGACAGGCTGGCGAGCACTATCGACAGCGCGTCCTCGATAGTCGGTTCACCTGCAATCGCGCTGGTGAACTCGGAGAAGATGGTCGAGCCGATCCCGACGATCACCGCAAGCACCAGCACCTTGATGCCCGATGAGACGACATTGCCGAGCACCCGTTCGGCCATGAAGGCAGTCTTGCCGAACAGCCCGAACGGGATCAGCACAAACCCGCAAAGCGTGGTCAGCTTGAACTCGATCAGGGTGATGAACAGCTGGATCGCGAGAATGAAGAAGGCGATGATCACGATTGCCCAGGCAATCAGCAGGATGACGATCTGCAGGAAATTCTCGAAGAAGCTGACGAAGCCCATCAGGTCTGAGATTGAATCCAGCAGCGGATGGGCGGCGTCGAGCCCGACTTGCGCGACCCGGCCAGGCTGCAGCAATTCGGCCGCCGAGAACCCGGTTCCGCTGGCCTTTAGGCCGAGCCCGGCGAAGCTCTCGAACACGATCCGCGCCAGCGCGTTCCAGCTGCCGATGATGTAGGCGAATGCGCCGACGAACAGCGTCTTCTTGACGAGCCGGGCGATAATGTCCTCGTTCTCGCCCCACGACCAGAACAGCGCGGCGAGCGTCACGTCGATGACGATCAGGGTCGTCGCGATGAATGCGACCTCGCCGTGCAGCAGGCCGAACCCGCTGTCGATGTAGCGCGAAAAGATGTCGAGGAAGCGATCGACGACGCCGGTGCCACCCATGTCACTGTTCTCCTTGGGGTGCGGCATTTGATGCTGCCGCTGACGGCACCACCGAGCTTTCGGCGGACGGCGGCGGCGCGGGCTCGGCCCGCCCGGTCGTGCCCAGGAAGCGTCGGCGCTTTTCCGCCCAGGCGGCATGGCAGACGGGATCGCGGGCTGCTGCTTCGCCCATCGCGTTGCAAATGCGCAGTTGCTCAGGCAGCGGATCGCTGTCGGGATCGGTAACGTCGATCACTTCGGGCACAGCCCGGACAGGCTCTTCGCGCAGCTGCAACGCGGTCATCGTGATGGCGACAGCGACGAAGGCGACTGCACCGATCCGCGCGAAGAGTTTGGTGTCCATCGGCTCAGTTCCGGAACATCTGAACCGAAGTGGCGACATAGCCGCGGCCCGGCGTCAGAAAGCGCCGGAGCTGCTCGCGCGCCTGTGCCTTGGCGGCGGCACTGTTTGCGGCATCAAGCGTCTGCGCCCGGCCGAGCGACGTGACGCTGGCGATGAGGTCGGCGAGTTGCTGGGATTGGACCGCGAGCAGCTGGTTTCCGGCCTGCGCGGCCTGCAGCGCACCCGTCGCCGACTGACTGGCCGTGATGAGATCGGTCACTGCGGTTCGCGTGCCCTCGATGTTGGCGACCGCGCCGGCCTGAACCTTGAGCGCATCTTCGAATGCGGCGACACTGTTCTGCCAGCGGCCTTCGGCGCCCTGGACCATCGCGCGCTGCGGCGCAGTCAGGTCCATCGACTTGTACTGCCGCGCGAACTCAGTCTGGATCTGCTGAACGTTGTAGGCCATCCGCTGCGCTTCGCCGAGCAACTGCTGGGTCTGCCGGATCTGCTGCTGGAGCGGGGCCAGCACGCTCGTCGGCAGGCTGGCGAGGTTGCGCGCCTCGTTGATCAGCGAGGTCGCCTGATTCTGCAGCTGACGGATTTGGTTGTTGATCTGCTCGAGCGTGCGCGCGGCAGTCAGCACGTTCTGCGCGTAGTTCGAAGGGTCGTAAACGATCCCGCCGAACTGGGCATAGGCCGGCGCGGGCGCCAAAGCGGTGGCGGTCATCGAAAGCACCGCGACGCCGGCGGCGAGGAACGAACGGAATCGGGTAGGCTTCATGGCATTACTCCTTGGGTTGGCCCAATTGGGCGGGGGGATTGGATTCGGGAACCGGAAGCATGTCGGCGGCCCAGGCGAGGCCGCGATGGCGCAGCCAGGCGGCAGCGAAGCCGGCCGTGCCGTGCGTTTCCGTTAGCTCGGCAATCGCCAGCTGGTCGGTCTTCGACGAGGTCGCGGTGTAAGCGAGCGCGACTTCACCCAGGCCCAGCTCGAACAGCCGGTTGCCGCGCGCCGACTGGCAGTAATAGTCGCGCTTGGGCGTCGCCCGCGCGACGATCTCGATCTGCCGGTCGTTGAGCCCGAAGCGGCGATAGATCGAAAGGATCTGCGGCTCGACCGCGCGCTCATTGGGCAGGAAGATGCGGGTCGGGCAGCTTTCGATGATGGCCGGTGCGATCGCGCTCGTCTCGATGTCGGCAAGGCTCTGCGTCGCGAAAACCACGCTCGCGTTCTTCTTGCGCAGCGTCTTGAGCCATTCGCGCAGCTGCGCGGCGAACGCCGGGCTGTCGAGCACCAGCCAGCCTTCGTCGATGATGATCATCGTCGGGGAGCCGTCGAGCCGACCCTCGATCCGGTGGAACAGGTAGGACAGCACGGCGGGCGCTGCCGCCGAGCCGGTGAGCCCCTCGGTCTCGAAGGCCTGGAAACTTGCTTTGCCAAGGTGCTCGACTTCGGCATCGAGCAGCCGTCCGAACGGCCCGCCGATGCAATAGGGTGCCAGCGCCTGCTTTAAGGCCTGCGATTGGAGCAGCACGGCCAGCCCGGTCAGTGTCCGTTCGGGAACCGGGGCAGAGGCGAGCGAGGTCAGTGCCGACCAGAGATGCTCTTTGGTGGCCGGATCAACCGTCACCCCTTCGGATGTGAGAATCGCCTGCAACCATTCGGCCGCCCAGTTGCGCTCGGCCGGCTCGTCGATCCGCGCCAGCGGCTGCAACAGCACTGCGCCCGCACTGTCTTCGGAAAGGCTGGTGCCCAAGTCCTGCCAGTCGCCACCGCAGGCGAGCGCGGCGGCACGGATCGAGCCACCGAAATCGAACGCAAAGACCTGGGCGCGTTCGTAGCGCCGGAACTGCAGCGCCATCAACGCCAGCAGCACAGACTTGCCCGCACCGGTCGGCCCGACGATCAGCGTATGGCCGACGTCGCCGACATGCAGGGAAAACCGGAACGGGGTTGAGCCTTCCGTCCGCGCATAGAAGAGCGGAGGGGCAGCAAAGTGTTCGTCCCGTTCCGGCCCGGCCCATACGGCTGAGAGGGGGATCATGTGGGCGAGGTTGAGCGTGGAAATTGGCGGCGTGCGGACATTGGCGTAGACATGGCCGGGGAGCGAGCCGAGCCACGCTTCGACCGCGTTCATGCCCTCGACGATCACGGTGAAATCGCGGCCCTGGATGACTTTCTCGACCAGCCGCAGCTTCTCGGCCGCGAGCGCGGGGTCCTCGTCCCAGACGGTGACCGTGGCGGTGACGTAGGCCTGGCCGACATGATCGGCGCCAAGCTCCTGCAGTGCCGCATCGGCGTCTGCGGCCTTGTTCGAGGCATCGCTGTCGAGCAGGGTCGAAGCCTCGTTGGTCATCACCTCCTTGAGGATCGCTGCGACCGACTTGCGCTTGGCGAACCATTGCCGCCGGATCTTGGCGGTCAGCTTGGTCGCATCGGTCTTGTCGAGCATCACCGCGCGGGTCGACCAGCGGTAAGCGAAGGCGAGCCGGTTGAGTTCATCGAGCAGGCCCGGGAAGGTGCTGCTCGGAAAGCCGACCACGGTGAGTGTGCGCAGATGGGCGCGGCCCAGACGCGGTTCGAGCCCGCCGGTGAGCGGCTCGTCGGCCAGCAGCGCATCGAGGTGCATCGGGGTTTCGGGAACCCGAACGCGGTGGCTGCGTGTAGAAATGCAGCTGTGCAGGTAGGTCAGCGTTTCGCTGTCATCGAGCCATCGGACCTCGGGCACGAAGCCTTCGACCAGTCGCAGCAGCCGGTCGGTGCGGTCGATGAAGAGATCGAGCAGTTCCTTGGGGTTGATGCCCTTCTCGGCCTTGCCTTCGTAGAGCCAGCTTTCGGCGCGCGCGGCATCCTCTGCGGGCGGCATCCACAGCAGGGTCAGATAATAGCCGCTTTCGAAATGCGCGCCTTCTTCGGCAAATTGCGCCGCGCGTTCGCGTTCGACCAGTGCCGAAGCTGGATCGGGGAAGTCACTTTCGGGATAGTCCTGCGCCGGGCGGCGCACGGCTTCGACGAAGATCGCCCAGCCCGAACCCAGCCGGCGCAGCGCGCTGTTGAGCCGCGCGGTCGTCGCGATCAGTTCGGCGGGCGTCGCGCTGTCGAGATCAGGACCGCGAAAGCGGGCCGAACGCTGAAAGCTGCCATCCTTGTTGAGTACCACGCCCGGCGCGACGAGCGCCGCCCAGGGCAGGAAATCCGCGAGCCGGTCGGCTTTGTTCCTGTATTCGCGAAGCGAGAGCATCGGCTCAGACCCTCAAATAGGTGGGAAAGCGCAGATGCCGCCGCGCGACATCGACGAATTGGGGATCGCGCCGCGCCGCCCAGACCGAGACCATGTGGCCCAATGCAAAGATCACGACGCCGGCGATCCACAGCCGCAGGCCCAGCCCGATCGCAGCGGCCAGCGTCGCATTGGCGATGGCGAGCCCGCGCGGCGCGCCGCCGAGCAGGATATGCTCGGTTAGCGCGCGGTGAACCGGCACTACAAAGCCCGGCACTGCCTCGGGCGGCGCGTTTTCCATCAGACCAGCGCTCCGCCGCCGAACGAGAAGAACGACAAGAAGAAGGACGAGGCGGCGAAGGCGATCGACAGGCCGAACACGATCTGGATCATCCGCCGTGCACCGCCCGAAGTATCGCCGAAGGCGAGCGCGAGGCCGGTCGCGATGATAATCATGACCGCGACGATCTTGGCGACCGGGCCCTGGATGGATTCGAGGATCGACTGCAGCGGCGCTTCCCACGGCATCGACGAACCCGCCGCATGGGCGGGCATGGCGACGGAAAGGGCAACAAAGCTGCCGAGCGTGGCAGCGGAAAGACGGGCACGCGCGCGCGAAATGGTCTGGATCACGAAGAGACTCCTTTGGCTTGGTGGGTGATGGGAAGGATGCGGTAGTCGCCGTGGGCATCGAGCCCGGTGACCTGAGCGAGTTCGGCGAGCCGCCGACCGGTGCCATCGCGCACCAGCACGGCGATGACGTCGATGGTCTCGGCGATCAGCGCGCGCGGCACGGTGACCACGCTTTCCTGGATGAGCTGTTCCATGCGCCGCAGCGTGCCGAGCGCGGACCCGGCGTGGATCGTGCCGACGCCGCCGGGATGGCCGGTGCCCCAGGCTTTGAGCAGGTCGAGCGCTTCCGCGCCGCGCACCTCGCCGATGGGAATGCGGTCAGGCCGCAGCCGCAGCGCGGAGCGAACCAGATCGGAGAGGTTCGCAACGCCGTCTTTGGTCCGCAGCGACACGAGGTTGGGCGCTGCACATTGCAGCTCACGGGTGTCTTCGATTAGGACCACACGGTCGTCGGTCTTTGCGACTTCGGCAAGCAGCGCGTTGGTAAGGGTCGTCTTGCCAGTCGAGGTTCCGCCGGCCACCAGAATATTCTTGCGGGCAGCGATCGCGTCGATCAGCGCCTCTGCCTGCCACCCGGACATGATCTCCGCCGCGACATAATCGGCGAGCGTGAATACTGCTACGGCGGGCTTGCGGATCGCGAAACTCGGTGCAGCCACGACCGGCGGCAACAGCCCCTCGAACCGCTCCCCCGTATCGGGAAGCTCGGCCGAGACCCGCGGAGCCTTGGCATGGACCTCGGCCCCGACATGGTGCGCGACCAGGCGGATGATCCGCTCGCCGTCGGAAGCGGACATCCCGCTCCCCGTATCGGCGATCCCGGCTCCCAGCCGGTCGATCCACAGACGACCGTCGGGATTGAGCATGACTTCGATGACCGAAGCGTCTTCAAGCCACGCTGCGATCTCCGGCCCGAGCGCCGTCCGCAACATGCGCGCGCCGCGCGACGATGCTTGCGATTGGATGGGGATGACGCTCATGGGATGCCCCGTACAAATGAGGCAGCCGACCACCGGTTGCGCTCGCGAGGCGGATCAAAGAGACATCAACGAGCGGGTACGCAACAGCTTGTTTCAGTTGGCGTAACGTGGCGAAAAGGCAGAAGCGCTGGCGAAGTTGGAACTCGCCTCTTCGGGAATTGGGGACGACCTGAACAGTCCGCATTTCGGAGGTCAAAGCATCGAGCGGCCGTAAGTTATCAAAGTGCGTCTATGCAGGGTCGATAGGCAGGCGAAACTGCCCATCGGGATCGGCATGAAGGCTAGCCCGTACGCTGACCGGCCCGAGCCGGGCCAGTGCCATGCGTGTCTCCTCGCGCCGGATGCGCTTAGTCAGCCAGCGCTTCCGCCATGCATCAGCGATTACCGCGGCGCTTGGCGCGGCGCCATCGCCGTTGTCGAGCCCCAAAAGCGCATCGCGCGCGCCGGCGATCAGTTCACAGCCGTAGAAAATGCGCGGCGTTGCATGATGCAAGATGGCGTCACTCTTGATGCCAAGCGCATCGAGCCCTTCGCGGATTTGCCGTAGGCGAGGACTCGTGCCTTCACCGAAGCGATTGTTGACTCGCCGCGCATCGTGGCGCTCGAATGCCATCGACCTAAGTGCCTGGGCAGTCTCCTGTCCAAGGTGTAGCGTGCCGAAGCCGCCAGTCAGACTCTTGCCAATCGCACCCCAGCGCAGGTCATGATGGAGCCCGTCATGGTCGGCAGCGCGAAGGACGAGCCGGTTGTACTGACTCGACCCCACGCCATAGAGACTGGTTGTCGTAATCAGCTTGAGATTGGCGGATTTTACTATTGGCCGGCCGGCCATCTGCGATGCGATGATGCTGATCTGGCCGCCGTAGCGGCGGGCATAGGCTTCGCGCACCTCCTGCGAGGCAAGCAGCAGGGCGACCAGTTTGCCCGACAGCAACTCGTTATATGGGTGGACGGCGCCGCAAATGCTGACGTCCGCAACTTCGCTAGACAACCCAGCCTTACGAAATTCCGCCAGCACGGTGTCGAGCGCGCGCTTCCCGTCCCGGCTTTCGAAGAGAAACTTCAGCGCCTTTGTCGGGGTACGCTTCAGCTTGGCAGCCCGGAATACACATTTAGCGAAGAGCAGCTTCGCCAGACCTTCGGCACGTTTGCGCACGAACAGCAGGTCGTTCGAAGCCTCTAGCCAGTCGGCACCCTCAGTTGCCGATTTGACGTTTCCGCGATGCGGGCGGACCGCGTCGCCCAATCCGCGTTCGGTTTCGAAATGAACTTTCAACTCGGCTTCGCGCGCAGCCGCAGCGCCAGCGGCACGTTGCTCCAAACGGAACACGACCGCTTCACTTGGCGATCGAACCTCCGCTTCGCTCGCGAGATCGTCCCACCGAATTTCTTCGATCGACGCCTGCATGCGATTCCAGATGGCGTGCGCGAAGGCGGTCGCCGTCCAGCAACCCTCCTCATAGAGTTGTTTCGCGCTATCCGGCAGCCAGCCGATCCATTGATCGCGCGCGGTTAGCCTCATCACCGGGCTCGCTAGCATCGCAATGCCCATCACCGGCCGATTCGGTCGAGCAGCATTACGAATCAATACGAGCATCTGCCGACCGGGGATCGACCGATACTCATGTGCCCAAGTGTGGCGGAAATAGCGCCAAATATCGATGAGAGGCAGTCCGGTATCGGCACAGTGTCGCCCAGCTTCACAGATTTCGATCACCGGATCGACGAGGCGAGCTAGCGCTGCTTCCTGATCCTCGACCGGGAGGTTATTAATCGTCGTCAGTTCACCGGCAAGCGCGGATCCATCGTCGATAAGATCAATCACTGATCCCTTTATGCCGTGGCGAATGCGGCGCTTCTCGGTGCGTTCGAGGAACGCCCGCACTGACGGCTCGGCAAGTTGGCGCAAACGAGCCATCTGCATGGTCAAGCGGACACGTGCCTTGATGTCATCAACGGTCTCCGCCGCACCGCGCGCAAGACCGGGCGGCTGAAAACGGAAGCCGCCATCGTCGCCGGTGCTAACGGACCAGCCCTGCTCAAAAAGGTCCGCCAAAAGAAGGCAGATCGCGCGCAGCTTCAGGCTATCCCCATCATCCACAAAGCGGCGCGCAAGCGCGCGCAATTCATCGGCAAAACCAGGAGCTGACGGACCGGTGAAATCGATAACTTGCTGAAGACGCTGATGTTCGTTCGGCGCAAGGAAGGGAGAAAAGGCCCGCGACCGCGCTGGTTCAAAAATCGTTTTGCTCGCGGACACCCAGCCTCCAGAATCAGATTGCGGCCGCGCTGGCGGCCACGCTCTGTATCGCAAATTGTGCGTTGCAAGACTAGACGGCATCGATCCACGAAGATGGGCCGATATCGATGTCTTCGCTTTCGGTTAGATGCTGGGCCATCATGCCGAGCGCAAGCTCCAGCCTCCGCGACCAGAGTTCGACCTGGATCGCGCCGCGCTCCTCGCTCTCGCCGAGCAGCCCGTCACCAAAGCTGAACAACAGGATTTCCAAAGCCGTCCGTACCTCTTGAGTAGCCGACGGCCCGTCATAGATGTCTTCGTAAAAGCGGTGCGCAGTGTTTATGTGGAGCGTGCGCGCTCCGCCCGCGCGATCGACCCGGAAAAAGGCCTGTCCGGGGAGATTTTCAAAACGCAGACGATAAGGCGATGCTCGCAGACCAAAGTCGAACTGCCGCTGATGGCCGAAGGCAAGTTCAGCCGTCTGCCCCATGGCGCGTTCGGACAGGTTCTGCTCGCCCGGTCGAGGCGAGAGGGCGGCGAGACGCCGCACAAGCTTGGCGTCCTTGACCTTACCACGTAACTGCTCGATCGCCTTCGGCAGGCCAGCTTGCTGTAGCAACTCCCAGATGCGGGAGGAAACGGTGACCTGCTGCTTTGACGTGGTCACGCCGAACATCTCGTCGAGCGTCGCCGAGAATTCTAGCTCGACCTTGATGTAGCGGTCGTTGTTGATGAAAGTAGTCCAAGGTGTGCGAGTCTGCACGTCGATGAGACGGCCGTTCCGACTGAAAATGATCCCGTTAAAATCCTTCATGATGGCAAATCGCGGATTGGAATTGAGACCGACCGCGTCGCGAGCCTTGTCAACTGATCCGAAGCTTGGCGGCAGCCAAGCATATCGAAGGGTCATTGCGCCGCAGAAATTCCCTTCATCGGAATCACGCACCTCAACCCGGATCGGATCGATAGCGACTGCTCGGTCGTCGTCATGATCGAACAAATGGAAATCGGCCGTCAAGAACAGCGGGTCGATCGGTTCGACGAAGTCATTATCAACAAAGATCGCCGCTTCATTCCGAAGCTTATGGTACGTCACACCGAATTGCCGGCATAGATTTTCGCGCAGACCCTGCGCGGTTGACCATTCAAGTCGGTCGAGTTTATCGATTAGGATGACCGTGCCGGAGCGCCAACCCTCCGGATGCGCTTGCGAAATCTGTTCGGCAACAAATGGCGGCAGCGTCGCAACCGTTGCCGGCGGCACGACGATATCGCCATGTGCGTCGGTATAGGCACCTTCGGCAAGAGCGTCGAGATCAAGCCTGACGCAATGCCAAGCACCGCCGAGCGTCGCCGAATAGACGGTGAAGCGCCGGCCCAAGCTCACCGAGGCGCACGGCAGGCCATAGCCGTAGCGCCCCAGCCCGCTGCGGTCATTTTCGCGGTGCGTGCCGCCCCACATGACCGCCATGCGGATCATGTCGGGCTCCATACCGTGCCCATTGTCGATCACTGCCACCTGGGTTGGCTTTTTGACCGACGTCGTACCGTCATAGCCAAAACTGATGTCGATGCGATTGGCGTAGGCCTGCAACGCGTTATCGATCAGTTCGGCGATCGCGTCGCCGTTGCTCCGATAGCCAAGATCCCGGATGCCTCGAACAAAGGCTTCCGGCACCATCAACCCGAACTTGGACCTTTCGCGGCTTGCCGCCGCGTAATCCCGCTGGGCGGCGAGCACCGCGCCGATGCCCGCCCCCCGCACACCGTTATCCTCCGCCATCTCAGGCCGCCGCAGCCCACATCGCCTGGAAGGCGCCGATCCGGCGATGGAGTTGGAAGCGGCTTAGAGCGACGACTTTGGCCACCTCGGCGACGGGGATGTCGTCGAGGTGGATGAGCTTGAGTGCTGTCGCAACCGGCGTGGGTGCGGTGGCGACGATGCGCTCGAGGTCGATCCGCGTTTCGATCGCTGCGATTTCTGCAGTCGCCTCTGCAGATGGCAGGCGATCGAGATCGAGATAGCTATGCTCGCCCTTGGTCATGGTTGCATGGGCCAGCGTCTCGCCGTCGGGGATCATGCCGATGTGCTCGGCCGCGACGCGCGACGGAGCGGGCGGTGCCATGCGGGACGGCGGGCGTGTGCGATCTCCTGGCGCGGCATAATCGCGGCGGACGGTACGGACAGCCGCGATTACGGCCTTGCGGAACGCGTTTAGTGCCGTGCCTTGGGACAGGACACCGGCGCCGCGCCACCATAGCGCAACGAACGCCTCATGGGCGACCTCCTCGTGGCGATCTTCGGGGAAATCGGGGCAAGCGCGATTAGTGATGCGACGCGCGTAGCGCTTGGCTTCGCGGCCGAGACGGAGTTGGTGGTAGGGCTGCCCGGTCAGGGCGGCTGTAAGCAAATTATCCAGAGTGACGCCGCGCATGCGGAATCTCCTTTCGCTGCAAAGACCTTCGACAATTCAGCTGAAGGCCGATGCAGCGTGGTTGATTGCGGCACATGGCCGCCGCCGACACTGGTCTCGAGCTGTAGTTCGCATAATGCCAAAATAGCGGCCGCTGGTGCGGGGGCCGTTCAAAATTATTCAGCTGCTTCGAGCGCCGCTTCACCTCCTTTCGGATATTCACCGGCTTCGGCCGATTCCTCGTCGACCGGCGCCATTTTCTGCTGAAGCGATGTGTAGGCGTCGTTGAGGAACTGACTCCAGGCACGCTCACGCTGGGTGAGATACCAGTTGGCTGTGTCCTCGTTCTCGACGCTGAGTTCGGCGCGGGCGAGCGCGATCAACAGGATGTCGAGTGCCTGCTTGGCCTGTGCGCCGCCATCCATCCGCAGGAGCGGATTGTAGAGCGTCTGGAAGAATGGATGCGCGCGATTGATGAGGACGCCGACTTGCGATCCATTGAGCCAGTCGGGCTTGTAAAAGGGACCGCGCGGCTCATTGTAGAAGTCGATGACATACGGTCGCCGTTTGGCTTCCTCCTCCAAGGCCTTGCGCGCGGCCTCAATAGAACTGGCATCGACCTTGGAGCGTGCCGCCGCCTGTTGTTCAAACTTCTCGCGCACCTCCGCTTTAACTCGGTCAGTGACGCGGGGCTTGTGCCCCGACATGCCATCGGCGGCAGCGGCAGCGGTTTCGGCATGGGTCGGCTCCGCCGACTTCTCCGCCTTCGCCTGTTGCTTGAGCCGTTCCTCACGGCGCATCTTGCGTTGGAAGGCTTGCTCGCGGCCAAGCTGTGCATCTATCTCCTCCTGCGCAAACAGCCGCCATAGATCTTCGATCGGACGCACGGTCTGCTTGTCGTTGGTGATGCCGAACACTTCGTCGAGTTCGGGATCAAAGCGCACCTCGACGCCCCAGTGATAGGCGTAGGACTGCAGGAGCGGCCAGTCACCTAGGCCCTTGGCGTGATCCTTCACCGATTTCGGGAAGACATCGACGGTCTCGATCTCGCGCCCGGCACGGACGAACGACATGCCACGTCGCGTCTTGCGGATTTCGAAGCGGCGATGGGCGTCAGTGGTCGCCTTCTGCTTGCTTGGTGCGGCCTCGGCGAAACCATAGGGAAAGCGGGCGACGCGAACATAAATTGCGCCTGCGGCCTCTAGCAGGGGGTCGTCGCGACTGATCTCGCCGAGCGTTTCCACCTTGGATAGCACCAGCACCCCGGTCTCGGCGTCGCGCGCATATTTGACCGGAATGTTGTAGTCGGCGCTCATCCGAGAGCCGCCTTTGGCCTCGTCGAGATAGTAACGGGCGCTTGGAGTAAGGAACAGCGGATCGACTGGCGCGACCTGTGTCTTGTCGATATAGAGCGACACACGGTCGAGCAGATATCGGTAGGTTACGCCGAAATCGTCGAGCAAATGCTCTTTCATCAGTGCCGGCGTTTTATAGGTCAGCCGGTCGGGCTCGACCCAGACGACGATTGTGCCGTGGTCGAAGACGAGGCCTGCCTTGTCGAGATATGCCTGTACGAACTCGGGAAGCGTCGCTTCGACGGTCGGTTCAACTGAATGAAGGCCGTGCGCCTTGACCGCGCGGACATCGAGAGTCGCCTTGGTTACGGCGCTCGCTTCAACGGTCTTGGTGTAGACCTCGACCAGCCGAGTCTGATTGATCGACGCATTGGGCAGGCCGAAACCAAACTTGCCGATGAAGCCGGGGTCGTCGAAATGGGTGCCCGCACCCCAGGACAAGGCATAGCGCGCCATCTTGGGGAGCATGCCCGACCCGTTGTCGATAAATGCGATCGACGCCAGTGATTCCGCGCGCTGGTGCGGCTTCAACTGGCGCGGCCGCTCGAAGCAGATATCGATGCGCGTCGCCTTCGCCTCGATCGCGTTGTCGACGATCTCACGTGCGGCGGCTGCCGTGTTGCGATAGCCGCTGCGGCGCTGCGATTCGAGCGCTTGCGCAGCGTTGAACAAGGGGAATGGAAAATCCTCCGGCAACCGGGCCAGATATTTTTCCTGCCGCTCAACCTCAGTGAGCAGCCGGTCTTCGACTTCAAGCATGATGTCCTCCGGTGATCGCGGCACATGGCCGCAGGTGGCATCTTCACTATGGCCACTTTTTAGTGTGTCGGTGCGCTAACATCAAAAGTTTTTTGCCAGAGAGACCTCGTATTTGGTTGTGCTAGCTGTCGTCGCTGGCAGAAAGGATAATGTGCCCGATGGACGTCTCTTTGTAGCCGAACTTGGAGAGAACGCTCCGAGCAAGCGGCGCGATGTTGATGCGCCGCCGTGTGAAAGCGTGCTGGCGTATGTTTATGTTCACCGGGAACTAGTCGAAACCAAAGCGTCGCTCGCGCAGATCATCGCCGATATAAACGGAAAAATTGATCAGCATGGCGGTATTGTCCTCTCAAGCCGCCAATTTCTTCGCCGGCCTCTGCAGCCCGAATGGTGTGTCCAAGAACATTTTGATGAGTGGAGTGCCGTTCCGATCAAACATCCAGCATATGTTTGGGGCGACGAACAGCGTACCTATTTCGACAGGCTGTGGGGGTTACGCGAGCCTTTCCATTACCAGGAGGGTGATTGCTATGATGAGTTTGCGATTTCTACCTACGTGCCCACGCCGCTTCTAGAACCAGAAGAGCGTATTTGCGCCTTGATCGAGACCAGCGGCGACGATGTGCGGCTGGAGTGTCCCTGCCATTGGACACAGATCGTCTATACGACGTCTCAGCGAGTTCTCTGCATGGGCTGTGGTCAATTGCTATGCGTCCTTGCGAAGCCACTAAACGGGCCATTTCAAAACAAAATTTCAAGCACAGCTTGGATTCAAGCTTTCGATGCCGACGGAGAATTGATTGATGACGGCATCACGATCGATTTGGTCGGCTATCGAGAGGTCGAGGCGGCTGCCAAGCTTTGGCAAACTGATGTGTGGGACGAGGTAGCGTCACGTATCCACTTCTATGCGACCGCCAGCCGGGCGGAGATTGATCGATTCCATCGGACGTGTTTTGCTTCACCGAGCGACCTCATGGCCGCCGGCTTTTCAGAGCGGCTAGCTCCGCCGTCGCTTGGTGATCAATTGGGCCTGCGTGACCTTGAACTCGATTTAGCAAGTAACGCGGCGCTTTCGCTTAACACCGCTGCCTGTGCCTATGATAAGGGGAAGGGCGATCCAGACGCATTACGCGACGCGGTCCTGTCAACCTTTCACTCCGCCGAACTTTTGCTCAAGCTGCGGCTCGTGCGTGAGGACAACGCGGCGCTGAAGAAGAACCCCAACAATCCAAGTGTCTTGAAATTGCTGACCGAAGCGGGGGTTGCCTTCAGAGTTGACGAGACCGCGACACTCACGGCTCTCAGACAATTGCGAAACAAGCTTCAGCACTCGGGCGCTACGATCAGTTACCGGAGCACCCGCACGCTCTTGCGGAAATCCTTCATCATGTTGGACCGGTTCGCGGCTGAAGAACTGGGAGTTTGGATCGGATCGGTGTGCGATTCCGTGGGTTGGCTCAGCCTCTTGTCGATCAACAGGATTCGGACCCGCGCCCTGGAGGTACTCCAGCGTTTTGTAGCTGAGTGTCGCGCTAAGGGTGAAAGCGTGGAGGTATGCGGAACTTGCGGCGAGGAAGGCCTGATCGACACCTTCGAAGGGCCGTTATGTTTCTACTGCCGGGACAGACCGGCACCGAAGCGCATCCTCGACGCCGATGACGATCCGGCAGCATGACATGAAGTGACCTGGGCACGAGGCCCCGATCGATAAACTTGAGCGAAAACCGGAAATGAATCGAGATTAGTCAAAGTTTCGGTTTTCAGGTCGAAGATGCCGAGGCAACATGGTGGAAGTGTTGATGCGCCTGTTCGGGTGTAATGGAGGGGGCAATCGAAAGCGGCGCCGAAATCGAGCGACTTCACGCATTATTGACCGCGCATTTCACCGAATTGCGCGCCGCGCGCGGCGACGCGCCCGTTTATCTGCTCGAACATGATTTCGATGCCGCCGACCTCAAGATGCTCTCCACCACTGTACGCTCTTCGCTCGCACGGCATCCGATAGAGGCGCATTGGTGGGTGCCGCGCCCGCTGCCACTGCTCGTTGCGGCAACCGAGATAGGCTATGTTTATCGTGGCACAGGCACCGACTTTTGGCCGATCTTCGCCGAACAATTAGGCCAGACATCGCTCGGCGACCGCGGGGCCCTTTCTACGCTGTTCCGCCAATCGGTGGCGCGGCTTGGTCTCGCCCAGCCGCCAGAGACCCCATGGAATCTCGCCTTCTGTCACATTGCCTGGCCGGTCCTCCATGCAATCTTGCCGATTGAATTGCACCAGTCGCTGGCGCGGGCAGTCCGCGATGTCCGTTCGCATCTTGATCTTGGTGCTAGCGACGCTGCGCTGATCGCTCCCATTCGCAATCGCGCGCAACTGGCCGGTGGCGTTCGGCTGATCGCCTGGCTGGAGGATCATTACACTGCCGCAGCCGTGATCCGACAGCTTCTGCAGCCGAGCGGCGCCCATGGTATCGCCAGTTCAGCGCTAAAACGCATTGCTGCGGATCTTGCTCAGGATGAGAGCGCCAACAACGCGCTTCGTGAAGCGCGTAGGCGGCAAAGGGCGCTGGAGGCACAACCCAGGCAGCGGCCGAAACGCCGCGCAGAAATTGAGCCTAAGTTCGCGCCGCTGATCCTGCGTATGGTCGAGCAGCGACTCGCTATCGCATTGAAAATACCCCAGATGGAACAGGTAGCGCGCGATGCCGCCCGAAGCGCACTCGACGCGATGCGGTGGCGCGCCTTCCTCTGGAGTGATGGCCGGCCAGTGCCGGGACGGAATATCTTCAGTGATTTCCCGCTACCGCTGCAGTTCGATGCGCTGCCCCGGTCAGAGGTCCCGCTAATCGCCGATGTCGCTGCCCTTCCGATTGCGCAGGAGGCCAAGGATTTTCTGGGAAGCCTTCGCGTCGCGACCGAGGCGCCGATGCTGTTCTACGATTTCAGCGACGAGGGCGATGCTTTGCAGCGCAGCGGCGCGGCAATTGCCGACAGTGGGCACTGTATCGTGTTAGTCGCCGCCGCACAGATTGCGCCCCCCGATGCGGAACAACTTGGCCGCGTCGCGGGACTGCGCGGCTATCGACTCGATGCAGCCAATCCGGCCAACCAAGCCTGGCTCGCTTCGCTTGGGTTCACGGTGCGCCAGACAACGCGTTTCTCATGGATCGGCGATGTCGAAGTCGAGCAGCATCGCCCGATCCGCCGCTTTCATGTCAGAAGCTTCATCGCATTTGAGCTAAATTCCCCAGGCGGCCGTTGCGAGGCGCGGTTGACCACCCCCGATGGCAAACAGTCGACCCTGACTGGTGCAGACTCGCTGATGGCTGGATTTACAGCGTTTGACCCCGGACTTTACCGCCTCCGCTACGGCGCCAGTGAGGAGCAGCTATTCGAGGTGGTCGCCGCCGAAGATGACCTCAGTCTGCTCACGGTCGACATCGATGCGGGCACAGCCTCGACAGCGGACCTCGCTGATCGTCAAATCACGCTGCGGTTCGATAGCGGGGTGACGGTGCAGGAAGCCGAGTTGGAACTGAAGCTCTCCTGTGACGGCCGCGCGGTCAAAACCGTGCGGGAAATCCTGCCCGACACGCCGTGCCGGTTCGGTGGCGATCATCTAATCTGGGAGCATTTGCTCGATACCGATACGGTCGAGCGTTTGCTGAGCGCGCGCCGTGCCGAACTATGTGTCACCGTTGCGGGGCTGCTAGAAGCGTCGTTTGCTTTTGAGCAGGTCACCGCACCGTTCACCTGGACAAAGCTTGCCGATGGGCAACTCGTCGCGAGCGATGAGAGCGGCAATCTGTCGATTTTCGCAGCCCAGCCCCAGCAACCGCTCGTGCTGGCGGCAGCGACCAGTTCGATGACTGTCGACGATATAAGGCTGTTTCGCGCCGGCCATGATCGACCGTTGCAGGCGGGCGGCTATTGCGTTGGCCCCCGCATCTGGCGTGGGGGTGACGCACCAAGGGCGCGCAAACCCGATCGTCTGCTGCGCCAGTTCGACAGCAATCGCGACCGGGGGGCCGATGGTCGCCGCACGGTCGATGCTCTGATTGGTTGGGCAGCCGCTGGCGTGGATCATCCAGTCACCCAGTTTCGGCGGGGCCAGATCGTGCGGCAGCTCGAAGAATGGATGGTCGAGCAACTTTGCGGTGAGATCTGGGCGCAGCAGGAAGCAGCACTCGCCAAGCGCAATGGTAGAAGCTTTGTCGGCGCATTTCTCTCCGCCTGCGCTCGCTTGCGAGTTGGTTATTGCGACGTCCAGATGTCGCGGGCGCAACGTTCGCTGCTTGAACGCATCTTGATCCGTCTCATCGACGCTCGAGGGCTGCGGATTACGTTGGAAGCGAGTCGTGAGCCGATCGATGAAACCTTCGGCATCGCGCTCGATGAGGTTTTTTATGACGCTTATGTTGCGCTCGCCGATGACATTGAGTCGGTCGGCGATATGTGCCCGTTCGATCTCGATGAGGACATCGATGTCGGAGAGGTCAGCGAGAACTGGGACAAGGCGCTGCGTGCGGCAGCAAGGGAGGCAGCGCTCATTGGACTGGTCGACCTGCTACGGCCGCTCGACGCTGGCGACACGCTGAGCCTCGCTGATTTCGAATCGATGCTGCCCGACGATGTCGTCGATCTGCTGCACGACTGGATCAGCAAAAACCGGCCACCCCATCACGCGCGGCAGTGGAATCGTGATCTGGTCGAATCCGCCTATTGGCTGTTCGCACGGCCAGCCGTCGCGGCGCGGCTGTCATGGAAGGCGGCGACCGAGCGCCTTCTTGCCGATAGCTTTTCCGCGCGGGCGATCCGCTATGCGGCGCTGCGCGCTGGCACGTCGCCGGTGGTAGAATGAGCGACCCCTATATCGATCTGTGCCTCGGCGTTCAGGCGGTTCGCCGCCGTGTCGAACGCGAAGTGGCGGGGCTTGGCGGCGCGACAGGAGTGGCCGCCGCGCCCTATCCCCATCAACTCGCTAATGTGCAGCGGATATTGTCCGACAGCCGAATTCGCCATCTGATCGCCGATGAGGTCGGGCTCGGAAAGACTGTCCAGACGCTGATGATCCTCAATGCGCTGCGCTTGCAGAACCCGCGACACCGGGCGCTGATCCTCGTGCCAGACAATATCGCGCCACAATGGCTGATTGAATGCCAGACGCGCGGCCATTTCACGCCGCTGGGCCGGGCGCCCGAGGAAGAGGAGAACGGCGCCCATGTCCGTTTAGCCTATTATGACCAGTTGAGTTCCGTCACCGAAATCGATCCCAACATCTATGATCTGCTCGTGGTCGACGAGTTGCAGCGACTCCAGGCCAACGCCCGCCAGCGCATCACCGATGTCGCCGGCGACTTTCGTCAGTTGCTGCTCCTCTCGGCGACGCCCAAGCTCGAGGATGCCGAGGCGTTCCGCCAATTGCTCGCCATTCTCGAGCCTGAACGCATGGCGGTTGCGACGCGAACCTCCGACACGCCCGAGGCGACGCTGCGCGCGCGCGAAGCTGAGGCGGCCGCCCTGATCGGCGCTGGCGGTCCTGATGCTTGGACAGCCGCCGGCTTGATGATGCCGCCCGAGCGCGCGCAGGCACCGACGGCCGCGATGACGCACAGCATATTGCGGCGGGTCACCCACACCAATCGTCGTGACTATCCAGACCTGCTCCCCCAGCGCGTACTCCACCGCATCGCGATCGAACCTACCTCTGATGAAGTCGCACGTCAGGACCAGGTATGGCAATTCATCGGACATGCTGGCCGCGGAGCTGCCGCGACCGATCTAGCGCGCCTCGGCCAGGTCGCGCTGCGGTCGCCACGCGCCTTGAGCGAGCGCATCAACATCCTGCGCGGACGCGATCAGCGCGACCCGCAAGGCTTTCTGGCGGCGGCGGCCAAGCACCTCGAAGCGGCCAATGGAGACAGCCGGATTGAAGCTACGATCGACCTGCTGGTCGACATCTGGAACGAGGATCCGGATGAGGCCGTGCTCATCGTCGCCGAAGATAATCCGACGGTCGACTATCTCGAGCGCATGATCCCGCAGTTCCTGCCGACGATTGGCCCGCGTGGGAAGCGGCGCCCCTTGTCGCTCGCAGTCAACCGCAACCGCGATGCTTCTGCGAGCGATGATCTGGTCGACCTGTTTGAGGAATATGACGACGGCATTGGCGGTTTCATCGATGGCGATGACCAACTGCTGATCGCTGCCGACGTAGCGCAGGTCGGTCTCAACCTCCAGCACGCGCGCAAGCTCATCTTCTTCAGTATGCCATGGTCACCGGTCGCGGTCGAACAATGGATCGGCCGTCTCGATCGCCTGGGCAGCGCCGCGCTGGCGGATCAACCCGGCGAACGCACGATCGACATCTACGCGATCTATCAGCGCGGTCAGGTTGATGAGCGCGTGGTCTCGGTGCTCGACGACTTCGCCATTTTCAAACGCAGCATCCGGCTCGACGGAGATGAGATCAACGTGGTCGGCCAGCATATCGTCGATGCCGCCCTCACACCGCATACGGTCAACTGGCAAGCGCTATCTCAAGAAGCGCGCGATATCGCCAACGACAATGGCGACGCGCTGGTCACGCCGCTTTCCACGGCGCTGCCATGGACGACGGAAAAGGCGCGCGCGCTCTCCGATCAGTTCGACCAGGCGGGTGCTTTGGGGCCTCTGCTTGAACGCTCGACGGCACGCAGGGCCATCGTCCGGATCGAGACGGGTCTTCGCGGGTGGATGCGGCTGATCGGGCGCGCCGACGGTCTCAGACTATGGAAGGGCAAGGACCCCGACGAACCGGCGCGGACGTTCCGAATGCTACATTATTATCGCTCGCCCTATGCGACAGGCCCTACCGAACCGCGATTCCCGCTTCCTGGCCTCGATCCGCGTGACGGTCAGCGCTACGCATATCTCGATAGCCGCCGTTCACTTGAATCCCCGCCGGTGCCAACGGTCTATCTCGACGAGAACTCGGCGACGCCGCTCAACTTCCTCGATCATGGCGACCCTGTCCACGACACCCTGGTCAGTGAATGGGCGAAGATCGGAAAAAAGGTGCCGACCTGTCTGCGTGTCAAGATCCCGGACGGCCATACCTTGGCCAGTGAAGAATGCCGCGGGGCCTATCTCGTTGCAGTGCTTAGCTGGGTGCCCGGCGAGCTTTATTTCGGCGATCTCGATCGCAGCCATATTGTCCAACTTCTGCAGGACTCGCGGACACGACAGGAGCAAAAGCCCTATTGGGACGCGATCCAATCGATGGAAGAGGAACTGCGTGCCGATCGTCGCTGGCTAAACAGCCTGTTCACGTCCCGCCTTGATGTGCTTGCCGCCAAGTTTGATCGTGGAGCCTGGACGCTCGCCACGCCGGATCATGCCGATGCCCTGTTTACACCATGGGATGTGAGCGCTCGCGGAGAAAAAATCGTGCTGGCGACTGGGCAACGCGCGCCGTTCAACCAGGATATCAAGGCGGCCCAGGGCGCGGGCAGTGTCGTCCTTCTGGAAGAACATAGAAAGCGGCACCAGGCATCCCTCGCCGAATGCCCCGACCTTAAGCAGATTATCGCCAGCCGTCGCTATCTCATCACTTGCGAGGCAGACGACCTGATCGCGGCACGACAAGCGCTGCTCGATGACGCGACCGCTCAAGGCATGGAGACCAGTGAGCAGGGATTCGCGCGGAGTCGTTTTCGTGCAATCCGTAACGCGCGGGATATGGCGATCCATGCCCGTGACGTCCGCCTTGCGCGGCTCGACGGCCTGTTCGCCGCCTTGGCTCTGCCTCGCTACGACGAGTATAAGTTCATGGTGTTGACACTCGACTGACGGTCAGAGAGCGGTTTCTTGCCAAAGCGAAAACGCCGCATAGGCACCATCGTTGATAGTCCATGTCCATCGCTTGTCGCCTGGAAGCGAAAGAAGGCGCAGCGCGCGAAGATACTGTGCCGGGACCGGGTGCTGGAACGACAGGATACCAGACTTCCATTCCGATCGCTCTGGAGCGCCGAGCGCGGACCCGCGCGCGAGTAAAGCCCAGGCCCACTCATCCCAGTCAAACAGGTCGAGCGACTGAACCTCACTTCCTGACACGCCTATGAGGATCGGGTGCCATTCGTTCTGGTTGCGCCCCGGCCGCACGCCACACCAAGTTCCGTCAGGTGCGCCGACTTTCCATCTCCCAGAAACGCTCGGTTGATTGTGCTGACCGAAATAGCCATCATGAGATCCCGGTGGATTAACCACCGCGCGCATGTGGGAGGCGTCGAGCGGCTGGCCGTCATGGCGAAGCGCTGAGGTTAGCGTTGCCCAGAATTCACTGAGCGCGCCCTCGCCTCTGCCGCTGGTTCGACGGGCAAGATGGCGACGATAGCCAGGCGCACCCATGAACGACACGAAGTCCTCTGCACTGGCATAGTCTGCAAGCGTAGCTGAACGGCGCACATATCCATCCAGAACGCTCGCTATCGGCGTCTCCGCATCGTCCTTGCCAAGGAAGGCGAAGTCGCCGGGTGCGACGGCGATCCAGCGCGGCCGAGACAAAACGAGGCTCATCTTTCCGCCGAGACGCACCGGCGTCACATCTCCAACGTCGATCAGTGCGTCGACGACATCGCTGACGCGTGCGCGCACCAGATCCTCGGCGAAGCCGGCTGCGATGAATTGGCGATGCAGATAGGCCGTCACGCGTGCCCGCGCCGGCGACCGCCAAGCCCGCACGCAGGCTCGCGCGGCGTCGGCTACGCACGTGACGACTGGGCTGCCATCGGGATCACTGGAGAACCGCAGCCTTGAACGCAGTGTTTCGGGTGTCAGCGCTTCAAGCATCGCTTCGACTGGCGACCTCGGCTTGTTCGAGCACGCCACGGATGCGCTCATCATGCGTGATCAAAATGAGCACATGACGGGCGCGGCTGCATGCGACGTAGAGGTCGGCAGCGGTGAAGCCAGGGCTCAGTGCCGCCAGATCATAGGCAATGACGACATCCGCCTCGAGCCCCTTGAACGAACGCGCGGTGGAGCAAAGCACGCCCTTGCCGGCGCGCCAGTCGGCTGCGGAAGTTACAATTCGCGTACCGGCGACTTCGCTCATGCCCTTCAGACTGCCCCGATCCTTAGCGGCCGGGCCGATCAACACGATCTGTCCTGGCGTGAGTCTCTCGGTTTCGAGCAGGCGGCGAAGCTCGTTCGCGACTAGCCCGGCCTGTTGGGTCGGCGATGCGGCTCGGAGCATCCGCACATCGACCCCGGTCGGAGCGCCGGCGGGCGATAGCGTCTCGAGGGCGGCCAGGTTAGCACTCATGCGGGCTATGCGCTTGGTGTTGCGGCAATTCACATTGAGCAAGAACCGCGCGGGAAAATCGAATGGAGGTGGGCTGGCGTGCTCGCGCAGCGACTGAGCGAGGTCCATGAACACGAAGATCAGCCCCTTGTCGCCGTTCTCGATTAGCGGAAACAACGCGTACCACCAAAGTTCCGCGAAATCCTGAGCTTCATCGACGACGATCGCGCCATAGCGCGGTTCGCCCATAGCGAACAGGCTGGCACTCGCCGCCTCAAGGATGGTCGCGGCGTCTTCATCCCAGAACTGACGCTGTTCGGCTGGGCTCGTGGGGATGTCAAACGGAAGACCTGCTTCCTCCGCCAATCCTGCCGCCAACGCATGGAAGTGAAATACATCAATTAGCTTGGCGATCTCAGTTCGATCGGGATCGGCTGTGAGTTGCTCGCGGATCCACTGCGCCAACTCCTTATTGTAGCAGACCAGCAGGCATCGAATGCCCTGACGCGCGAATGCGAGTGCGCGCTCGACAGCGAGCAGCGTTTTGCCCGAGCCGGCGACCCCTTCGATGAGCAATTGTGGGTTGGCGAACAGGCCACGGAAGGCGAGCGCCTGATTGTCTGTCAGTTCGAGCAGCTTTTCGCGGCCGGCCTCGATCTGCGGCGACAACGGACGCATGATCTGGAACTTCGGTAATAGCACGTCGAGCATCTCAATGAACTCAGACCGCTGTAGCTTGCCTACCTTCTGCGGGAAGGCGTTGAAGGCCTTCTCGATCATCCGCTCTAGTTCCGGCATGCGGTCGACATCAATGAGGATCTGATCGGCCACATCGAGCGGAAGCGTGCCGCTGGCTCGGCCATGTGGAAAGACCACGGCGTAGCCATAGACATAGCGGTTCGACTTGAGCCGCCCCCCGGTCCGCTCTTCAACAGCATTGGTGAGCGCGTGCATGTTGCGGCGCGCCTGATCGAATGGATTGGTAATTGGCTTGTCGCGATTGGGCAGCTTGCGAAACCATTGCTGGCCGCGTGCGAACAGTTCCTCGCCGCCCTTCACCTCGAGCACGAGCAACCCATAGTCCGGATGGAAGATGACAAAGTCCGCCTCGCCTTCGCGCAGCGGCGCATCGATGGCATCGCGATTGGGGCGGAGCCAGGGCAGCGAATGGACGACGCGATATACGTCCGGCAACTGATCGCGCAGCGCGATATAAACGTCGCGCTCGGACCCGTGGATGATCTGGTCGGGGCCGACATCGGGTATCATGATCGCCATGTCTCAGTTCCCCAGCACTTTATGAAAGTCGCCTAGAAGCTCGACGGCATCCACATTGATCTGTTCGGCGCGGGCGGTTGGACGCAGCGAGCCATAGACGATGCGGTATCGCTCAATGCCGCTATCTTTCATGCTGGTGCCCACGCGTCCGAAGGTGACTTCGCTAGATGATGCCTGAAAAGACTTTCCATCGGTGCGCCTCACGAGCATCGGCATTTTGCCAGAAGTGCTCGCGCGCGTGAACAGATGCCAACTGCCGCGCGAGAATGGTCGCGCTTCTCCGAGCTTGGTGTTCTCCATCGTCTCGACGTCGAGTTGGACGATGAAACTGCCCTGAGGCGCTCCCGGGATATCGGCGAATTCAGCTGTGACGGGCAGGTCCGCCCCGGTGCCGGCGAGCGAGGCAAGCGACCGATAAACTGGCACGCCGGTCTCGCTCCACTCGAACGGCGGAACGTCGTCGATCGACGTTGACGACGCATCAAGCGCCTGGATGATGGCCGCCGGCAAGGCGCGGTCGACCAATAGCTGGTCAAGGTAGCGGTCTGACGCGCTGAGACCGCGAGCATGCGCCCGCTCCGATCCGGGCTTTTCGCGGATCAGTGGATGGCTGATGATGAGGCTGCGATTGCCATAATTGGGCAGACGCAGTTCGCCAGGCTGGGGTCGCTCGACCGTCTCGCCCTTGTCCTTGAGATCGGTCGCGAGCAGGTCAAGCAGGCGATCTTCGACCGCGGTCGGCACCCACGGCCGCTCGCCATACAGGACGTGCCGCAGGAACGTCGCGCCGAGATAACGATCGAGATCGGCATGATCCCAGCGGTTTTTGTGCGAGCGCAGACACTTGTAACAGGAGGATGAGCAGTTGCAGCCCTCCAGCAGGTCAAGCGCGAGCTTGAGGAGGGCGGCAGGATCGCGCGCAGCTGCACGGACGAACCCGGCGCCGCCCGGCGCCGTGTCGTAGAGAAACACCTCCACCTCGCTGCCGCGTGCGCCACCTTCATTGAGGGCCGCCCGGTGACCACCCCCAATGTCGGCGGCATCAACGTCAAGCAAGCCAGCGGCGGCAATGCTCAGCGCCTCGGCGATTGTGGTGAGCACGATGCGCCCCGCGGTTGAGCCGGCTGGGACATGGAGTTCGGGCGCCAGCTTGAACGAAAACAGCGCAATATCGGTCAGGAACTCGTGACCGAGCACCAGGGCGCGACCGCGCCCATCGCAAAACTCGGGTTGCTTGCGATGATCCGGATATGGCCGTGGATGCGGCTTGCTGCTCGCAAGTTTGCCTTCCGACCAGCCCGTAGGCTCGGTACGACCACAGGCCGGACAATAGAGGAAGCCGGTCTCGGCGGCACCGGGCTTACGCACGCCAAGGTTTGTCACCATCAGTGTCTGCTTGGACGCCCAGGCGGCGAAGCCGCTGCCATCGGCTCGGTCGAGCTTCCCGAGTTCATGCTGCTGCTCGAACTGCGGCGCGCTGAGCTTCGCCCGCGTCGGTCGGGTGGGCAGCGGATTTTCATCGCCGGCCAATTCGAACGCCTCATCATGCGGATGCGCGAAACCGACCGGAACCACCCAGCGCTCAGCTGGACCCATGCCTGCTTTCTTCTTGCAGGCCGGGCAGTCCTCGGTGTCGCCGCGCCGATGCGTATCGTCGATGTCCTCGAGCTTGGCGTAGCCGCACTTCCCGCACTCATAATAGAGCCGCTGGGCGCGATAGGCATTGATCCGGTCCTTCTGGAAACTGGAGTAGATTGCCATCGACCGAAATTTGCGGCCATCGACCCACACTTCGCGGCCCGGCGCATATTGGCTGAGCGCCTGCGTCAGGCCCGCCTGCGGCGAATAAGCGATCTCGGCGCGATAGGCGGTGCTCGACGGATCGAACACGGTGAATGACACAACGTCGGTAGGGAAAGCGTAGCGTGGCAGCACTGCCTTGGTGAACAGCCGATCAAGCAGGTTCTGCGGCTTGAGCGGCGCTTCCGGATTGACTTCGCCAGTGTCATGCGCCTCTTGGGCAGGAGTATCGTCAGCCGGGGTATCGAACATATCGGCGTCGCCACCATAATCCTCGATGCCAAAGTCGAACGTCGGCCCTTCCTCGGCGGTGATCACGGGGTCGGCCGCCACGAGTTCCACTTCGCCGGTGCCGGCACCGACAGTTTCAAGCGAGGCAAGCAGCTTTTGGGGCACGCTTGCGAAGAAAGCGTCGGGATCGCCTTCGATCGCGGCCGGTGGGATCACGTCGCGCAAGGCGGCGTCGATCAAAGCGGTATTAGAGGCGAGCCAGACCTTGAGGCCGGCGAACGTAAAGCCCTTGGGGTCGGGATCGCGGAACTCTGCCAGCTTGCCGAGCGACTCGAAGATATTGGATGCCTGCGCGTCGCCATCGGTAGGCGGCGTTTCAATCCGCTCTTGCTGAAACAGGGATAGAATCAGCGCGAACGCGTGGCGCTGGACGATCTCATGATTGTCGAGGTTGAGCACGGGATCGGGAACCGGTCCACCCACCATTGTCTGAGGATCGGCGAAGAAGCGCTGATCATGACTGTCAGATCCGGCGAATGTCAGCACGGTGGAAAGAGATGAGCCCCGGCGACCGGCGCGACCCGCGCGTTGTTGATAGTTGGCGCGACCTGGTGGCACGTTGCGCAGCGCGACCGCCGTGAGGCTGCCGATGTCGATGCCGACCTCCATCGTGGTCGTGCAACTGAGCACGTCGACCGCACCGGCCCGCTCGCCGCGCGGGCCGGGCACATCGAGATCCTGGAAGCGCAGTTCATACCATTCGGCGCGCGAGAAGGCCTGATCCTGACCCGCATCGTTGAGCTGCGCGGTATGTTCCTCCGCGACGAATGGATAGGGCACATAGCCTTGATCGCCCTCGGCTTCGAGCCGCTCGACCAGCTTGCGGTAGAGATATTTGCGGGTGCGGAAGACCGTGTCCTGTCTCGGGTTGAGCGGATCGGTATCCTTCCCGCATTTGACGCACGTCACGCCCATCAGCAGATTGGCGGGCTGCGCGAGTGTGCAGTGTCCGCACCGGCGCCATTCGACTTCGCTTTCGGGTCGCAGCCGCACCTTTGCAGCGTTGATAAAGAAGCCCTTGGCATTGTGGTTCTGCGCGAAGGTGGTCGTCAGGAAATCTATCCAACTCGCATCGGGCTTGGCGTTCGCGCCGAATTGCGCTCGGTGCCATCGGCCCGTGAGCAATTTCTCCAGCAATGACGTATGGCGACCGCTGCTGCGTTTGAGAGCGGGACCGTCGGTGGAGTCGATCCATTCGCTCGGCGTGCCCTCGACCAGAACGGAGCCAGCGGCGAGCGACTGGCTCAGCCAGAGGTCGAGCAGCGCCTGGCGCTTCTCATCGTCGGTCCCTGATCCGACGGGCGGGGGGGGGAGTGCGGCCATTCGACGCTTCTGATTTTCGGTCAGCATCGCCTCGGGGGCACCCAGCGCCAGCGGCAGCAAGCCTGTGTGCCGATTGGCGAGAACGCGCGCCAGCGGCGCCCGGACCGATTTCACATGGGTCTTGTTCAGTGTGTCGGCGAGATCACGAAATTCGGCGTAATCGCCCTCGTCGCGGATAAAGCCGCGCACCTTGCGGAGGTCGCGGGCGAACTCCTCATGTTCGGCCCCTGGCAGGCGGAAGTTTACGTCAAACTTGGCGCACGCATAAAGGATGGCCGGGTAGGCGTAGCCGAGCGGCACCGGCTGGCCGAACCGCTCTTCCAGCATGCGCAGTCCTGCCAGAAGCAGCGGGCGAATGCTATCCTGAAGCGAGAAGTTCTTGAGCTTGCCCGAGAGCCGCGATGCCGCCTGCCGACCGTCGGAGAAGATCAGCGACTTACGACCTTTGAGCGGAGAGGTCGCTTCAACCCGCGCGGGCTGGTCGAGCAACTGGACGCTGATCAGTTCCTGAAATGGCTCATCCCCCTTGGTCTGATGATCCATGATTTGCGAGCCATTGGCCTCGCAGTGGGGGCATTTCTCGAAATGACCCGGCTCGACGTCCTTGCTGGGGCGCGGGAGCCAGATTTCGCGCGCATCGGGCGATTTCGACCCGACGCGACCGGTGAGCGGATCGAGAAAGCTGCTGGTGCAATATTTGTCGGCGTCGAATCCGGGGTCTTCGAGCAGAATCTGGACCGGACGGACCACACCATCCAGATCGTCGATATCGCCGATATCCTCAGCCCACAGAAAATCAGGCTGGCTCGGGTTCAGCGCGAAGGCATTGAAATAGGCGACGCCGCAGTCGCGACAGGTATGGATTTCGAACACGCGCGCGCGACAGCCACATTCACGCGTGGATTGCGCGTACAGCATCCCTGTTGGGCCGGGCGCAATGCCGCTGGGAACAACCGCGCATTTCTCATCGGCGCAGCCCCACAAGCCTGGCAGGCCGCGGAAAAGGGCATGGACGCGCGCGGCGAGCAGCGGCGGCCCTTCGGGCTCGGCCTTGGCGTATGATGCGAGTTCGAGCAGCGCATCGGTCGCCGCCGAGCGCACCGCAGCGGACATTTCGCCATCGAACAGCAGGCTGCCCATGGCATCCAACGCGATCGGCGCCTGGAGTTCTTTGGTCGCTGGGTCGCTGGACGTCGTGGCGCCACCAGTGAGATTTACCAGGCGCCCGATGACGGGGAGCCGCTCCAGAGCGGCATGGATAGCCCGTTGCAATCCGTCGCGGATTATCAGCGTCTGTCCATCGGCGATGCTGATATCGGGGCGATCTGCCGATCGCCCGACCCGGATACCGTCGGCGCCGGAAAATTCTGTCAGCGCGAGATAACTATTAGAGGTCTGCGCGGAGCCGTGCGGGTCGATATACAGGGTCTCGCTTACGGGTTCGAGTGAAGCATCGACCCCGACCAAAGTGACTTCAACCGTTTTCGGTGTCGACGATGCCACCACCAACCGATTTGCGGAAAGCGCGTCACGCCGGAAGGTAAGCAGCGGCGCCAGGGCCGCAATGCGCTGGGCGGGATCGACATCCTTCAATTGTTCGGTTCGGCAGGAAGCAAGCGCAGTCGCGAGTGGAGCGTCACCACTGGCGGATGGCAGGCGCGCATGTTTCTTCCCGCGCAGCACTTCGATCATGTCCTCATCGCGACCGACGAGTCCGCCAATGAATGTCTTAGCCGCCTCGCCATCCGAAAAGGATGCGCTTGTTGCGATGACCTGCATCCGATCTGGCGTGAGACCGAGGCGATTGCGCAGGCGACGGATCAGCAGCGCTACCTCGGTGCCACTAGCGCCGCGGTAGAGGTGCGCTTCGTCAAGCACGAACAGAAGCCGCTCGTCTGGATTAGCCGCGAAGAATGCCCGCGTCCGCTCGAATATCGACCGCTCGATCGGCCGCAGCAGCATATATTCAAGCATCGAGTAGTTGGTGATCAACAGGTCGGGTGGCTGGTCTTGCACCTCATGGCGCAGCAGCAACTCGGGATCCTCGGGCCGCTCAATAGCACGTTGAAACTTTTGATTCGGTCCAATCCAACGCCGCCCACTACCTAGCCATTTGGTCATGCCGTTCTCGCCATCGGCATCGGCCGGCTTGGCGGGCCAGCGGCCCAAAGATCGCAATTGGTCAATCTGAGCAGCGACAGCTTCGTCGGTCTGTGCGTCGCGCTCGAGGTCTCGATAGAAATTCAGGCTCTTCAACCGCCGTTTATTACGGTCCTCGGTCCGCTGGCCGGGATAGAGCGACCGGCCCGTGTAGCGGGCGAACTTGGCAGGACGCCCGGCCTGTTCAGTGAACCAATTTCGAACCGATGGCGCGCCGAATAGGCGTCGGAGGCGACCTAACTGGTCGTTTACTAGCGCGTTCATCGGATACAGGATGATAGAACGTACGGCGCGCTCCGTAAACTGCTCGGGTCGTGTGGCCGCCTCGTTCGCGAGCTTCATCAGGATTGGAAGAAGGAATGTTTCGGTTTTGCCTGAACCTGTGCCGGTCGTGGCCAGCAAACAGCGGCCAGTCGGGTCGGCGATAATTTCGAGTGCCTCTGCCTGATGCGGATAGGGAGGATCGAAAACGAGTCGACCGCCCGCTTTGGTGCCGAGATGCGCCAAGAAGTCGCGAGCTACCTGAGGTATCGCGAGATCGGCGAACTTCTTGTCGCCCTGATAGATGGGTGTGCTTTCAAGATAGGCCCGCTGTGAGATGGTGCCAGGAAGATCGAGTATCGAGCGGCGCAGATCAACAAGACTAGGATTCGAGATATGGTACGTCGCCTCGATGTAGGCGCTTAAGGCTCGATGTAGGTTCCCAAGTTCGTTAAACATTCCACCCCCGTGCACTGATTTGCCAGCGCGCGCCATTCATCCGACGACTACATTTAGTCTAGGTCAAAGCCAATGGGGGCGACTCGGCGGGGCACCAAATATTGATCAAACAAGGTAGGTGTGAAGCGCTCTCCGGTTTCGGCAAAGCGCCAGTCGTGAACGAATCTCGGCTGCCAGTCGATCCCCTCGCAAAAAGCTCTATGTCATCGTCAGCTAACAATCCGTTCGCTGCCACTAAGACGCCGGGCTAAGGCTTGAACAAAGCCGTCGTATCGCTCTTTGCCCTTGGCCTGTGCGGCAGAAGCAACAGCGTCAGGCAGTTGGGGCGTCGCAGTCAGCCAGAAGCGCACAAACAGTGCCAGAGCCTCGTTCCCAACCTCGACGTTGTGATCCAACTCCTCGATCTTCCGCAGCACGCGGTCGATGCGCCTGCTGAACGCAGCCTCCATCCGTTCCGATCCGTCTGGCGACAGGAACGAGATCAGGGCAGCTTCGACGATCTCAGCCCGCGACACTCGCCTGCGTAACGCCAGTTCCGCCAACTGCTCAGCGACCGCGGGCGAAAGCCATATTGTGTGCCGCGACTTCACAGCTCGATCCCGTCGCCGGGATCAAGCGCGGCCTGCCGGGAGTTTGCGACCATCCTGGAGCGAAGCCGTTCCGACCGCGCCGCATCGTCGTCGGCATCGTTGTCGCCACCGAAGTCAAACTCGTTGACCTGCGGCTTAGGCGGTGGCGCGATTTCAACATGGAGCGGCAGTTCAGGTTCGCGGCGGATGCCGCCGTTGGCTTCGTCCTCATCAATCGTCCCCCCGAAATTCGCCAGTCGAAACGGCTTCACGATCGGCAAAATGCTCCAATCGTCCGGAGGTAGGCCGCACTTCCGATCTGCTTCGAGCAGAGGCGGTTTCTGGATACGTGCCTGCAGACGCGGGTCGGCGTAGTAGCGCGCCTTCTTCGCTCGTACCGGCGGCGCGCCGGACAGCATCACGATCTCGTCAGTCTCTGGAAGTTGCAGGATCTCGCCTTGGGTGAGCAGCGGCCTTGAGGTTTCTGACCGTGATATCATCAAGTGACCCAGCCAAGGGGAGAGGCGGTGACCGGCATAGTTCTTCATTGATCGCTGTTCGGTGGCGGTACCCAAAGACTCCGACACGCGTTTGGCGGTGCGCTCATCATTTGTCGCGAAGGCCACGCGGACGTGGCAGTTGTCGAGGATCGAGTTGTTGGCGCCGTAAGCGCGCTCGATCTGGTTGAGTGACTGGGCAATCAGGAAGGCTTTCAACCCGTAGCCCGCCATGAATGCCAACGCGCTCTCGAAGAAATCGAGCCGCCCCAAGGCGGGAAATTCGTCGAGCATCAACAGCAGGCGGTGCCGGTCCTTGCCGGCTTCAAGCTCCTCGGTCAGCCGCCGCCCTATCTGGTTGAGGATCAGCCGGATCAGCGGCTTGGTCCGGCTGATGTCGGAAGGCGGCACCACGAGGTAAAGCGTTATTGGACGCTTATCATTGACGATATCGGCAATCCGCCACTCGGAACGCCGGGTCACCTCTGCGATCACCGGATCGCGGTAGAGGCCGAGGAACGACATAGCGGTCGAGAGCACGCCTGACCTTTCGTTCTCGGACTTGTTGAGCAGCTCGCGCGCGGCGCTGGCCACGACCGGGTGCGGACCGGCTTCGCCGAGGTGCGGCGTGGTCATCATCGCCTTCAATGTAGTTTCGATGGTCCTGCTCGGATCGGAAAGGAAGGCCGCGACGCCGGCGAGCGTCTTGTCGGGTTCTGCATAGAGGACGTGGAGGATCGCGCCGACCAGAAGGGCATGGCTGGTCTTTTCCCAGTGATTGCGTTTCTCGAGGCTTCCTTCGGGATCGACCAGAACGTCGGCGACATTCTGGACATCGCGGACTTCCCACATGCCGCGGCGCACTTCGAGCAGCGGGTTGTAGGCGGCAGACTTGAGGTTGGTCGGATCGAACCGCAGAACGCGGCTGAACCCTGAACGAAAACCCGCGGTCAGTCCCCAGTTCTCGCCCTTGATGTCGTGGACGATCGCCGAGCCGGACCAGGTGAGCAGGGTCGGAATGACCAGGCCTACACCCTTGCCCGAACGCGTCGGCGCAAAACACAGCACATGCTCCGGACCATCATGACGCAGATAGCTGTTGTTGAACTTGCCAAGCACGACGCCCTTCTCGGCGAAGAGGCCCGCCTTGGTAATGTCGGCGCGGGTAGCCCAATGGGCCGAACCATAGGTGTTGGACAAGCGGGTCTCACGGCCGCGCCAGACCGACATGGCAATGGCGACAACGATCGCGACGAACCCGCCTGAGGCCGCGATCATCCCGCCGTGCTCGAAAATCTGCGGGGCATAGGCATCGTAGGAAAACCACCACCAGAACAAGTCGTATGGCCGATAGATTGGGTGTCCGAATGCCGAGAACCAGGGCGCTCCCAGTTCGGGTTGAAAGGCAAGCGCCGATGCGGTCCACTGGGTGGCCGTCCAGATGCTCGCCAGGATGATGATGAAGACGGCCAGCACCTGGCCCCAGAGTATCTTCGCAGCGGACAATGAGCTTGCTCCTTCCCGTTTCGGCGGCATGTCGGTGGTGCAAATGCGGTATTGCAAGCCTTGCGCGCTACCGCTCGCAGGCTGGCGAATGATCGGAAGGGGTGGCGGGATCGTCGCCACAGCGGTTTTCGAACCTGCTACGGCTTGAAGAACATAAATAGAACGAATATTGTTGCTGTCTTGCCGATTCGGCTTCAGCACAGGAACTACCGTCATGCGGCACGACGTTGCGCTGCGCGAAGTTGCGCGCGCGATCTACGAGAGCGTTTATCCAGGCGAAGAATGGACGCCAGTGCCATTCGTCGAGGCGGAGCGGTTCGGCACGGTCCATTATCGCAATGCCGTCGATGCCGCGCGGCGCGCCGATGCCTGCCTCAACGGCGACGGCACACTGCAGCTCGTGTTGATCTGAAGTCCATGAAGGTCCGGATCAGCGATACCGAACTCGCCCGCTGTATCGCAGTGGGCCTCGCCGTCACCGGCAAGCGCGGGCAGAGCAAGGATGCCGAAGTCAGCATTTTGCGCCAGCTTGGGCGATACGATGTGTTCCGCGAAGCTGATGCTGCCGAAACCATGTCGCAGAGCGTGCCGCTGTTTGCCGATGATTATGGCATCACACGTGCGGCCGAAATGTTTGAGAAGCAGGTTGCCCAGCGCAATGCCAGGCGGGGCGATTTTGACTGGCCGCTCAAGATCGATCGGCACGGCTGACGCCTAGATTCCAATCCCGCGCGAGCGGCCAAGGGCCCACTCTATCCCGCCGCCCGCCTTAATCGTGCCAGTGACGTGCTGGCCAAGGTGCTTGTCGAGCTGCGGTCGCCAGGGAACCAGCTCGAAGCCCATCCCATTGTCGATCATCGCGAACCGCCCCGAGGCGAGTTGCAGTCGCTGACGGTAAGTGCCCGACACGGCTTCGCCATCGGCGCTCGGCCGATGCGGCAGGCCAGTGCGTGCAGCGATCGCCTCTCTGGCCGTGGCCAGATCCCGGTCGCGCAGGGTGGTCAGCACATTGCGGGCCATGATGATCCGCTCGCCGTGTCGTGTAGCAAGGCCTTGCCCGACTAGATGCTCCGCCCGATCGCGCTTGCCCTGTTCAATCGCATCCCCGAACCCGCCGCCCAACTGTAATGGGTCGGACGACAGCAGTTGCCGGTCGAGCCAGGTGCTCCCGTGTGCGGTCACCTGTTCGGCCAAAGCCAGATCGGACTGGACCCAAAGCGATTGCCCCTGCCGGCTGCGCCGGTCGGTCCAGCTACGCAGTTCGACGATTGCACCAGGCGCGGCGTCGCCGGTCTGTTCGAGGTCGGCAAATCGAAGGTGATGAATGCGTCCATCGGCGCCATCGACGACGGCATAGGCTTGACCGCTGAGTTCATCTTGCAGCCCGCGCTCGACCAAGCGACCGATGATCGGTTCGTCCGCTGCGGCGGTGTGCATCGCAAACCGTGCCGGCTCGGCTTCGACGCCAAGCCCCGTCATGGCCCGGTGCATGGTCTTGATGATGTCGCCGCGCAACGCGAGCTGGCGCAGCGTTGGCTCAATATCCGACTTCAGCGTCCAGCAGGCCGGGGCGATGCTGGTTGCCAGCCCGAGGCGCTCGAGCTTGCCCGCCCGCCCTATCAGGTGGCGGTCCATTGCCGATTGGGAGCGTCGGGGATCGGGTCGCAGGTCGATCACACCGCCGAGTTCATCGGCCATGCGCTGCAGCCGCCGGTCGAGGCTGGTAAAGCGGTCAGCGTCGATTTCGCGGGCCAGGCTCCGTTCGATCTCGCGTTCGCTGCGCGGCCCCAGCTCTATCGTGACGCGCTCCTCAGCGCGGCCGCGCATCCCTTCGCGGATGTAGTCCTTGTCGATCACCAGATCGCGACCATCATCGGCCTTGCCCCTCACCAGGATATGGATGTGGGGGTTGTCGGTGTTCCAGTGATCGACCGCCACCCAATCGAGCCGGGTGCCGAGATCCTTCGCCACGTCGGTCATGAGTTCGCCGGTGAAGGCACGAACGTCGGCCATCTCGCTGGCATCCTCGGGCGAGACAATGAATCGGAAGTGATGCCGGTCTCCGGCGCAGCGCTCAGCGAACGAGCCGCCGGCGACTGCGCTGGCATCGCTGCCGAATAGCTCGGCGTCCTTCCCGTCCCGGCTGACACCTTCGCGCGCCAGATAGGCGATGTGCTTGGAAAGCGGTGCTGCCGAAAAGCGCGAGCCCGCGTGCCGGACCACCCGCGCTTTTACGAGAACGCGGCGTTGGCCATGGTGGACGCGCATGCGCAGGGCGGCGCTCCTGCCGCGGGCATTGCGGCCTGTGCCGCGAAGGCTCCCGCTGGCGATGCCGACGCGCCCGGCCTTGTTGGTGAGCGCCCGAACTTGCGCGACGAGCGACTTGGACTTGGCCGTGCGGCTGCCTCGATCCCTGACCCGTCCCGGCCGGACATTGAATTCGTCGTCGTTCACCGGACTGGGCGGCGCCAGCCGGGCGACGTCGTTCGGCATGGCACATTCGCGTCAGTTCCGCGGAATGCTGACGTCAGGGGGGGTGGGCTGACGTCGCTCAAAGTCCAGAAATTCTGCCCATCTCCGCCCCACCCGACGCCGTTGCTTTTATCTTGCCATCCTCCTGAAACTTCCCCTCCTGCAACCCACCTTCCGCACAATTCTGCGCTAATCCACGCCGTGACGCGCCAGAGGAACAAATGCGCGATCACTGCGAACGGCTCCCCGAAACGGGCGCGAAGAGGCCGTTCAGGGGACTGGACGAAGCAGGAATAGAGGTCGGCGGCGCGGCGGCGGCGAAGCTGCCGGATGCATCTGCCTGTTCAGACCCGCGCACTGCGAAAAGCTGGCCCTGTGTCCAGGATAGTCGAACCGGCTGCACGGACGATGTGCTGGCGACGACTGTTGCCGCGCTGCCCGGTTGCAACATCGGTGCGATTTTGGCGACATAGGCGCGGGTTTCCGCAGGAAGCGGACGACCGCGATCGCGCCAGTCTTCGTACCGTCCGCTGCCTGCATTGTAGGCAGCAAGGAAGCCAGGGGCGCCGTAACTGTCGTAAAGCTCGCGAAGGTAGGATGTGCCAGCCATGATGTTGTCGCGCGGGTCGAACGGGTCAGCACCCAGTCCGAATCGGGCGCGCTGGCGCGCCCAGGTTCTGGGCATCAGTTGCATCAGGCCCATCGCTCCCGCCGATGAAACCGCGCCAATCCGGCCCGCGCTTTCGGTGCGCATCACGGCGTAAATCCAGTTCTCAGGGATGCCGAAGCGCTGCGATGCCTCGGCGAGATGCGCAGCAATGTCGATGGCGCGCGGCTGCGCCTGTTCGGCAGCGGCCTGCCCGCAGGCAGGCGCACACCCGAACAGGGCAGCTGCGAGAAACGCGGCAAAGCCCGAGCGATTCCAGCGCATCGGCTCAATCCGCCTTGTCGTGCCGGGACGGGCGCGACCAGACCAGGACGTGGCCGGTGCCGTTGTCGTGAAACAGGTTGGCCCGCAGCGGCTGGACGAATGCCGGGTCGTCGATCTGGAGCGCGACATAGTGGCCGGCCTTCTCGCCGGTGCACTTCCAACCTGCACCGATTTCGCGCGCCTCGTCGCCGTCGCCGGCAATCACCCGGTAATCGGGTGCGTTCTCGTTGTTGGACGGTTCGGTGGGAAGCAGCACCACGCCAATGTCGAGCGTCAGCGTTGTAATGTGTCCGGAAAAGCCGCCGTCTGCGGTCACAAAATATCCAATCTTCATCGTTCAGTCTCCTTCGGTTGTTGAACTGGAGGTTTGGTTCGAAAGGGGATCGGCGAACCATTGATGGTCGCCTTTGCCCGATTCATCGGTCCAGACCGGCGTTGCGCGGCCGATCACATCGGCCATGCGCAGCACGCCGAAATAGCGGCCGTCGAAGCTGTCGAGCGCAGCCGGGTTCATCACGAATAGCTCGCCGGTGCGCAGCACACGGCAGCCAGACCAGAGCGGCAGCGGGCGCCCGAGACGGTCGCGAGCACGCGCCGCGCCGACATATTGGCCGTCAATCGTGATGGCATGCGCGAAGCGGCAAACGCACTGGCCGCGCACAGCGGCAATGCGCTTCAGCAGAGGTACGCCGGTCGGGAGGTAATGCCGTTCGGCGAGCAGTCGGCGCAGTTCGGGCGGCGGTTCGATGGCGATCCGTTCGCCGACGTGCAGGCTTGCCTTGCCACGGATGGCGTAGAGTCCGGTCGGCACGCTCGCCGATACATTCCACACCGCGTAACGCGAGACCGGCACGGTCAGCGTCGCGAGTGTGGCGGCGGCGACGGATCCAGCGAGAATGAATCGTCGCCGCATCATGGCAGCAGCGCCTTGCGCTGGAGCCAGGCACGGTGACGCGCCAGATTGTAGCCGCGCGGCACTTCGCGCCCGGCAAGCCGGTTGTGGATGTGCCGCCAATGATCGGGCGCGACATCGCAGGGGTCGATGCCTGACGCTTCGATCGTATCGATCAGGCGAAAGACTTGGGCAACCTTCGGCCAGCCATGAACACTGAGCAGCAGATCGCCGCCGGGATCGACTTGGGGCACCGGAACGCAAGGGGCCGTCCCAGCGACGGCACGGACGATGTCGAGCGTCGAGCGGACGGTGCCGTAATCATTGGACGCCCAGCGCACCAAGCCGAACACCTGGCCTGCCGCATAGCTTTCGATGCGCTGACGGCGGTCGACGATCCGCTCGGCAATCGGCCTGCCAAATTTGAGCCAGTCTTCGTGCTCGCCTTCGCGCCAGATGAGCGTGACATGGGTCAGCGGAGGCCCATCGCATACCCTCGTTTCGGCAAGCCTGTGTGGTGGCGGTTCACTGTCCGTCCACAGGCGCGAGTCCGTTAGCAAGAATCCGAAGGATTCTTTGTTAGCTAAGTTAAGGACGAATTTCGGCGCAGATTTCTGCGGGTTTGAAGGCCATTCCGGTTCCCGATAGTCCGAACTTTCGGTTCCTGATCGTCCGAGTCCTGCGGTTCCTGATAGTCCGTGTTGCATCACGACATATCCACAGGGCGCAGGCCGACGCGCCGCATGGCCGCGTCGAACGGATCGGCAGGGATCGAAACAAAGTTTAGCCGCTCACGGCCCAGCGCATGTTCGATGGCGAGTTGGTATCCGGGCAGCGCCTGGCGCCGCACGATATCGCGCAGCTCGAACGCGAAGCGTTTGGGCGGCGAGAGTGCGCCGGACTTCAGGTGCAGGTGCTGGAAGTCGAAGCTCCAGCCCCCGCGCTGCTTGCCGCCGTGCTTGCGCACCAGGCGGTAAAGCCAGCGCTCCAGCCCGCCAGTCAGCGCGAAATAGTCCGGATCGATGGTCAGCACGAGCGCCTGGTCGATCACGCCCTCGTAGAACCAGTCGGGGATGATCATCTCGATCCCGAGCGCGCGGCCCGAGCCGTCGAGGCGCTCTTTCCATTCGTTGATCCAGGAGAAGCGGTGTCGCCGCCGCGCATCGCGCTGGCGGATCGAGGTCGCGATCGTTGTCGATTGAAGCCGGTCCAGCCCAGCTTTCAACCGTTCATAACTCGCCTTGCCGGTGCCTCGGCGCGTGAAGGCGAGGATCTCGTGCGGGGTCGCGGCGATCAGCCGCGAGGTCGGGCGGCCCATGTCGCGGGCCTCGACGATCTGGCTCGCGACCCAGATGAGCACATCGGCGTCCCAGATGGTCGCCATGCCGTGTTCGGCGGTTGCCTCGACCAGGATCGAGACCTCGCCCATGCGGAAGTCGATCGGCCGCACCCGCTTCGTTTTTGCCAAGCTGAAGAACGGCCAGGCCATCAGATCCTGTGCGTCGCGGGCGGCGATGTCGCCGCCGGCGCTGACGAACAGGTCAAGCTGCGTGAGGGGCGCAGGAAAGTTGGGCAGGCGGCGCATGGAACAGCCTTCAGCGCCGGACCGGCGGGGTATAGCCATCAAGCCGCTTGGCAGGGTGGACAATCCCCTTGCCCGGATCGCTGGTCGAACGGCGCAGGCCTTGTTCGGCCCAAGCGTCGAGGTCCGTAACCGAGTAGACGATGCGACCGCCGAGTTTCCGGTAGACCGGCCCGGTCCCGAAACAGCGATGCTTTTCGAGGGTGCGGGCGGAGAGGCCGAGATGCACGGCAGCGTCGGGTGTCCGCAAGAAGCGGGCGGTTACGGGGGTCGGTCTGGCATCCATGGCAAGGCTCCGGCGAAAGATGGCAGCGGCAGCGGGCTGTCGCTGGGGTTCGCGAGCTTTGGCGTGGCAAGAACGAACTGAAGGAGTGACAGAATGCGTGGCGGCGTTTCTGTCACCCTTGCCGCTTGGTGATCGGCGTCAGCGGTGAAGGAGCAATTTGCGATATCCGACCGCAATCAGGCGGCGGGCATTGGCGATCAGCCGGAGCACGTGCCGCCGTTCACCCGATCCCTTCCATATCGCCCCAGCAAGCGGGCGATGGCCGCGAAAGATCAGGCCGAAGGCGAGATCGCGCGAGGAGGCGCCAGCCTCCAGCGCGTCATGGATTTCCAGGAGCTGGGTATAGCGATTGCGTTGATAGCGGGTCGGAAGTGAGGCCAGTCCGGCTGGAACGCGGCCGCCGCGCGTCACCCGCTGAAGGCGGGCAGCTGCGGCGAGGCGCAAAGCGCAGACCGGATCGCACAGGATCGAGAATGCCGGAACGTGGAGAAGAGGCGCATGGCGCACGCACAAGCGCAGCCGGGCGGTGCCGTGCGCGATGACGAGGTGATGCTCTTCGTCGGTAATGGCTTCGACCAGCGGTTCAGAGCCGGGCGGAAGCGGAATTGCCCGATCCAGGTCCGCGGCTTCGATGACCACCACGTCGGGTGCCGCCTCCGGCGACCACAGAGCTGGGCGTTCGCGCGGATTTGCCATTGGATCCGAGGGGAAAGCTCAAGCCCCATCGCCGGGCGAGGCCCTCCTGTTCTTGCCATGTAGTTTCGGGAGACAGAGCTATGCGAGACATGGTCTCGGCATGATCACGTCGGTAGTCCGGATTTCGATTCAGGAACTCCTGCGCGAAATCCGCGTAGTCGTGATGTCGATACTGATCCGCGGTCGGAGGTGACCGCCAAGACGAACCACCGGACATATGGACCTCGCAAAGCACAGGCGAGCAAGCCGAACATCAAGTCTTTGTTCAGTAAAGATAACTCGGAAGTAGCCAAGTTCGCGGGATGCTATTCCAGGGCTCGAAGTAAGCGGACTATTCAAATAGGGAAATTTCCGCATTGATTTGCCAGGGGATCACGCTTTGCGGGACTTCTCCAGCAAATCCCTATAGCCGTGAGAGGTCATCCATCGCGCCCGATTGAGATGACTTTCGTACACTCGCCTGGCACGATCCGGATCGACCGAAGGGTCCAGTCCGAAAACGATCGCTACGATTTCGCGCCAGTCGGCCCCCTCTGCTTCAGCATCAAGTACCCGTAAATACGTGACAAAATGGCGCTCATCATACGCCGTGACGCTTTCGTCCGCAGGAGGATTGTCCTCAGTAGGTGGTGTGGTCATGGGGCGAGCCTTCGTTTCGACTCTTTTCACGTCGTTTTACACTTAGCACGAAAGTTGGTCCGGTTCGGTGAAAACTTGGCTCATACCCCAAAGGGGAGGTCGACCTACCAGCTCGGGTATAAGCAGTAACTACAGTCCGATACGAAGCGTGACGAGATGAGCCAATTTGCCGCGTATTATAATACGTAGCACGGAGATACGCGACCGGTTTCTAAGCTACGGATGGATATCCGCAAGCTTTTCGGCGCCAATGTTCGCCACTACCGCCTTTCCGCAGGGCTCAGCCAGGAAGCGGTGGCGGAGCGAATGGGCGTCGATCGTGCTTACGTCAGCCTGATCGAGCGCGGCGAGCAGAACGCGACTTTGCTGTCCGTGCACGAAGCCGCCCAAGCGCTCGAGGTGAAGCCGGCGGACCTGCTGGCTGATCCGCCTGCCGGAAGTGAGACTTGAACAGGCCAAAGCCCCGCCCGGCAGGTGCCGGGCGGGGCTGGCGTGGCGGTCAGTCGCCATTGGTGCGGCGAGCGCGCGACCAGATCAGGTTGTAGGACTTGCCGTCTTCGTCATCGAACAGGTTGGCGAAGATCGGGGCGGTGAAGCTGGGATCGTCGAGCTTGACCGAGAGGTAGTCGCGGCCTTCGTTCGAGGTCTTGGTCCAGGCGGCGCCGATTTCCGCGCGGCCGACGAAGACCCGGTGCGACGGTGCGTTTTCGTTGTCGCTGGCTTCGGGGACGATGCGGACGTTCTTCTGCTGCACCGACATGGTGACGATCTCGCCCTTGTATTCGTTGCCGGTCTTGGTGAAAGTTCCGATGTTGGCCATGATGAGTTCCTTCAAGTTGGTCGAACCCGCGCCCATCGCGGCCTCGATGGCTGGTTGAAGGCAGGGGCTTGTGCCCGCTGCACCCGAAGGGCCGAAACGGAGTGAAGGACGGCGGCCAGACGGCTTTCTTGCCCCGCGAGGAATGGGCGGCACGCCCAGGGGAAGAAAGTCGACGCAGACGCCGTTGCAGCAAGGGTTCAAGCGGCGAAGCCATCCCCTGCCAACCAAAGCCATCGAAGAGGCGGCAACGGGCTCGGGTCACACTTGACCAAGAGCCATGGCACCTCACGGAATTCCTGGACCGGACTATTGACAGGGAGGTATCGTCGCACGGTGTGCAAGCAGGTTGTCACCGCAACTCCAGACCTCCGCAGCGACAAAACACCGGCCCGGGACTGATCGTGATCCACGCATTCGGCGCACCATGGCTCAGCCACATACAGGCCGTGAATTCTCGGTCGCGCTCGAACCCGGACACCGCTCAGACCCGCCACGCCCGGAACGAGGATGGCGGAGCCTGCCACCTGATCCGCAACGCCTGCCTCGTGACGGCTGAACTGACCGTGCAAGTCCCGCCCGGCACCTGCCGGGGGGGGCTTGGAAAATGACGAAGCTACAGGCGAGCGCGGCTTAGCTGTGCCCATGATGCCGCAGCGACAATTGCAGCGCCGAGCAGCGATACGACAAGCTGCCATGCGCTTGGCGGCATAGTTGCCGCGGCGATGCCATGGACGGCGTGGTAGCCCGCGACGGCAGCGGGCGCGGCGAAGGCGACGCCGATCGCTGCTCGCGTCAGATCGGATTTGGCGAACGCCAGTGCGAACTGGGCGGCCACGAGCAGCAAGATCGCCGCAATGGCTGCGGCGGCGAGCGCAGCGAGTATGCCGTTGTCACTGCGGTAGGTGGCGGAACCTGCGAGAATGGCCACGAACAGCGGCAGAGCGTAGATCGAAAGGCGGAATAGAAGCGCACAGCACAGGAATACTGCGACAATTATCAGGGCAAAGCCGATCAGCATGGCGTCCTCCTTGAAGCCAAGGGCAAGGGACGCGCTCTCCACCTCCACCGCAGCGCAATGTGCATGAAATCCATAGCAGACATGGGCGTTGGCCGGAATACCCGATGGGCATCCGGCCATGGCGCGCTGCGCGATTGGACGCGGTCAGGGATTGAACGGGTCATATTCGTGGATCACGCTGTCGGCTTCGCCATCAAATTCTGAGGTAGGAATGGCGGCATAGCCGTTACCGGCGTGGAACAGGGTGACGCAGACCATCAATGTGCGGGCAAGGCTCCAGGCGTGACGCTGTGCGATGGTGAGTGACATGTTCGAGCTCCTGTCTCGGAGCAGGGACCATCCCCGCTCGACAGGCCCCGGACAGGCGGCGCAAAGCCGCAATCACCACGGAGGCGTAGCCGCAGTGGCCGCACGCGGCACGCGTAGCGGACCCTTAACGGGTTGATTGAAGGAGGCTTTGAGGCGGCCAACGGATTGGCCTTTGAGAGCGCGGGTGTTTCGGATCTGGAAGAGTTGGGCTCGAAGCCCCATTTCCACACGACGTAGAACTGCAAAATGCTAGCTTCGTGTCGTCGATCGGCGCGGAAATCAGGTCGCAGGAATTCCGCCAAGTGCTCTGGCGGCAAGGTCAAGTCCGCCATTATCGATATGCAACGTCTGGTTCGATAGCACGGCGTCAAAGTACCGCGCATTCAGCGGCTGGTCGATGGCGAAGTGGAAGTAGTAGCGGCCTGAGTCGGCAAAGGGCGCGAAGTAGTTCGTGAAGTCCCAATAGGAGGATGTCGCAACCCGAAAAATGCCTATCTGGCGTCCGGCAGTGAAGAAGCGATCGCTCAGCTCGGATTCAGCCTCACTCACGAACGCCACGCTCATGTCGAAAGGCTGCTGCGCAAAGGGCTGTGGTCGGGATTCGACTCCGAGCGCCCTTAGCGCGCATTCTTGTATGTGGTCGATGGTCGACATCGGTCCAGCCACGAAGCTGGACGAAGGATGCCTCCCCAATCGGCGGATGGGCTGAAAGGTGATTCCGGCCGCGCCACTGTCGCGACAGAATACCGCGAGTTCGCCCACCGTCTGCTCGTCACTGTCCGGTGGAATAACGCAGACGGCCGTAATGGCGGCGCCAGTAGCGATGGCGAGACTGAGTCGCCTCCGCCTGAGGTCTGCGGTCATTTCAGGTGTCCGCAACGCCATCAATACTTCGTCGCGAAGCGAATCGAACTGCAGATAGATCTCAAGCCACTCTGAGCGCGCCGCAATCCCGGCCATGATCCCAGGGTTTGTTTCGAAATCCCTGCCGCTAGTGATGATTACGATCTTCGGGATAGTACGATGAAGTGCATCGACGATGTTCCAGAGATCGTCGCGCATGAAGGGTTCACCACCACTTAGCGCGACCACGTCGGCCCCGACCGCGACTGCGCGGGACTGGATCGAGGCGACAAGGTCGGGCGCATGATGTTCTTCGCCCACCATCGTGGAAGATGCGGAGCACGTCGCGCATCCCACGTCGCAGCGCTCAGTCACTTCGGCCACAAGGCATGTGTGCCGAGTTGACGAGTTCAGACACGATAATTCGATCGCATCAGCGAGATAGGCCGGAGTTGCGAACAGCATGGTCCGGATTAGCCCGTGCTCTGGGCACTGGCGCACCAACCAAACACGGTCGTCGATCATTAGGCGGCCGTCGAGAATGCGCAGGCATTTCGGGCAGTGGCACCTTCCATGCTGTTCCATTCTACACGGCTTCCTCTCGCGTCTCGTCCTTCACCCACTGGAGGTAGGTGCCGAGCCCGCCGATGATTGGCGACACGAGGATCTCAGGAATGTCGTAGCTGTGTCTCGCCTTGATCGCTTCAATGGTCGCATCGATACGGTCGGTGGCGGTTTTGACTAGCAGAAGCACTTCCGGCTCGTTGTTGGTCTTGCCTTCCCAGTTGAAGTGGCTGTTGATTGCCACTTCCTGGACGCAAGCGGCGAATCTACCCTGGATCAGGTGTGACGCCATCGCTTTGGCGTCATCCTTATCCTTCACGGTTGTCATGATCATCACAGCGTCGGTCGTCATCACTTCCTCCTACTAATACGGCATCGTCGGTCGGGCTTTGATAAACCTGTCCAGAGCCACTCCAGGGTCATGGTTGCCGGTCGATCTCGTCAGGGCGACAAGCCCTGACGCCCACATGGTATCGAAATTCAGCCCGTCCCAGACCCCGACGATCTCGCGCCCGTTGGGTTGTAGCTCAAGGCAGAGCGTACCCTTGGCAAGGACGACACGTTCGCGGGCGCAGTAGTAGCCGAGCAGGTGCTTGTTATCGAAAAGCTCCATCCGCGCGATCCATAGATAGCCGCCATCAGGGTTGTCGGCGCTAATCGCTTCGTTGGAGAGTTGCCAAGTGCCATTCCATCGCCTGCGCACGTTGATGACCTCACGGTTTCTGTTTTCCACTTGATTGACTGTCGTCAACCACATCGCATTCCAAGTTCCCGAAAGGTCGACGTCGCCCGATCGGCGCAATTTCATGAAGTTCGTGATCATATCTTCGGCAGCGTCGTCGGCAGAGTCGGCCAGATCATCATCGTCACCGTCCAGGATTTTTCGAGCCTCGGCCGTTCCCAAAAGCACAATTCGGTCAGCTTCCTTGAATTCCAGGGCAATCTTCTTGAGCATTTCCTTTTTGGGCAGAGTGCCAGCTTCGAAGCTCGCGATAAGAGATCGCGAACAACTGACCTGCGCGGCCAAAGCTTCCTGTTTAATGCCAAGACTTGATCGACCCTTCTTGATAGCTTCCCGAAGCGAGAGTGGTTCTGCCATTTCAATTTCCCCCTAATACTCCCCGCGTGTCAGACCGAGACAGACATTGTCAAACATAAGTGCGCGCGCGGCAATCAACGTTGGGCATTGATAGGCGGGTGTTGTCGGCGGACCTTCCGCATGAACTGGGCTTCAGATTGGAGGTCAGATTTATGTTTGATTCGGAAGCACTTCGCGCTGCGCTGTCGGTGATTGCCCACCCGGCCTTCCAGGGCGTTATCGCCCTGCTTGGCCTGATCGTCGCGGTCGTCACTGCGATCGTCACTGCGCTGTGATTTGTAAGCACCTCGTATTGGCGTTGGCCGGGGCGCCAGAGGCTTAAAACTACAGCAATTAGGATTGTCCATTTCGCTGATGATTGGTGCTAGGTCGAAGAGCTGTCACTCGATCGTCCACACCGTGATCCCCAACTTGCGGGCTTTGTCGATCAGGTTGGCGTTGATACCATTGCCCGGGCAGGCGACCACAGCCTTGGGCAGAACTTCAAGCATTTGATCGTTGCGGCGGAACGGTGCCGCCTTCTTGAACCGATCCCAATCTGGCCGGAACGGAACGTGGGTGATCTTGCGCGCGCGTGCCCAGAGCGAGGCAATGTGTTCGCCGCCGGTCGGGTTGCCACCGTGGAACAGGACCATGTCGGGATATTTGGCGAGCACCTTGTCGAGCACTGCCCAGATGCGGTTGTGATCCTGATATGCGGGACCGGAAGTGAATGCGATGCGGGTGCCGGCTGGCAACATTGGCTCTGTTTCCGAACGGCGCTTGGCGGCGAGAAAGTCGCGGCTGTCGATCATGGCGGCGGTCAAGGTGCGATGGTTGACCAGTGATCCGGTGCGCGGGGTCCAGGCCTTGCGGAAATGCGCCTCGAACTGGTCGGCGGCGGCTTCGCGCATGAACTCCATCGCGTTGCGCCGTTCGATCAGGCCAATGCCTTCGCGGATCTGCCGTTCAAGCTCGACCGATTTGACCTCCGATCCGTCCTGTTCGCGCTGACCGCGCTTCTGGGCATCCTCATTGTCGTCAAGCTCGCGCTGGATGCGGAATTCGGCGCGGTGGAAGAGGTTGGCGAGCGACCAGCACAAGTCTTCAAGATCGGGTTCGAGCCTGGTGTCGATCATGGTTGCGACGAGGGCGTCGAACATGTCGGCGACAGCGCCAGCGGCGATGCGTTCTTCGGGCAGTGGCCGCGGGTCGGCTTCGTCGGAGAAGGGGCGATAGCCGTAGAGGGCGATTTCATCGAGGAGATGGACGGTAGGCGAGACTTCATGTTCGGGTTCGGAATCGGGCATGATTGTCATGGCGCTGTCCTTTGGGCTTTGGAACCGGGCACCTTGCCCGGCCTTCATTGGCGTCCCTCTGACCGGCTGCAGGGAGGCTGCATCCGCAGGACCGCAGCGCAGCGAAGGATGGCGGACGGGCGGCTATTTTGGTTCGCGATGGAATGGCGCGGGTGTTGTTGTTTGTCGCATCGCTTGAGGCGATGCTTCCCCGCGCCGCCGGAAAATAGTCGCCCGTCCGCCATTGCGGCCTCCCGGCAGCCGGTCTCTCGGACGCCACCCGAAGAAGGCAGGGCTTGTCCGGAACACTGGTCCTGGACGATGCGCGCCGCCTCAGCCCGACCTTCCGACCCCGTATCGGCTCATCCTCAATCGACGGAGAAGCGTGTCCGATCCTGCTCATGCAGCTGAAGGCGGACCCGTTCACCCAAAGCCCAAGCGCCATGCTGGCGCAAATCGTCGTTGAAGTCCGCAAGGTCAGGCATGAGCGACACGATTTCGACCCCTGCAGTCTGCATGCGATCGGTCAGGATGCCGAAAGCCGCGTCGCCTGCCGCGTCCCGGTCGCGCGCGACATAGAGGCGCTTGAGTGTCGGCGGGAACTGAATGGCGGCGAGATGGGCCGACGAGGTTGCGGCTGCTATCGGCATGGTCGGCAAAACTTCGCGCAGGGACAGCATGGTCTCAATGCCTTCACCCGCGATCAGGACGTCATCCGCGACTCCGAGCCGGACTGCGTTGCCGAGAATATTGCCCATGGCTCGGCGCGGCGATGCGACCTTGGCTTTCATTCCGCCCGATGGATCGAGCCAGGTGCGATGCGTGCCGGTCTGCTCTCCATCATTATCAGTCACCGCTGCGATCATTGCCGGGAATACGCCTGACGTTCCGGGAGCGTCATCCTCATTCGGCCGGTAGTAACAGCGCGGATGAAAGCGCAGGGCTGGCAGGTCGGATACTCGCGTGATGCTGCGTGATCGCAGGTAACAGGCTGCCAGTGATCCAGTCAGGGACTTCGATGCGGCGAACAAGCGTCTGGCTGCCGTTGGTGACCCTGCTCGTGCGGGCTTGGCTGAAGCTGCGGCAGTCCGTCCATCGTCCGCTGCCGATGGTGGCAGGCTGAGGAAGCGTTCGGCTTCGTCGATGGTGTCGGACAGTCGCCCATGCCGTTGGTTGAGCCGTATGAGGTCGACAAGATCACCATGTTCGCCGGTCGCGGCATCGACCCAGTTGCCGATTGCGCCCCGTTCGGTCTCGAACAGGCGGATATAGAGACTGCGTCCGGGCGATCCGGTAACATCGCCGACCATCCAGTAGCGGCCTTCGCGCCTTCCTGCTGGCAGATAGTGGCGACAAACGGCTTGCGCATTGGCCGCAAGCCGTTCCGACAGTTCCGCTGCGCGACTGGAAAACCTGCCCATGTCAGGCAGCCTTGCGGTCGGCAATGCGCGCCAACGGGTACCGTTCGAACAATCGCTCGATCACAGCCGACCCTGTCACAATATCGTCGGGCACGAACAAGCGCAGTTTCCAGCTGATGAGTTCGGAGAACAGCCCCATGGCCTTGAGCCGGTCCACCGCCGTCGAGTTAAACCCGGTGAGTTCGATCCGGTTGACCTGCATCAGCCGCGAACGTCGCAGTTGCAGCCCATCGGCAAGGTCGAGCACCGCATGGCCTTCGCGAAGCAAGGCGAGTGCCTGCGGCGGTGACAGCATAGGCGCGTCCGCTCTTGCAGTTGCGCTCGCTGCCCATGCCGGGGAGACTCTGCGCCCGACAATTCGGCGGCCATCGTCGGCTTGGAGGCGGTAAACGCGGGTCGATTCTTCGGGGAGCTGCTTCCAGATCGGCAGCAATAGACCGGTGACGATGTGCAGTTCGCTCGTCGTGAATTCATCGACCTGCGCCACCTCGGCCTGCCAGACAGCAGAAAAGGTCGCCTCGTCCACGTGCTCCCAGCTGGTCTCAGCCAGATGGTTTAGGGCCAAGTTCAGCCGCTCCATCGGCCGGATCAGCCGGATGCGCCGTTCGACTTCGCCATCGTCGAGCATCACACTGCGAACTGGTAGCTGGACCGCCGCGCGCTTCGAGCGGGTGTTGACCAGCAGGCGTGCGCCGGGTTCCCGGAGCAGTTCCAGCGCCTTGTCGAGCGAGACCGGCTGGTTGCGCTCGCGCATGGCCACGGTGAGCAAGCGGGTCTCGGCACCCGTTGCCGGGTGGACGTAGATCGGCTCGCTGCCGGTAACGGTGAAGCTGTCAGCCACCAGTGTTTCGAGCCCGACATCGTAGCTGCCGGATGCAATCGCACTCTCGACCTTGGCACCGAGCAACTGCTCGAACACCGTGAACAGTATGTTCTGCATCGCAATCGTCAGCGCCAGCAGCCGGTTGAGGAAGGTCGTGATCGACGGCAATTCATCCTTCAGGCAGCCGCTGCCATCTGTCAGCGACAGGCCGGTCATGCTCTCGAAAGTCGCAAGCGAGCAATGTTCAACCTTGCCCGCATAGATCAGCACATAAAGCTGGCGCAGGGCATCGCGGGCATATGGGCTTTCAAGATTGTCCTCCGGGCGGAACAGGCCCTGGCCGCCGGTTTGACGCTGTCCGCGTGTGATCGCCCCCAGCGTATCGAGCCGCCGCGCGATGGTCGAGAGGAAGCGCTTCTCGGCCTGAACATTGGTGGCAACAGGCCGGAACAGCGGCGGCTGCGCCTGATTGGTGCGGTTGGTGCGTCCGAGACCTTGGATCGCAGTATCGGCCTTCCAGCCTGCTTCGAGCAAATAGTGGTGCCGCAGCCGCTGGTTCCGGCTGCCAAGGTCCGCATGGTAGCTGCGTCCGGTGCCTCCAGCGTCGGAGAAGACGAGGATCTGCTTGCGATCCTCCATGAACGCCTGCGCTTCTGCAAGATTGGCATGGGCAGGTCGGTTCTCAACCGCGAGCCGGTCGCCATGCACATCGACGCGGCGCACGATCCGCCGCGAGCGCCCTGTCACCTCGGCCACCATGTCGGTCCCGAACCGCTGGACAATCTGGTCGAGCGCGCCTTGCACCGGCTCCATTGAGGCGAGCTGCTCGATCAGCCGGTCTCGTCGTTCGATCGCCTCACGGCACTGCACAACATTGCCATCGTCGTCATAGGCTGGCCGTGACGCGAGATTGCCATCGCCGTCGGTGAAGTTCTCATGGAGCTGGGTCGGGAAGCCGTGGAGGAGGTAGTCCAGAACATATTCCCGCGGCGTGATGTCAATCTGAACATCATTCCAGTCACCCGGATCGATGTCGGCCAGACGGCGCGACAGCAGCGCTTCCCCCGTCGAGACGATCTGCACCACGGCGGCGTGGCCTTCGGCCCGCCCCTGGTCGATCGCCGCGATCAGCGTCGGCGTCTTCATGGCGGTGATCAGGTGATTGAAGAAGCGCTGCTTGGCCGATTCGAAGGCCGAACGGGCTGCGGACTTGGCCTGTGCGTTCAGCGTGCCCTCGCTGCTGCTGGTGACGTTTGCGGCCTCAAGCGCGGCGTCGAGGTTGTTGTGAATGACCTGGAAGGCCCCGGCATAGGCATCGTAGATGCGGACCTGGTCGGGGGTCAGCTGATGCTCGACCAGCTCATATTCGACGCCTTCATAGGACAGCGAGCGGGCGGCATAGAGGCCGAGTGCCTTGAGGTCGCGCGCCAGCACTTCCATCGCGGCGACACCGCCGGCTTCGATGGCCGCGACGAAATCGGTGCGCTTGTCGAACGGGAAGTCGGTGCCGCCCCACAGGCCAAGCCGCTGGGCATAGGCGAGGTTCTCGACTGTGGTCGCACCGGTCGCCGAGATATAGAGAATGCGGGCATCAGGCAGCGCGTGTTGCAGGCGCAGCCCTGCGCGCCCCTGCTGGGAAGGAGCGGAGTCGCCCCGGTCGGATTTGCCGCCACCGGCATTCTGCATCGCATGGCTTTCGTCGAAGACAATGACCCCGTCGAAGTCGGTCCCCAGCCAATCGACGATCTGCTGGACCCGCGAAACCCGATTCTCACGCGCATCGGAGCGTAGCGTGGCATAGGTCGTAAAAAGGATGCCATGCTCGAGCCGGATCGGCGTGCCCTGGCGAAACCGGGCGAGCGGGGTGACGAGCAGCGGCTCCTGACCCAAGGCCTTCCAGTCACGCTGGGCATCTTCGAGCAGCTTGTCGGACTTGGAAATCCAGACCGCACGCCGCCGGCCCTTGAGCCAGTTGTCGAGCAAGATGCCGGCAACCTGCCTACCCTTGCCCGCGCCCGTGCCGTCGCCGAGGAACCAGCCCTTACGGAACCGGACTGCGGAGTCGCTGTCGTCGGGCGCAGCTTCGACCTTGTCCCAGGTTGCATCGACGCTCCAGTTGCCGGCGAGATGGTCGGCATGGGCTTCGCCCGCATAGATCACCGATTCCAGCTGGGCGTCGGACAGCAGTCCCTGTTCAACGAGGCCAGCAGGCAGATGTGGGCGGTAGCTCGGCTTGGGCGGCGCGACCGATGACATCGCCGCCGATTGCACCAGGCGGGTTGGATGCGGCTGGGCACCCGCAATGCGGATCGATTGGAGGCTGTAGGGCTCATAGAGTGTATCGGAGAGCTTGCCGTCGCTGGGCGATTGCCAGTCGATCAGATCATAGTCGAGCGGAATGCCCGCTGGCTCTGGGGCCGGAGCTGGAACCGGTCTCGGCTTTGAAACTGGCGTTCTGATGTCCGGTGAACTTCGGAGGGTAACCAGCGGCTGGATCGCCAATGCCGCAATGGGCTGACGCGGCGGAAGGCTGACGGTCAGCCAGAGCAGCAAGGTCGCAAGATCAGGGGCCAGGCCAGGCGATGCGGGAAACTGCGTCGCGTCGTCCGCAGGCACCTTGTCGATCACCGTCAACCGGGTCTCGACCGAAGTGCCGTGCGGCGCGAACACGCTGCCAGCGATCGTCGCGGTGAACACGACGCGCGCTTTTTCCTGAAGCCGGACGAAGCCATCGCGCCATGCTTTGTGGTCGGGCGCGCAGTTCGCGCCGGTGATCGCAACGAGGCGTCCGCCGTCCGCAAGCCGCGCAACGGCCGATGACAGATGCCGGAAGGCTGCATCGACCACGCGGGTCTCGACATGGAGAGCGGTGGAGAATGGCGGGTTCATGACGATGCAGCTCGGGATCAGGCCTGCGTCGAGCCGGTCGTGGATCTGCGCAGCGTCATGCATCGACACTCTCGAGCCTTCGAACAGCCTGCCAAGCAGCGCCGCCCGCACATCGGCGACTTCGTTCAGGGCAAGGCTGCACCCGGCGAGTTCAGCCTGGATCGCCAGCAATCCAGTACCCGCAGAGGGTTCAAGCACCAGCTCGCCGAAGCAGAAGCCCGCCGCGACCCTCGCCACCCAGGCGAGCCCCAACGGTGTCGAGAATTGCTGGTAGGCCTGCATTTCCTCGCTGCGCCGGGTCTGGGTCGGTGCGAGCTGGGCAATGCGTTCGACCAGTTTCAACCGTTCGAACGGGTCGGCGGTCCTGGCATGGATCGCCGGGCCATAGCGGCGCATGAACAGCAGTTGAGCGACCTCGACCGATTCGTAAGCGGTCTTCCAGTCCCAGGTGCCGCTCGCGTCGGTGGCGCCAAAGGCGGATTGCATCGCGGTGCGAATAGCTGGTGCGTCGATCCGGCGCCCGGCGGCAAAATGCCCAAGCAGGTCATGGGCTGCGGCGATGATCGAAGTAGCGATCTGCTCCGGACAACCGACGGCAAGCGGGCGCACGGAAGCACCCGCCAAAGGCGAGTTGGTCATGGAAGTGTTCCTTTGAATTGGAGAGATTGAGACCAGCCCTGCGATCAGGCTGGCGGAATGTAGGCTTCGTATGGGTTGCCAGGTGCGAGGTGGCCGAAGGGCGTCATGACGTAGTCGCCATCATCACGGCCAACGGCGCACAGGACGTAGCGGGTTTCGCCGCTACCTACCTCGGTGCATTCCATCAGCGCGAGATCGCCAGCCTTCGCCGCCTTCATCAGCGTCTCGAAATTGGTACGGGCATAGTCAGGAATTGCCATGACTGATCTCCCCGTTGGCGGCGGCTTCCTCGTAGAAGCGGTCGAACAGCGTGTGGGTCGAGTCCGACCGGATGGTCGCTGCGGTGATGATCATAGCGAGCCCGCCAAAGCCATCGGGCCGCATCTTTGAGCATGTGAACGCCATGGTGACCGTCAGATGGTCGAGATCGGACGATCGCCGCACTATGTCCTGCAGCACCTCGGCCCAGAGGTCCCCGCACATGTCGAGGTCGATGTCGTCCTCGCCCAGAATGGCATCGGGCTGCTCGTCGATCAGCTTTTGTGCGAGGCGGCTGGTTTCAGGCGTGGCCGCGTCGAGTGCAGCGCGAACGTCGGCTGCAGGCAGAGAGATCAGGTCGCTCGCGCCCGCTTCGCTGAAGTAATAGGCGGTTTCGCCGTTAAGTTCCTCGGCGAACACCTGCGCGAGGAACATCCGCTCGATCGGCAACATGGCGGCAAGCGGGATCATCGGATCAATCACCGTGGGGGTGTAATAGTCTGCCATCATTTGGCTCCTTCAAACGTCGGGAATGGGGCGCGGGACAACCTGGGCCGCCCCGCGCGCAAGGTTCATTCGGCAGCGATTGCGTAGGCGTCGTCCTCGGCCATTTCGGTATCGCCATCACCCGCCAAGAAGTCAGGCAGGTCCGCGACTTCCTCGTCGCCCGGTTCCGCCTGCGGCAGCCGCAACGGTTCGGGCAGCCAGCCGGTGCCTTCGAGCAGCCGTTCGGCCTCCCGGGCCATGTCGCCTTTCTTCAAATGCTCGATCAGCACGGCGGTCGCATCGCCCTTGGCTTCGCGCACGGCCTCGATGATCCGGGGCTTGGTCACGCGGCCCAGGTAGTTATCGACCGTGGGCGTCCAGCCTGCATTGGCCATGTCGAGCCCGACCACCGCCGCAAGGGAATCGGCGGCAGCAATCCGCTGGGCGATGCCGTGCGCGGAGATACGGCCGTCATAGCCCTTCACAGGTTCGAACAGCGCATTGACGCCGAGCGAGACGCAGTGCGCGAGCAACGCCATCTGCTCGTCATGCGCCAGTGCGGTCAGGAAGTCCCAAAGCGCACCAGGTTCATCGGGCAGGCGCTCGCCCCACTGCTCGTGGCGTTCCTGGATCGCGACGCTCCACGAGGTTTCGCGAAGGTTCGGCGCGACATTGCCAAGCCAGGCCTGGGTCACGCCGATCTGGACGCATCCATGCGTTCCATGCTGATGGAACACCGACAGCGTCAGTGCATGGAGAAGTGCGATGAACGCGGCATTGGGATCACCGGCGAGAACATTGCGCAGCGCCACTGTGCGCACCGCAGTCAGTTCGGAGATCAGCCGGTCGGGCAGCGGACGAATGGCATCGTCTTCGTCATCTGCAGCCTGCTCGTCCTGCACCTGACCGGCCACGGTGATTGCCGGTCCGGATGCCTGCTCGGCACTTTGTGCATTGGCCGTTGCATCGCCGGCGTCGGTAACCGGCTCATCCTCGGGCCGCACATAGCCCCGGTCGATCCGCAGCCGTCCGTCGTGCGCGAGCGAGACGAACACACCAGCACGCGCCTGCTCTTCGGGATCGAAGACAACAGGGCGGCAGTTGAGCGTAGTCAGCTCGGCGTCGATTTCGGTCAATCGGGCATCGACCGCATCGGGCAGGTCGCAGCCGTCGCGATATTCCTCGCCAATGGCGTCATATTCTTCGACGAGTGCGTCGAGCCGCGCTTGTTCCTCAGCAGTCAACGCAACGGTGGTGCCGGTGATGCGGCGTTTGCCGCGTTCGCAGCCGTAGGGTAGATCGATTGCCGCCTCGACCCACTTCCAGCCTTCGCCGCCGATTTCCTGTGCCACTTCGGACAGCTTCTCGTTCACCAGCAGTTCGACCAAGGCGGGATCTTGCAGCCAGCCATCATCATCGGTCGAGAACAGGTCGCGCATAACGTAGCCGCCTGCCTCGGTGTAGGCATCGATGCCGATGAACCGCACGCGCCGATCATTGGCGGCGATCGCGTCTTCGGTCAGCAGGCGGCGGATCTGGTGTGCGGAGATGAACTGACTGCCATTGACTTGTTCCCAGACCTGCTCCTGGCGCGCATGGTTGTCGGTCACGGTGAAAGCCATGAGCTGTTCGAGCGTCATGCTGTCCTCTCCGTAGATGTCGAGCAGCGCGGGTGAGACCGAGGCGAGTCGCAGGCGCTGGCGCACGGTAGAGACGGAAACGAAGAATCGGGCCGCAATGTCATCTTCCGACAGACCCGCCTCGATCAGCGCGCTGAATGCGCGGAATTGATCGAGCGGGTGAAGCCCGACGCGCATGACGTTTTCGGCGAGCGAGTCTTCCTCGGCGATGCCAGCTTCGCGCACGACGCAGGGAACTGGCTGATCCTTGGCCATCCGCTTGGTCTTCACCAGCAGTTCGAGCGCGCGGAAGCGGCGGCCGCCAGCCGGGACCTCGAACATGCCGTTCTCCTTGCCGTCATCATCCAGCATGGCGCGGACATTGAGGCTCTGGAGCAGGGTGCGGCGATAGATGTCGTCGGCCAGATCCTCGATCGAGAGGCCCGCCTTCACGCGCCGGACGTTCTTCTGGCTCAGCACCAGCTGGGAAAATGGGATGTCGCGCGAGGAACTGAGCACGAGCTTGGGCAGCGGCTTGTTTTGGGACTTGGTCATGAGGTTTCTCCATCACGGGCCGCCGGGAGCCTTTCTCTCGGCCTCGACCCGTCACGAAGCGAAGCGCCGCCCTCTCACTTTCGGAGAAGGCAGCGCCGCGCTGGAGAAACACCGATATGGTCCGGGCTCAGTGGACCCGGTCGAGCAGCTTCTTGGCTTTGCCCTCCATATCGAGGCGGGCATCCTGGTGCGCCTTGTCGCGAGCCAGCGCCGTGATGCCCTGCACGAAGTCGAAGATCGATTCCGGCGGGCGGCCTTCCTCGGCCAGCACCGTCTCGATGATCTTGCCAGTTTCGGCCTTGGAGAACCCGCGCGCCCGCAGGAAGTCGCTGCGGTCTTCATCGGTGCGGGCGACAATCCGCTCGCGCGCCGCCTTGATGCCGTTGACGAACGGCTGGGGTGAGGAGTTGGCGAAGCCTTCCAGCGCCGGTGCGGCTTCGTGGGCAAAGCGGTTCGCCGCATACTTGCTATGCCGGATGCTGATTTCCTCGAAGTCCTCCACGCCCCACAGGTTTCGGTTCTGGCAGACGGCACGCAGGTAGAAGCTCGCCATGCCCAGCGTCTTCGCCCCGACTTCGGAGTTCCAGCAGTAGAAGCCCCGGAAATAAAGATCGGGCGACCCGTCAGGCAGACGTCCGGCCTCGATCGGATTGAGATCGTCGACCAGGAACAGGAACACGTCGCGGTCTGAGGCATAAAGCGTGGTCGTGTCGCGGGTGATGTCGACGCGCGGATTGTAGATGCCCGTCGACCAGTCGAGCATGCCCGGCACCTTCCAGCGGGTATCGCCGGTGCCGTTCCCGGCGATCTTCTGCACCGCTTCGACGAGCTCATGGTCGTAAATCCGGCCATAGTCAGGGCCGGTCACGGCGCGCAGTTCAAGTCTGCCGTTATCGGTTTCCAGCGTCTTGATCTGCTCGGCCCGGTGCGAGGTGAGACCATATTGCAGGTTGATCGCCGCAAGCGGCGCTGGAAGCTGACGAAGATAGGCAGCGGGCGCGCCAACTTGGCTTGCCAACTGGCCGAAGCTCCAGTGTGTCGGAGTGACCGGCGCGTCTGCGCCGGGCAGGATCAGCGCCAGACGCTCAGGATCGTTACGGCTAGCCTCGACATGGATGAGCGCGCTTTCGACGACGCGGGTCCGACTGCGTTCCGAACGCCCGCGCACGGATCGGGCCAGATCGCCAAGCGAGAGAAACCGTTCGTCATCGGGGCGCGAGAACCACTCCGACGAAACCCGACCGATCCGTTGACCGCGTGATACATCGACCTTGTAGCCGCCACTCGCATCGCGGCGGGCATCGAGAACCTGCATATTCATGGGGAAACCTCCACGACGGGCGGCCGGGAGCCTCTCTCTCGACCCTCATCCCGTCACGGCGAAGCCCGCCATCCTCTGACTCTCACTTGCCCACGCTGTGGATGGCGCGAGCGGCCAGCGAGAATGCCAAAGTAAGAAGCTGCACCCTGAAAGGAGGCGGAGATCGATGTCATGCTCGTGCAGGCGGAAAGGCGGGGCTTGTCGTCTTTCTAGGCCTGCACAGGAAACCATGACCGCCGGCTCAGAGTGCGCGCGGGGCCTTTTCATCAAACGCCGCGCCCTCAGGAGCGGGCCGACAGGCCTGCGGAACAGAGCGCGGCATCAGCCCCGCTCCGATTCTCGGGGCGTTGCGGGGTGTCCCCGCATGAAGGGGTAGTCGGAGACCGCGCAGCGGCTCCGGCTCAGGGGAATACTTTCCCCAAGAAAATTCGAACGTTGATCGGTGGTATACTGGTGGGATACCGGCCAAAAGGCAGCCAGATCGGCTGAGCGCCGATTAGCCTAACCTGCTGATTTTCCGAATAAAACTGGAGCGGGCGAAGGGATTCGAACCCTCGACCCCAACCTTGGCAAGGTTGTGCTCTACCCCTGAGCTACGCCCGCTCGGGCTTGTGGCGAAAGGGCGGTCACGGGTGACTGCCTCGCCTGAGGTCGGCGGCTGCTAGCATGGTGTAATGTGACCGTGCAAGAGGATTCGGACGGATATCATCCCGATCTTATTTGGCGGGGGGTTGGACTGTGGCAAGGAAATGCCCATATGGGTCTGACAGAATCGACAAAGGAGCAGGCATTGGCAGCAGCGATCAGCACCCCGGAAGCAGAACGCGCCTCGATTGAAGCGTTCAAGCGCGACGTTATTGATGCGTCGGCCTCGGCGCTCGTTATTCTTGATTTCTGGGCCGAATGGTGCGGCCCGTGCAAGCAGCTTGGCCCGGTTCTCGAGAAAGTCGCGGCGGATTATGCCGACAAGGGCGTGCGGCTTGTGAAGATCGACGTCGACAAGAATCAAAGCATCGCCGCGCAATTTCGCGTGCAATCGATTCCGACGGTCTATGCGATTTTCCAGGGCCAGCCGATTGCCGATTTGACGCCGGCGCGCAGCGAAGGCGAGCTGAAAAAATTTCTCGACGAGATTTTGCCGCAACTGCCGCTTGGCGAACAGGGGCCGGCAAATGGCAAGGATGAACAGCTTGCAAGCTATGCCGAGGCGGCTGCGGCTGCGCTTGAGGCCGGAGACTACGCGCAGGCCGAACAGATTTACCGGGCGCTTGTAACGGAACTGCCCGACGATGAGGATCATGCCGCGGGGCTGGCGCGGGCGCTGCTTGAACAGGATCGCACGGATGAGGCAGAGGCGGCGATTGCGGCTGTGCCTGCCGAGGGCGGATCGGCGCTTGTGCAGCAGGTGCGCGCTGCAATAGCGCTCAGGAAAAACCGCGTCCCTGACAGCGCGGTCGCTGCCTTGCGTGCGACGGTCGAATCCAGTCCCGACGATCATGCCAAGCGTCTCGAGCTTGCCGGTGCGTTGGCGTCCCACGGTGACAGGGATGGCGCGGCGGAGCATTTGCTCCACATCATTGCCAAGGCGCCGGGGTGGAACGAGAATGCGGCCCGCGACGAGCTGTTAAAGCTGATTGCAGCTGTCGGGCTTGAGGACGACTGGGCGCGCGATATGCGGCGCAAGTTGTCGGCAATCCTGTTTACCTGATAACAGGCCGGGCATGACAGGGGACCGGGCATGAGCAAGATATTCGGCGCCAATGCGCTGCCACGCCAGATTCCGGTATTCCCGCTCGACGGCGCGCTGGTCCTGCCACGAGCGCAATTGCCGCTCAATATTTTCGAACCGCGCTACCTTGCTATGGTAAAGGACGTCATGGGTGGCGAGCGTTTGATCGGGATGGTCCAGACAAAGGGTGTGGACGAACTCTACGAGGTAGGCGGATTGGGGCGGATCACGCAATTTGCCGATCCGGGCAACGGGCGCTTTACCATCGTGCTTTCGGGCCTGACACGATTTCGCATTGTGCGCGAGGTCGACGTCGAAACGCCTTATCGGCAGGTGATCGCGGACTATGCGGATTTTTCCAGTGATTTTGGTAACCCCGAGCCACTGAGACCGGCCATGCGCGCTGAGCTTGAAGACGCGCTCCGAACCTATCTTGATGCACAGAATCTGTCGGCGGACTGGGATGCGGTGTCGAATGCCGACGATGAATCGCTGATCAATTCACTCGCCTCGGTGTGCCCGTTCGACCCGGCGGAGAAACAGGCGCTGCTTGAAGCGGAGAGTGTACCTGCGCGCGCTGCGACCTTGTCCGCGCTGATGGCGCTGTCCGGTCCCGATGATGAGCGAGGCGGAGCAATCCTGCACTGATGTCATGACCACAGAGATTGATCCCCGCCTGCTTGAAATACTGGTCTGCCCGCTGACCAAGACGCCGCTTGTCTATGACCGTGAAGCTCAGGAATTGATCAGCAAGGCGGCGGGTCTTGCCTATCCGGTGCGTGATGGCGTGCCGGTGATGGTGATCGAGGAAGCGCGCGAGATCGAAACCGACTAAGGCTGCTCGCCGCGCAACAGCGCCGGCAGGTCGCCCGATGCGCCGCGCGCCTCGGCCATGAAAAAGCGCTTCAATGGCGGCATCTTGTTGACGGCGGCAAGGCCAAGGCGACGAATGCTTGCAACCGGACGCGCCGGGATCGCGAACAGGCGATTGAGGATGTCCGTTGATGCAGCGACCGCCATATTGTCAAAACCGCGCCAGCGTTGGTAACGCGCCAGCACGTCGGGGCCGCCGGGATCAAGGCCAAGCCTTGCAGCCCCGGCGATCACTTCGGCAAATGCCGCGGCGTCGCGCATGCCCATGTTCAATCCTTGCCCTGCGATCGGATGAATGCCGTGGGCGCTGTCGCCGACAAGCGCGAGGCGGTGATCGGTATAGCGTTCGGCGTGATGGAAGCCGAGCGGATATGAGCTTGGCTTCGCTGCAAGTGTGATCGCCCCGAGAAGGCCACCGACGCGCTTGTCGATTTCGGCGACAAACGCGCGTTCGGGCAATGCGAGCGTCGCTGCAGCATCTTTTTCATCGACCGTCCAGACGATGGCCGAGCGTGTTCCCGGTTGCATCGGCAGGATAGCGAACGGCCCGGCGGGATAAAACAGTTCAAGGGCGACGTTGCCGTGCGGGATTTCGTGTTCGATCATGCCGACAATGGCGGTTTGTGCGTAACGCCAGTTTGCGACCCTGATTCCCGCCTGCTCGCGGACGAACGAACGCCGTCCGTCGGCCGCGACCAACAGGGGCGCATATAATGTTTGCCCGCCTTCCAGTCTGACCGTGACCCGCGCTTCGGCACGGTCGATATGCTGGACGCGTGCCGGGGCGATAATGTCGATCATGTCACTGGCACGACCGCGCGCAATGAGCGCAGCGCGCAAATGGCGGTTTTCAAACATGTGGCCGAGGGGTTCGCCATCCGTGCTGCTGCCATCGAAATGCAGATGCAGGGGCGACAGGCCATCGGTAACGCGGATCTCATTGATCGCGCAGCCCTTGCCCGCAAGCTCGGCTTCAAGGCCAAGCACATCGAGCATCCGCCACGATGCGCTGGCGATGGCCGAAGCGCGACCGTCGAACCCGGCAGCAAAAGTCGTATCAAGATCGGCGGCATCGATGACCGCGCTGCGAATACCCGATATGGCGAGCGCGAGCGCTGTCGTCATGCCGACAAGCCCGCCGCCAATGACGATGACATCGTACGTGTTTTGATTGCTTCCGGCTTTGGTCATGCCTGCCACCTTAATTGTTGCAGCGCGGCGCGGGAAGCGGCGACTTGACGCGATGTAATGTGACTAATTTTTAATCAGTGCGAATCCACAGCTTAAATATTGTGCTATTTTGGACCTAATTTCGGCAAAAACTGCGCCTCAAACTGGCACGGTTCGTGAAAGGAGCGCATCGAGGCACATGTGTGCTTCAAGCTCGCTCGGACCCATTTCGGGTACCAATACTGGCGGTCGAAGGTAAAACTTCGGCCGCTTTTTCTTGTTTCTGCGCTGCAATCGCTTGACCCGGAGCGGTTGCGGACTCAATCTGTTGCGCGAACAGCCGGACAGGGACCGGCAAGCATGACGAGAGGGTCAAACGTTTCATGCCGAGAGGCACATCAGCAAAACACGCAGCGCTGTTACCACAAAGCTGGGTCACGGCGATTGAACGGGCGCTCGTCATGGCGGGCGGCGTCGTGCTGGTGCTGCTCGCGATTTTCCTTTTGCTGGCGCTGGCCAGCTATGACAGCGGTGACGCCTCATTCAACCGGGTCACCGCATTCGCACCGGAAAACTGGATGGGTACGCCTGGCGCCTATGTCGCGGACCTGTTGCTGCAACTTTTTGGTCTTGCAAGTGCGATGCTTGTTCCCGTGACTGCTGTCATTGGCCTCCGTCTGGTGCGCAGACGCGGTATCGAGGCCTGGAAGCGCTATGTGCTCGCAACGCTTTCTGCGGTGCTGCTTGCGGCGACCGTCCTTGCATTACCGGGACGCGAATGGCTTTCGGCGCTCCCTGCGGGCGCAGGCGGTATCGCCGGGCTGCTGCTGGCGCGGCTGCCCGAAGCCGCTGCGGCGTTGTTGCCAGCCAATATCAGCCCGCTGGCGGTATTATTGCCGATCGGTGTCATGCTTGTCCTTTGTGCGATCGGGCTCTTCTTCTGGGGCCTTGGCGTGGATCGCGAAGACTGGTTGGCGCTACGTGAAAGACTTGCCGAAAGAAGCGCCGAGCGCGCAGGGCTGGCAAAGCCCCGCACATTGCCGCGCAAACCGACGCAACAGCAGGATGCGAGCGGCACGGCGGCGGCTCCGCGCAAGCGCATCGTCGCCGACGCCAAGACTGCCGCGCCATCAAAGCGCGCCAAAAAGGAAAAGCAATCACGGCTCGATCTGCGCGATTCCTATGTCCTGCCGGCGCTTGCCTTGCTTGCGCCTGCAAAGAAAAGTTCGGGACGTAAAATTGACGCGGCGAGCCTTGAACAAAATGCACGCCTGCTTGAATCCGTGTTGCAGGATTTTGGCGTAGACGGCGAAATCGTCGAGGTCCGTCCCGGCCCTGTCGTCACCATGTACGAGCTTGAACCCGCGCCCGGCATCAAATCGAGCCGCGTCATCGGCCTTGCCGACGATATTGCGCGGTCAATGTCCGCGGTTTCAGCACGCGTTGCCGTTGTCCCCGGTCGCAACGTCATCGGCATTGAATTGCCGAACGCTAAGCGCGAAATGGTCGTGCTCTCCGAAATGCTTGAATCCGATGCCTTTGAAAAGCAGGCGGCTGCGTTGCCCATCGTGCTGGGCAAGGATATAGGCGGCGAACCTGTGATTGCCGATCTTGCGCCCATGCCGCATCTGTTGATCGCCGGGACGACGGGATCGGGCAAATCGGTTGGTCTGAATGCGATGATCTTGTCGCTGCTTTATCGGCTGACGCCCGACGAATGCCGTCTCATCATGATCGACCCGAAGATGCTCGAACTCAGCGTCTATGATGGCATCCCGCATTTGCTTTCGCCTGTTGTCACGGAGCCGCCAAAGGCGATCCGCGCGTTGAAATGGGCGGTAGAGCAGATGGAAGAACGCTATCGCATGATGGCGTCGGTCAATGTGCGCTCCTTAAGCGGTTTCAACATCAAGGTGCGCGAAGCCAAGGCCAGCGGCGAGCCGTTCGTGCGCCGCGTTCACACCGGCTATGACAGCGAGACCAACCAGCCAATCTATGAAACCGAAACGCTCGATTTCGATACGCTGCCGCTGATTGTTGTCGTCGTTGACGAACTTGCCGACCTGATGATGACGGCGGGCAAGGAGGTTGAATTCCTGATCCAGCGGCTGGCGCAAAAGGCGCGCGCGGCGGGGATCCACCTGATCATGGCGACGCAGCGCCCGTCGGTCGATGTCATCACCGGCGTCATCAAGGCGAACCTGCCGACGCGAATCAGCTTTTCGGTTACGTCAAAAATCGATTCGCGGACCATTCTTGGCGAGCAGGGCGCTGAACAGCTGCTTGGCAAGGGCGACATGCTCTATATGCCCGGTGGCAAGCAGATTTCGCGTATCCACGGCCCGTTCGTGTCGGATGAAGAGGTCGAACGCGTCGCCGACCATTGGCGCACGCAGGGCACGCCGGATTATGTTTCGGCGGTGACCGAGGAACCCGAACCCGGCGAGGACCAGTTCGGCCTGCCGATCGACGAAGACGACGCCGAATCGAACCTGTATCGCAGCGCCATCCAGGTCGTCGCCGAAAGCCAGAAGGCTTCGACCAGCTATTTGCAACGACAATTGCGCGTCGGCTATAACAATGCTGCGCGGTTGATCGAGCGCATGGAAAAGGATGGTCTGGTCGGACCCGCCGATCATGTCGGTCGCCG